>NZ_JBNMIZ010000236.1:0-3884 GCF_050873525.1 Brachyspira sp. | reverse complement strand
GTATAAAATTATGAATAATAGAAGTGAATTTACAAATGAAGTTAACATAATTTAATTATTATTTTATTAAAATTGTCATTGAAAACTTTATTTTTATTATCATTGCGTGTTCTTACTAAACCGTCATTGCGAGTATTTGCAAAAATGCGAAGCAATCCGTATAAATCGAAGTAATATAAATTTAATAACAGCGAGCTTCCATTAAAAAAAATATAAAATGAAAGCTCGCCGTTTATTAAATTATCTCCACTACTTCTCAATATAAGCGTAATTGAATCTATATCTTCCCAAAGGTTCGTCAATATAATTTTTAAGTTTCGGACTCACAACCAAAAAATCCGTTCTGTATATAAAAGGTATAATCGGAACTTCGTCAAATAAAATAGCTTCCGCTTCTCTTAAAGCCTCCATTCTTTTTTCGGCGTCAGTCGAGGTTCGAGCGTATTCTATTAAACTGTCGTATCTTTCGTTGGAAAATCCGCCGTAATTAAAATCGCTGTCGCTTGTCATTATTTGAAGCATAGTCAAAGGGTCGTTATAATCTCCCGTCCAGCTAGCCCTAACCATTTGATAATTTCCAGCTTGTCTTAAAGGCAGACTTATTTTTGATTCAACCGTTCTCAATCTCAAATCGACATTTAAATTATTTTTCCACATAACTTGCACGGCTTCCATTACCGTTGTATAAAATCCCGCGCCGACATTTATTTCTATAGGAGGAAAATTCTCTCCGTTCGGATAGCCCGCTTCCGCCATCAATCTTTTTGCCTCTTCGATATTTTTCGCATGATTATTAATATCTATATAATCTCCGCTCTCTTCTCTGAAAGATTTATTCAAACCTTTTACGACAGGTGGAACGAATCCGCCCGTAGCGATTAATTTTCCATGCCCGATATTCTCTACTATATAATTTCTGTCTATCGCAAGAGATAAAGCCTTTCTCACTCTCTTATCGGATAAAGCTTTATCTTTAGTATTCACATCGATATAATAGCATCCTATAATATCGCTTACCGCCATAAGTCCGTCTTTAATCAAATTGTCAATCTCGCCTATTGGAGGAGCGGTTATAGAAAAATCGACATTTCCCGTTCTAACGGAATTTAAAGCTATGTATTCGTCAGCCATCAATACAAAATCGATTCTTTTTGCAACTTGATTTTTATAATTCCAATAATTCGTATTGATTTCAAAAGCTATCAATTCATCTGGTTTTCTTTCAACCATTTTATAAGCGCCGTTTCCAATATAAGTTTCGGGATTCCAAGTCCAATCATCGCCGTAGGTTTCTATAATATCCTCTCTAATCGGAACATATACTCCGCCCGAAGCGACAATATCCAAAAAATATAAAGTCGGAGCTTCCAATTCTATTATTAAAGTATTTTCGTCTGCGGCGATAACTCCCAAAGATTCAACGGGTTTTAATCCTTTAGTTATATCTTTAGCGTTTTTTATATATTCCATCAAATATGACATCGGAGAGGCAGTTTCTGGGTCAACCGCTCTTCTGAAAGAATATAAAAAATCTCCCGCCGTCACTTTTTTGCCATCGCTCCATTTTGCATCGTCTCTTAAATGGAAAGTATATTTCAAATTGTCTCTGCTTATCTCCCATTTATCCGCAACGCCTTCGATTATATTATTATTCGTGTCTTTATTTAGCAAACCCTCGAAAGCATGATTAATGTATATAAACCCGTAAGAACTGTTATTCAAAGTCGGGTCTATAGTTTTTAGCTCATACTCCAAATTTACCGTTATCTCGTCTCCAATATTTTTTCTAATATTATTGCAAGACGAGAGCAGCAATAATAATATTAAAGTTTTTGTAAAAAATTTGTAAGTCATAAAAAACTCCTTTAAAAAATAATTAATTAAATTTGATTTTTATAACCGTTTGAAATGTGAATTAATCTTGTTTTGATTTATGATTTGATAAAATTAATAAATAAAACAAGACCAACTTTAGAAAAGAATCTCATTTTATTTATTTTTTATAATTATAATATGAGAGTGATTCCCTACGCTGGCATTACCCAAACAGGTTATAAGGGTCGAAATATTTAATTTCCTCTCAGCCTTTTAAAGCTCCCCTATTGATTAAACTTGTATTATATTTTAATTTTTTGTCAACTGTTAAAATAATTAAAATAAAAATGGAATACATAAATTATGCATTCCATTTAATCTTTATAATTTTATTTATTATTTTGTTATGCATTTAAATTTTTAAACGTATTTATTCGTTTGGCAAAAATTCAATTTGAAATTTTTAATAACAATTCCAAAAGTTTTGTCGTCTATTTTATCGCAGAATTTAATTTTTCTTAATTTGAAATCGAGGCTTTTAATTTGGTCACTCAAAATTACTCCGTCAACTTTTTTATTTTATACAAAAAACAGCGTCCCACATTCGCAACATATCAAAAACTAAAAAATTATTAAATCTCTTTGACAAATAAAATTATTCTGTTATAATATCCTTATGAACAATAAGCCATTTAATGCATTAAACGATTGTTTTGTTCGGTATTTCTTTACCGATAAAGGCGGCGAAAAAGTTCTCCTCGATTTTATCAATGCCGTTATGATTAGCGCAGACATGAAAACTTTTAAAGCCGTTGAAATATTAAATCCGTTTAATTTAAAAAGTAATTATAAGGATAAAGAAACTATTGTAGATGTTAAGTGTATTACGAAAAACGGAACTGTTGTAATTATTGAAGTTCAATTATCGGGAAATTCCAGATTCCCAGAAAGAATATTATATTATTGGGCTATGAATTATAGCAAGCTTTTAAAGAAAGGCGAACAATATGAGGAATTAAATCCTGTGATAAGTATCAACCTTCTTAATTTTAATTTGAATAAAAAAGGAAATAATGTGCATAGCTGTTACATGATTTATGATACAAAAAATTCAAGACTGCTAACCGACCATTTGCAAATACACATGATAGAATTAAAGAAATTTAAATTCAAAGATAATAACCTGCCAAAAGACTTGAACTGTTGGCTTGGATTTTTCACTACAAAAAATATGGAGGATTATATGTCAGAAATAGTAAAAGAAAAACCTATAATGGAAGAAGCGCACAAGCGATATAACAATTTTATAAGAAATCAATTAATGATGTCTGAATATGAGAAAAAAGAAGTCTATCAATACGGTAAACAAATAATGCTTGCGGAAGAAAGAAGGATTGGAAGAAAAGAAGGCATAAAAGAACGCAATTATACAATAGCCAAAACCCTAAAACAAATGAACATGGACAACGCCTCAATAAGCAAAGCCACTGGATTAAGCATTGAAGAAATCAAAAAATTATAATTTAAAATATAAAAAATCCGCTATAGTTAGTTAAAAGAAATATATTACAAAATTAGTATCTTAAAGAGACTAATAAAAACAAGCGCCCTCAAAAATGAATTTACCTATTATTTAATGAAATTTTAATTTAACTTTTTAGCTATAATTATTTAAAATTTATTATCTTAATTTATATTTCAAATTGTTTGCTATTTTATCGTTATTGATTATATATAAATACTCTATGGAACTATCTTTTATATAAAATAAATTATTAGTCGTATTCGTATTGTCATAACTTATAATTAATTCAAATTCATTTTTATCGTTTAATTTATATAATTCCGAAAAAGAAATTGCTCTATCGTTAGAATTATAACTTATCAAATATGGAGAACCTAAAAAAATATCTCCATTTGTAGTTTTTACAATTATGCTAGATAGACTATCTTTATTTAAAGCAAATTCGGTAAATAATTCTTCCCAAATATGTTTATATAAAGTTTGATTAAAAATTTTTATATAAGCATAATATAAAATATTTCTAATTTTTTTACAACGATAAAAT
>NZ_JBNMIZ010000235.1:0-3901 GCF_050873525.1 Brachyspira sp. | reverse complement strand
TTTATTTTCAAGGAGAAAAAATCATGAGAAAATCTTCAATCTTTATTATAAGCGCAGCGCTTATAATATCCTCCGTTATGTTAATGTCATGCGGAGACAATAGCGGAACTACCGTTAGTGCGGACGCGCCGACTATCGGAGTTACAATATACCGATACGATGACAATTTTATGTCTTTCGTTAGAAGGAATATTGAAAGTTTTACTTCGGGAAAAGCCAATTTAATAATGAACGATTCCCAAAACAATCAGGCTCAGCAGAACGACCAAGTGGATGTTATGCTAAACAAAGAAGTTAAAGCTTTGGCGATTAATTTGGTAGACCCTCAAGCGGCTCAAACGATAATCGATAAAGCGAAAGCGAAAGATATGCCTGTAATATTTTTCAATAAAGAAGCAAGCCCGCAAGCTATGAGCAGTTATGATAAAACTTGGTATGTGGGAACTAAAAGCGAAGAATCGGGAGATATGCAAGGGCAGGTTGTCGTAAATACTTGGAGAGCTAATCCTTCTTGGGACAAAAACGGAGACGGCGTTATACAATATGTTTTGATAAAAGGCGAACCAGGTCACCCCGATGCGGAAGCTAGAACTTCGCATGTAACGAAATATATAACCGAAAACGGAATTCAAGTTCAAAGATTGGAAGAACAAAACGCGAATTGGGATACGGCGAGAGCGAAAGATATAATTGACGCTTGGATGCAAAAACATGGCGACAGAATAGAATTCATATTCTCAAATAATGACGCTATGGCTTTGGGCGCTTTGCAATCCATTCAGGCTTTAGGTTATAATCAAGGCGACAATAATAAATTTATTCCAATAGTTGGAGTTGACGCTATTCCCGATATGTTAAACGAAATCAAAAAAGGCTCGGTTGTAGGAACTGTTCTTAACGATGCATTAAATCAGGCAAAAGCCGTTGTAGATTTGTCTTTAAATGTTTCGGCTGGAAAAGAACCTTTGGAAGGCACGGAATGGACATTGGACGAAGTTAAAGCGGTTAGAGTTCCTTATGTTCCTATAACTATAGACAATATAGAAGTGGCAGAAAATACTTATAAATAAATTCTCATAACTTTTGGGGGTATTAAATTTTTTAATATCCCCATTTTTTATATTTTATAAGATTTAAATATTAGTATATTAGAAGGAAAATAATTTATGAGCGATGATAAAAAAGTCATTCTTGAAATGAAAAATATTTCCAAACAGTTTCCCGGCGTTAAGGCTTTGGATAACGCTCAATTAACCGTAAAAGAGGGCGAAGTTGTGGCGCTTATGGGAGAAAACGGAGCGGGAAAATCGACTTTAATGAAATGTTTATTTGGAATTTATCATAAAGACAGCGGAGAGATATTTTTAGACGGAAAAGAAGTTAATTTTACATCTCCGAAACAGGCTTTAAATAACGGCGTGGCTATGGTGCATCAGGAATTAAATCAAGTGAGACAGAGAAGTATTGCCGATAATATCTGGCTTGGAAAATATCCGACTAAATTATTTATGGTTGACGAAAAAAAGATGTTCGATGCCACTAAAGAAATTTTTGACGATTTGGAAATTCCGTTGAATCCTAAAACTAAAGTAAATACTTTGTCCGTATCCGAAATGCAAATGGTTGAAATAGCAAAAGCGGTTTCTTACAATTCTAAAATATTGGTGCTTGACGAACCGACAAGTTCGCTTACCGAAAAAGAAGTTGCAAAATTATTCAAAATTATAAGAAAACTTCAAAGCAGAGGCGTTGGAATGATTTATATCTCTCATAAAATGGAAGAGATACTTCAAATATCGGACGAAGTGACGATAATGCGAGACGGAAAATATGTGGCAACTACTCCGTCAAAAGATTTAACTACAGATATTATAATTAAACAAATGGTTGGGCGAGATTTAACGAATAGATTTCCTCCAAAAACGAATACTCCATCGGAAAATATTTTAGAGATTAAAAATTTTACAGCGTATTATCAGCCTTCATTAACCGATGTCAATTTTAATGTGCGAAAGGGCGAAATATTCGGAATCGCTGGATTAGTCGGAGCTAAAAGAACGGAAATACTTGAAAGCATTTTCGGTATGCGAACATTATCGAGCGGGCAGATAGTCAAAAGAGATATGACGATAAAAAATAATACCACGAGAAAAGCGATAAAGCATGGTTTTGCGCTTGTTACGGAAGAGAGAAGACAGACGGGAATATTTGCCATGCTTTCGATTAATTTTAATTCTATAATAGCGAATATCGACAATTATAAAGGCAATTTCGGATTTTTGAATAATAGAAAAATGCATGAAGATACTATGTGGGTAATCGACAGCATGCAGGTAAAAACTCCTTCGGAAAAAACTATGATACAGTCGTTATCGGGAGGAAATCAGCAGAAAGTTATTCTTGGAAGATGGCTTTTAAGCGCGCCAGATATTTTGATGCTTGACGAACCTACGCGCGGAATCGATGTCGGCGCAAAATACGATATTTATAAATTGATTATAGATTTGGCTACGGAAGGAAAAACTATTATTATGGTTAGCTCGGAAATGCCAGAATTATTGGGTATAACCGATAGAATAATGGTTATGAGTAACGGAAAAGTTGCTGGTATAGTGGAAACGAAAGAGACTAATCAGGAAGAGATAATGTCTCTATCCGCTAAATATTTATGATTTAAATTTTATAATTTAAATAAATAATTAAAAATAAAAAAACAAAAAATAAAACGATTAAGGAAAATATTATGTCGGAAAAATCTAATCTTAAAACAATCAAAACTTTTATATTGAATAACGCGATATTTGCGGCTCTTCTTATAATACTAATCGGTATTATAATCAAAGAACCTTCTTTTTTCAGGTTAAGCAATTTCTTAAATATATTCGCTCAAGCCTCGACTCGTATGATTATCGCGGTAGGAATAGGAACTTTGCTCGTAACTCAAGGAAACGACCTCGGAGCGGGCAGGGCGGTTGGACTTGCGGCAGTTGTGAGCGCGTCTTTACTTCAGTCGCTCGATAATCCGACAAGAATGTATCCTAATTTGCCGTTGCTTCCCGTTATACTTCCAATACTTTTGGTTATGATTATACTTATGGTTTTCGGGCTAATAAACGGAATAATAATTTCAAAATTGTATGTGACGCCTTTTATCGCCACTTTGGGAATGCAGCTCATTCTTTACGGCGTGACAAGCACTTATTTTGACCGACCTCCTTACGGAGCGCAGCCAATCGGCGGACTCGACCCGAGATTTACGAATTTGGCTCAAGGCGGAATAAAAATCGGAAGTTGGACGATTTCATATTTGATAATATTTGCCGTCATAATAACTTTTATAATGTGGGTTATATGGAATAAAACAAAACTTGGAAAAAATATTTTTGCCGTTGGAGGAAATCCAGAAGCGGCTGCCGTTTCGGGCGTAAATATTCCTTTAACTTTAATGATTGTCTATACTATGGCGGGCGCTTTATACGGCATAGCTGGTTCTTTGGAAGTTGCGCGTGTCGGTTCGGCTACAAACAATTTGGGAAACGGCTACGAACTTGACGCTATAGCAGCTTGCGTTGTCGGAGGAGTTTCTTTTTCGGGCGGTATCGGTTCTATTTTGGGAATAGTTTCGGGCGTTTTAATATTTCAGGTTATAAACTACGGCATGTCTTTTGTCGGCATCTCTCCTTACATGCAATATATAATCAAAGGAGCGATAATAATAGCTGCGGTTGCGGTTGACACTCAAAAATATTTGAAAAAGGTTTGATTATTTATGACTGCGGATAACGACCCTTTTAATAGAGAATTTAATAAAAGAGAAACCAGAAGAAGAACTATAAAATCTTGGCTGTTTTTAGGTTTGATTTTTCTTATATTCGTTATTGCGGAATTGATATATAGATTT
>NZ_JBNMIZ010000234.1:0-3938 GCF_050873525.1 Brachyspira sp. | reverse complement strand
TAAATAAACAAAATAAAAAATAAATAATTAGAGAAATTTTATTATGCCAAAAATATTAATCGCATCGGATTTGCATTTAAGCGCTTCGGAAAAATCTTATTCTTTTTCCGTGTTTGAAGAAATTTTAGAAAATGCAAAAAACTATGACGCTTTATTTTTACTCGGAGACACTTTCAATACATTCGAGGATGCGGAAAAACTTAAAGAAGAATTTTCAAAAAAATCTGAAATCTATAATAAAAATATTTATCTGCTCAAAGGAAATCATGAATATTTAAAATCTGGAGGAATAAATTTAAGCAAATTGAAATTCGCCGATAACATAAAAATAATAGAAAATGCAGATTTTATCAATATGGAAAATTTAGATATAGTCGCCATTGCCTACAATGAAAATTATAATATTGATAACGATTTTATTAAAAAAATAGAAAACCTAAAAGAAAAAAACAGAATATTTTTCGGGCATGGAATAGTCGAAGGAACTTTATGGGCGATTGAAGAAAATGAAGAATCCGCATTTATACCGATAGAAATAATTAAAAAAGTTAATCCTAATCTTGCCGTAATAGGACATATTCACAAACAGATGGAAATAAATATTGAAAACATAAATATAATATATTCTGGTTCGGCGCGAGTTTGGAGAAAAAGTAAATCGGAAACGGGAATTAGAAAATGTTTGGCTTTGAATATAGACAACAATTCTATAACTAAAAATTATATCGATTTAAAATCTGCGGGAGAATATAGAATTTACGATTTAAATGTAGCCGATATGGAATCTAAAATTGAAATTATATCTAAAAATTGGAGCGATAAAGATATAATCGATATTAATGTTTACGGAATTATCGAAGACGAAATTCAACTTGAAATAAAAAAGAAAGAAATTATAAATAAATATTTTGAATTTGTGCAAGAGATAAACATAAAAAATTCTAATTTATTTTTTCTTGAAAATGCATTAAACGAAAATATAATAAAAGAATTTTTATTTGTAGCAGATAATCTTGAATTTAAAAGCGACAGCGAGGAAGATTTAGAAATTATCGAACTTGCAAAAAGAATCGGAATTGAAAAAATTTCTTTGGCATTACAAAATAAAAAATAGAAAAATAAAAAATAAAAATTAAGCGGGAATATATGATTTTAAAATTAAATAAATTCGGAAAATTTAAAAATCAGTCTTTTAAAATATCGGACGGAATTACTTTATTTTACGGAGAAAACGAATCTGGAAAAACTACAATATTCGATTCGCTTATGTTACTATTTTCGGAAAATAAAAGAGTAAGCGCGTTTTCAAAACAAATAAAATTAAGATACGGAAACGATATAGAAATTTCTTCAGAGCCAAAAATTCCAGATAATTTAAAACTCCATCCTCAATCTTATAATAATTTATACGCGATAAGGCAGAGCGAAATAATTTTTGAAATGTCGGACAGCAAAAAAGATTCTAAAGACTGGGAAAGCGAAATAAAGAAAAAATTATTTTCTTCGGATATTGATATTGGAAAAATGGTTTCGGAAATAAAAGCCGAATATTCTGGGAAAGCTCAAAATTCGATTTTTTATAGATTAAATATTTTGGAAAATGAAAAAAATGAAATTGATAAGATATTGAATAATTTATATCATAAAATAAAAACTTCCGTTAATAAAAAAGACAATTTGAAAGAGTTGAAAGAAAATTTATTTTTGCATGAAAATATTTTAAAAGAAAAAATTGAAGAACAAAAAAAATTATATTCTTTAATGAAATCAAAAAAAGAATCGGAGACAAAAAATATAAAATTAAATCTATTAAAACAAATAAACGATTTTAATAAAGCGGACGATTTTTTAAGTAAGAATATAATTTTTAAAAACGATTATTCCAGCGAAATAAACGGAAGAACAAAAAAAATTGAAGAATTAAAAACCAATATTTCTTATATAAACGGAAAAATCGAGGCTTTGAAAAAATCGGCGGACGAAAAAGAAAAACGAAAAACTGATTACGAAAGCGTAAAAATAAGAATAGAAAACGCTTTAAAAAAAATTGAGGAATCGATTCAAAAAAATAAAAAAATTCCAAAAATAATATTTTTTATAACAGTCGCTTTTACTTCTTCTTTGCTAGCTTTATATTTCAAAAATCCTTTATGGCTTGTTATAATTCTTCCAATAATTCCTTTTATGTTTGTTAAAGAAAATCTTATTAAACAAAATAAAAATTCTAAATCTGTAAAAGAGATATTGGAAAGTTTGCCCGAATTAAATATTGAAGAAACGAATATTTTAATTTTGAAAGATATTTTAAATAAAGAACTTGCCAGAATTGAAATCATAATGACGGAAAATAATAACGAAGAAATTGAAAATTATGATTTTGAACTTGAAAATAATTTAAAAGAATTTGAAAATGAAAATAATTTGCTCTCTCGACTTTTCGATAAATTGAAAGTAAAAAATAAAGAAGAATATTATGAGATAAAATATAATTACGATTTATTACTTAAAGAAAACGAAGAAAATTATAAAAAATTAATCGCAGAAGCCAGAAGATTAGGATTTAAAAATATAGAATTGCTCGAAACGGATTGCATAAGAATATTGAAAGAACTTGACGACAAAGGAGTCAATCCTAACGATTATAACGAAATGGAAATTAAAAAAATAGAAAACGACTTAAAAAATTTTGAAGCGGAAATAAATATTTTAAAAGAAGAAATAAATAAAATAAAAAATAATATTTCGTATATCGAAGGCGAACTTAATAACTCCGATAATATTCATGCCGATATAATCAATTTTGAAAGCAAATTGGCGCAAATAAAAGAAGAAATAATTAATTTGAATAAAAGAAGAAAGGCTTTGAAATTATTGGAAGAAATGCTTTTGAATATAAATAAAAAAAATGACGATATATTTCATTCGCTTTCTAACGAGGCAAAAGTTTTATACAATCATATCACGGGAAAAAATTTATCGAACGAAGGAATAATAATGTCGGGATTCGATAAAGATAAAATTGCAGTCGAAGATAAACAAAATGAAATGCGAAATGTCGAACTTTTATCTTCCGCCACAAAGGACGCCGTTTATATAGCAATGCGTCTTTCGATACTTACGAAAATTCATCAAGCGGGAAGATTTATACTGCTTGACGACCCGTTTATAACTTTCGACAATAACCGAACAAAAGAGGCTTTATTGTTTATAAAAGAATATTCCAAAAATTATAATATTCCCGTAGTGATTTTTACGAAGGATATTTTTATAAGAGATTTTATGTCAGATTTTGAGGATATTACGATTTATGAGCTTTCTTAATATTTGAAAAGATTTAACAAAATTTTTTAATAAAAAATAAAATAAATGTTTGGTGAAATTTTATTTTAAAATTTAACTCTATTAATAGTGGATTGCTTCAGACTTTGTCCTCGCAATGACATGCGTTTTTTGTCATTCGCCGTAGGCGTCCTGTAGGGAACGAGCGATAGCCAGCGACTTGCCAACGGCACACAGAGTGAAGTCGGACAATGTCAAGTAATCCACTTTGTTTGGATTGCTTCGGCATTTTCAATGCCTCGCAATGACATGCGTTTTTCGTCATTACGAGGTTTTGACGC
This sequence comes from Brachyspira sp., assembly GCF_050873525.1. Lineage (GTDB taxonomy): Bacteria > Spirochaetota > Brachyspiria > Brachyspirales > Brachyspiraceae > Brachyspira. The sequence continues at coordinate 318 of NZ_JBNMIZ010000234.1, read as the reverse complement.
CGTAGGCAAAAAACCGAAGTAATCCACAAATAAAAAAGTTATTTTTTTGTTTGGATTGCCACGCTATCGCTCGCAATGACGATTAAAAAGTAAAGTTCAATGATAGTTTTTATTTTGTAATAACGATAAAATTTTTTTAGAATATTTTTAATTAAAAAATTAAAAATATTTAATTGGTTACCACCAATAAGTGAGTATGAGGAAAGAATAGTTCCTAAATTTAAGAAATTATAGAGAGGAAAAAGGGGAATGAATCCGGAAATCAGTATAATAGTTCCAGTTTATAATGTTGAAAAATATTTAAAAAGATGTATTGAT
>NZ_JBNMIZ010000233.1:0-3941 GCF_050873525.1 Brachyspira sp. | reverse complement strand
TTACAATATTTAACGATATAAAAGATTTTCATTCATGTTATTTATTAAAAGAAATTAATCATAATAAAATATTAACCGACCATTGCATGTTGCATTATATTGAATTACCGAAGTTTGATATAAATAATATTAGTAAGGAAAAATTAAATACTTGGATAAAATTTTTTAAAGGAGAGAATATGTCAAATTTAATAAAAGAGAATAATATTTTTGAAGAAGTAGAAAAGAGATGTCAGAGTTTCATTGAAAGCGACCCATTAATAAACGCCTATCGAAAAAAAGAATGGGAAGGCTATTTCCATAAGGCAGAATTATTAACAGAGAGAGAAGAAGGAATAAAAGAAGGAAAACTTGAAGGGATAAAAGAGGGAAAACTCGAAGGGATAAAAGAGGGAAAACTCGAAGGGATAAAAGAACGAAATTATGCTATAGCAAAAACCTTGAAACAAATGAATATGGATAATGCATCTATAAGTAAGGCAACGGGATTGAGTATTGAAGAAGTTGAGAAATTATAAATTGCGGGGAGAAAATGAGATTTGATTTTGGATATAAACGGGAAGATTGGATTAAATATTTTGGGGAGAGATTTAATTATAATGTTGGCGTTATTCCGATTGAAGAAAATATAATTGAAAAATATAGCGACTGTTTGGATAATTCGAGCGGGGATGCGATTGTTTGGCTTGGCAATTTAAATATTGACGAAGAGATTGGAGTTTACGAAATTAAAATTAAAAATACAAAATTAACGACAAGAGTAAAAATCTCTAAAATATGCACGGATGTTATAAGGACAGGAGTTGGAAAGTCTTATGGGAAAGGAATATTTTTTATTTTATATTCTAATGATTCGGACGAAATTGGGAAATATAGAATTTCTTATGTGAAATATGATAAAAAAGTGGACGAAAATTTTGATATTGAAAAAGATTTGAGCAACCCGAAAAGATTCACTTATTTACTCGGCGAAGGAGCGAAAGTAAAAACGGCGGCAAGCAGACTCACAAAAGACGCTTTTACGACAGTGAAGAAAATCGAAGAGGCTTTTAGCGTAGAACCCGTCAATGAAGAATTTTATAACGGAATTAAAAAATTGTTTGATAAGATTTATAAAGATGTTTTGAATAATTTTAAAGGCAAAAGCCCGCTTTCAGCGAATGAAACCTCTGCAAAGGAATTTAGTTTAAGGTTTTTGGGAAGGACGCTTTTTTGCTGGTTTTTGAGAGAGAAAGATTTGATTCCGAAAGAAATTTTTGACTCGCCAATATTTGAAGAAGTAAAAAATAATTATTATGAGGAAGTTTTGGAAGAATTATTTTTTAATGTTTTGAACGCGAAAATGGACGAAAGAAAAATTATAAGCAAAATAATTAAAAAATACGAAAAACAAATTCCATTTTTGAACGGCGGATTATTTGCAAAACAAAAAGACGATGACAAAGTAAAAACGATTGACAACGAAATAATAAAAGAATTGTTCGAATTTTTTAGCCTTTACAATTTTACGGTAGATGAAAGCACGCCATTCGATATTGAAATTTCTATAGACCCCGAAATGCTCGGAAGAATATTTGAAAATCTTCTTGTAGCAATAGATACTAATGAAAATTTTGATATAGGTAATTCAACATTCTATACGCCAAGAGAGATAGTAGATTATATGGTTAAAGAAAGTATAAGACTATCTCTACAAAATAATACTAAAAATATTAGCGAAAAAGAAATAGAAAAAATATTTAATCCTAATGAAGATACAAAATTAAGTAAAAAAGAAATAGAGGAGTTATTATCAGTTTTACATGAAATAAAAATATTAGACCCAGCTTGTGGTAGCGGAGCTTTTCCAATCGGAATATTGCAAAGAGTTTTTATGATTATAGATAAATTAGACCCAAATCATGAATTTTATAAAAAATTGTTGCTTAAAAATATCAAAGGACAGGCAAAAATTGAATTTGAAAAACTTTATGAATCGAAAAAATTTGATTACGCTTATAAATTGTATATATTGCAAAATATGATTCACGGCGTGGACATTCAGCCGATAGCGATAGAAATTAGCAGGCTTCGAGCTTTTTTGTCATTGATTGTGGAAGAAGAGAAAAACGAAAGAGAAGATAATTTGGGAATAAAGCCTTTACCGAATTTGGAATTTAATTTTATTTCGGCAAATAGCCTTATACCACTTGAAGTAAAAAAGGATGCTCAACAATCTTTTAATTCAATGTATGTTGACGGAATAGTAGAAAAAATAAAATCAATATCGGAAGATTATTTTAATTCTTCGTCCGAAAAAGATAAGAATAATATAAAACATAGATTTGAAGAATTGAGAGACTTTATAGTTAATAATGATTATTTGGAAGCGAAAGATAAGGAAAAATTTTTATCTTGGAATCCTTTTGATAATTATACCGCAATGTTTTTTAATCCTCAAATTCAATTTGGTATAAAAGATAAATTTGATATAGTTATAGCAAATCCACCGTATTATAGATTTAATAATAAAAAGCATACGGAAAATATAAAATTTTTTAGAAATAATGACCTATATAAATTGGCATGCGTAAGGAAAATTAATGCTTATGAAGTATTTTTATTATTTTCTTATACCCAATGTAAAGATTTAGGTATTATATGCGAAATATTTCAAAATTCTTTTTTAGCCGATGATGCCGCTAAAGAAGTAAGAAAATTTTATATTGATAACACATCTATTTATAAATTACTTTCTTTCCCAGAAAGAGATAATAAAAATAAAAGAATTTTTAAAAACGCTAAAATTTCAGTAATGATACTTTTAACACAAAAGACAATAGCGAAAAATAATAATTTTATTTTAGAGATTTACTCTGATAGAATGAAAACAAAAAAGAAAGAAGCAAATATAAATAAAAATATAATTATGTCTATAGATAGCGAAAATATGGACATTCTGAACCTCAATAATGAAGAAATACCTATATTTATTAAATGCTATAAAAATAATAAAAAAATAGGTTGTATAGCTGATACTTATGAAGGAGAATTAAATGTATCATTTGCTAAAAAATATTTTACTGAAAATAAAAATAAAGAAAAATTTCTTGTTGGAGCTAATATCCAAAAATATTATATTGCAAATAATCCAAGTCAAAGAACCGTTCCAGAATATTATGATAGAAAAAGATATTTAAATGATATAAAAAAGGGTAGTAAAATTTTTCATTATAATTTGGAAAGAATTGCTTTTCAAGGAATTACGGGAATGGATGATAAGTATAGAATTATTGCTACTATAATACCAAAAAATTATGCTCTAGCTAATAGTGCAAATTATTTAATTATAAAAGATAATGTAAATATTAGTTATGAATTTTTATTAGGAATTTTGAATTCGTCTTTAATTAATTGGCTTTTTAACGCAAGAAGCACAAATCAAAATGTAAATAATTATGAGATAAATAGATTACCTTTTCCAAATGTTAACAATAAAGATACAATAACTATAGAAAAATTAGTATGCGAATGCATTGCTATAAAAAAAGAAAATGAAAAAAATGATATAACAGATTTGCAAAATAAAATAAATAAAGCCGTGTATAGATTATATGATATTAATGATAATGAGAGAAAAATTATTGAAAATGGAAATTAAATATTTACAGGGTTTATTATAAAATATATAATAAACCCTGTTTACTTCATTTTATTAATTTGATGATTTAATTAATCTAAATGAAGAAGCCTTTTTACATTTTGGACAAGGTGGGCATGTATTATTTAAACCAAGAGATATTTGCTCATTATCTTTTACGCATGAATATATCCCACCTTGTTGGCATTTTTCGCCTGTTTTTATTAAATTAGGCATTATAAATCACCTCCTCTTTTATAAATTATATTAGTAATAGTATAATAAAAAACTAAAATTGTCAAGCATTTTAGTTGACTTATAT
>NZ_JBNMIZ010000232.1:0-3969 GCF_050873525.1 Brachyspira sp. | reverse complement strand
TTAATTGAGTTATTTATAAAAAGGCTATTATTAAAAAATTATAATAGCCTTAAATATTTGATTATTGAATTATTATTTTTTTTAGTTAAGCGAGCGAGTTTTTATAATTTTTATTCAAACATGTTCATTAATCCCAAAGCGGTAATATTATCTCCGTAATTTTCGGACAGTTTTTTTAATTCGTTTATTGACTCTTCCGCATTATTTAATTTCATTATATTATAAACTCCTTCCTCTGCCGAAGAATATTTTTTTGATAAAAGTTCGCACATAGAATTTGTGGCGATAAAATAATCATGATTTTTATTTCTTCTTGAGCCTTCTATAGAAATATAATGTCCTCCGCCAGCGCACGCGCAATTTTCCAAAACATATCCGTTAATATGGTCCTTCGTTATTTGAATCGCTTTATCTTTATCTACCGCAAAAACTTTTGAGTCTCCCGCATGAAAAACAAAAACGCCAGCGAATTTATGATATAATATTCCCGCTATCGAAGCGCCCGACATAGCTTTATTTTTATCATCCGCCGATTCTCTTGCCGCATTAACTTCGAGTTTGATAAAATTATGCATTATCCAGTTTACCGCTTCCCGCTCTCCGACAATTTCGATTAAATCTAAAAAATTTTCGTTATATGTTTGAACGGCTAATCTTGAAGCAAAAGTATCTCCCAAACCGTCCGCCACTAATCCTACCGCAGAACCTTCGATTGAATTAATAAAATGGCTATAATTATTTTGTTCGTTTATTATTATAGGATTTCCAGAAATTGATTCGCTCACAAATAATATCGTGTCGTTATTTATTTTTGAATTTGAGCCTTTATTGGTAAAACAAAAAATATTCATAAAAATTTTTCCTTAATAAAATAAATAATATTAAAATCGTTTAACATTATAAATAATTAAAAAATTTTATCAATAATAAATTTGCAATATATTCTTATATATGCTACAATTGTTATCGGAGGGTTGTGATATGATTAATTCAGTATTTGATATACAAAATATGTATAAACTTACGGTTGCTGAATTTGACAGCATTTATAAACTCAAATTCGGCGAATATCTCGGTTATGAGAGATTCGATATACTTATGGCGTTATCGGACACTTTAGTCAAATTATTAAAATGTATAGAAATGACAGATATAACTAGAATGTATGACAAAAAAGATATTATAATCAGTTTTGCCAATAAGAGTTTATATCGTCAGTCTATAAGGCTTAAATGTATAGAAAGCGATGGAGTCGACTACATAAAGCATTATCAGTATTTTGGCGTAATATTGAACGATGATTTGGTTTCGAGAGCTTTTGAAGACTGGGCGGAATTGAAGAAGATAATCGAATCTACCGAAAAATAATTTTTTAAATAGATTTATAAAAATTATTTTCTTAACTCCGAGATTATTACTCCAGCTAAAGTTAATGCCACTCCTAAAACAGCGATTAGGGTTATATGTTCTTTCAATACTATTATTGAAACGAATATAGTTATTACGGGCGTTAAGTAAACATATATATTGGTTTTAATCGCTCCTATTAAATCGGTAGCCTTATTCCATATTATAAAACAAATACCAGAAGCAAAAGTAGCAACAAATATCATATTAAATAGAGTCACTGGATTTTTAAATGCCATTAAATTAGGATTAAAATCTAAAAATAAAAAAGAAGGCAACATAAATATTATTCCGTAAAATATTACCCTTCTTGTATATAAAATAATGTCGTATTTCATATCCGTAATTTTTTTAATTATTACCGAATAAAGTCCCCAACCTATACTTGATACAACCGCTAAAATATCTCCCAAAGGATTTAATTTAAGTTCGGCTTGTCCGTTGAAGCTTAATATAGTAATTCCAATCATAGAAACTATAAAACCTATAAAAAAACTTATATAAGGCTTTTCAATTTTTAGTATAAATGTAAATATTCCCGTAAATAAAGGAGCGGCGGCTATTATGACGCTTACATTTGAAGCTAAAGAATAACTCATAGCCAAATTTAAAAATAAATTATAAATAGTAATTCCCGTTAATCCAGCCAGAGCAAAATATATTTCTTCTTTTACGCTATTTAATTTTAATCTTTTCGGTTTCGCTATCAATAAAAGAATGTATCCCATACAAAATTGTAAAACCAATAACTCAAGCGGAGTAAAACTTTCAAGCAATATTTTTGTAGAAACATATAGAGAAGACCAAAATAAAACGCTTAAAAATGCAAAAGTATGTCCTAAAATTATATCTTTTTTCATTGTATCATCCTAATATTTTTTATTTTTTCATTAGATAATTTATATTATTATGAAGTCTAACCAAATAACTTCTTCCCAAATCTATAGAATCGTAAATCCAGCTCCATAAAGTCCATATATAATTAGACATTAATTGTCCTTCTATTATTTCCTCATAGGTTATATCTTTATATAATTCTATAAATTTATTAATTTGATTATCGTTTAATTCCAATTCAGCGGTAAAGTTTCCAATTTCCCAAAGTATAGAAGAAAATCCAGCGTATTCAAAATCTACAAATTTGATATTTTTGCCGTTATACATTATATTTGGAAGTTGCAAATCTCTATGACATAAAACTTGTTTTCCACCGTCCATTTTTCTTGCTATATTAAGTATAAATTTATGCTCTATTTTTGTAACTATATTTATATTTGCAAGTTGTTCGTATTTTTTAATTTCCTCTATCATAGAAATAACTTCAAAGTTTTCATAATTATCATGCGACATAGAATGAAGTTTTTTCATTTGTTCGATTATTAGCGGAAGAATAGAATCGTAATTTTTTAAATCGTCAAAATCCAAAGACCTATAGCCTTCCAAATAATCGGTTAATCTTATATCGCTTTCATAAAATTCGCTTTTAGGAGCCATATCTTTATCGCGTATAATATTTAAAATTTTTTTTTCGGAAGTTCTATTAATTACTTTTTCAGTTCCTTTTCCAGGTATTCTTATAACTTTATACTCGTTTAAAAATTTAATTTTATAATTAATATTCGTTATACCAGCAAGTCTTTCTATTTTCCCGTCCTCACTGCATTGTTGGGCTATCTCTTCGGGAGTTAATAAATTATGATATAAAGCGTCTTTAAATGAATCCACTTCCGCGTAAATATCGTCATAATTAAAAGCGTAGAAATTTATTTTATCAATAGCTCTTAATATGCAATATTCCCAATATTCGTCATCGCTGCAATTTATTAATTCTTTTTTTAAAATCTTTAAATCGTCTTCATTATCAAATACCGCTATACCGTCACCGTATCCGCTTGTCGCGTTTGTATCTATATCTATTAATTTAAAATTGCTATCTACTATATATCCCCAAGAAACGACTCCCTCGCTAATTTTTTGAGATAATAATTGAGATATATTCGGCTTTATATATTCCGTAAAAGGCTTTGTTATAAATAAATCTCCGTTTAATATTATTGTCCCTTTTTCTATTTCATCTATTACAAATTTTAAAGAAGCACTGCTATTCTTCTTGGCATAATCATTATATACGACTTTTTTGAATCCCAATTTTTCTTTATGTATATCAAATAATTCGTTTTTATATCCCGTAACTACGGTAATATCGTTTACGCCTCCGCTCTTTAAAAACTTTATCATATTTTCCAAGATAGTTTTTCCTTTTATTTCCAACAAAGGTTTTGGCTTTAATAAAGTCATAGGAGATAGTCGCGTTCCCATACCAGCGGCTAATATTATAGCTTTCATTATCAATCTCCTTATTTTATCTTATTTAAACTTTTAAAATTCATTATATTCAATATTTCTTATTTATATAATTCAGCATATTTTATTTTTCCATTGTGATTTTTATCATTAAAATTAAATTCTAAATCTTTGCATAATCCGTTTTTTATGTCATTATTAAAATCATTTTCATCAATATAAAAATCATAAAAATATCCATACATTATATCTTTATTT
>NZ_JBNMIZ010000231.1:0-3969 GCF_050873525.1 Brachyspira sp. | reverse complement strand
CTATAATCGTCATAAGTATTATTATTCGCTTTAATAAAATTTTCGGTTTTATCGAATCTCGACCTTGAATGAATAGAATCTTCGTAAATAGCTCTCTTGAAATCGGAAACTCTCGCTCGGTTGATATTAAAATCTAATTCCAATTCTTCGGAGTTATTATTTGAATTATTATTTTTATTTAAATAATATTCCGATAAAAAATTGTTATTTTGTTTATCGTTATCGTAATTCTCATTACGATTATTATTAATATTATTATAATTTTTTTTATAATCGTTTCCAAAAACCGCTTTTGCCAAAGAACTTCCCAAATCTTCATCTTCGGTTTCCAAAGTGTTTACATTAAAATTATTATTCTTCAAACCGTTTACTATTCCGTCTATTTTTTTATCTTCGTTATTAGAATCGTTAAAAAAACTTTTATCAAAACTATTTGAATTATTTTTTCTTTTTAATTTTTCTCTATAATCTTCTTCGTTAAATGAAAACGAATTGGAAAAATTATTATTCGATTCTTTAATTTTTTCTATAAATGGCAATGTTCCAAAATTCATCTCAGAAATTTCTTTTTTATAAAAAATCGGAAGATAATCTTTAGTTTGAAGTTTTTCGTTATTATCCGAATTAGTTTTATTTATATTTTCCGCATTTTTAGAATCGCTTATTATTTTATTTTCAAAATCTTTTATTTTTTTCAAATCGATTTTACTCAAATAATTTTTCAAATAATTTATCAAATCCAATATTGAAACTTTGGCGACTACAATCGTTAAAATAATTAGTCCAGATATTGTCATTATGAAAGCGCCCGTTTTACCGAATAAAGAAATCAAACTCTCTCCGATAACCGCTCCCATGATTCCGCCTTTTTTATATGAAACGATATCTCCAAAAGTTATGTCGAATAGGACGCTTAACAATATCATCAAAATGGAAGAAGCGAGCGCCGACAACGGAATTTTATTTGCAGAATTTTTAAGAATAACATTTATTCCCGCGTATATAAAAAATATTGGAAAAATAAAAGAAGAATAACCGAAAGCCAAAAAAGAATTAGCAGAAATATAAGCGCCGAAAATTCCGAGAAGATTTTTAGATATATTTTCATTCAAATCTATATTTTCCGCATTCAAGCTAAAATACGAAAGAAATAATATTCCTGCAAAAAGCAGACATAAAAATCCCGCTATATCGAAAATTGGATTTCTATTTTTATCGTTAAATTTGCTCATAAAAAACTCCGTCAATTAACTGCTACTGTCGTAAAATATAAATACACGGCGATTCCGACTATCATACAGTAAAAACCGAAATGAAAAAATCTCCCTCTTTTCAAAAACGATATTAAAAATTTTAAAGCTATTATTCCGAATACAAAAGAAGTAATAAATCCTATAACGGCATAAACGATGTCGAAATTGTTAAAATTTTTTAAATCTTTTAACGACAAAATCAAAGCTCCAAAAATCGCAGGCAAAGAAATTAAAAATGAAAATCTTCCTGCAAAATCTCTATTCAATCCCAAAAATAATGCAACGCTGATAGTCATTCCAGAGCGAGAGATTCCGTGAAAAACCGCCAAAGCCTGAGCGACTCCGATAATAAAAACATTATAATAAGTAGCGGAAAAAATGTCTTTCTTTATAGGAATTTTATCCGTATTTTTTGTAAGCAGAAGAATAGAGCCAGTTATTATAAGATTTAATCCGATTCTATGCATCGGTATGTCGCTTAAATATTTCTCCAAAAAAAATCCCACTATTGCAATCGGTATAGAAGCTATTATTACCATAAGAGCGATTCTAAAACCTTCGTCATTTTCGCTTGCATTTTTGAAATCTTTTAATCCTAAAAACAATCCTTTAATCGCAATTAAAATATCGTTCCTAAAAATTAAACAAGTCGCCAAAAAAGTTCCGAAATGAAGAGCGATTTCAAACGAAAGTATATTTTCCATTTTAAATCCAAGAAAATATTCGGCTATTCTCAAATGCCCCGAACTCGAAACGGGCAAAAATTCGGTTATTGCCTGAACAAATCCTAAAATTATCGGTTCTATTATAGATTTTGGCATAAAACTACCCCTATTATTTTTTCGGATTATAATAAAAAAACAATAGTAAAAAATTATGTAAACTAAAGTGGGCAGTTTTCGAGTGAAGCCCACATAAGCGAAACAATTTCGTTAGTCTTTGGTAATCCAATATTTTACAGGATCTAATAGTTGCAAAATTTTGAATATAAAAACCTTATTTATATTTTTTGTTTGATTAAATAATAGTTATTGATAATTTTTTTATTTTTTAATTTTAAACTGTTGACAAATTTTTAATGTGTTGTATAATTCATACTATGATTGAATTAAATAAAAAATATTACAAAACTGAAATTCGCGAGCCGAGCCGAGTCGAGTCATCACTTTAAACTTTTTTCAAGTTTATGTTTACTTACTAATTATAAAATATTATTCTATTTATTTGTTAAAAATCTATTCAAATTCTTTTTTGAATTTATTGATTTTAACTTTGCAAAAAGCATTTATTTATTTAAATGTTTTAATAAATATTTATCTTATGGATATAATAACCCAAAAGGTTTTTTATCAAATATATTTTTTAATTTAAACAAAGGAGAAACAAAATGATTACACGAATTTGGGCTTTAAGCCAAAAAGCATTTATATTATTCTTTTTATCTTCAGTGATAGTATTTGCCAAAGTCGAAAAAATAGAAGATGAATTCGATGGAACATATTACTATCAAACGGATAGCGCTTTTATAAGAGATTATAAAGCATATCAAATGCTTGAATACAGATTTAGAACTACAAAAGTAAAAGATAATCATCGTATAATAATAGAATTAAATGTAGTTGGAGATGCAAGCACATTTTCTGTAGGCACAGACGATAGGGTTTATATAAAATGCTCGGATGGACATATTATAACTTTAGAATACCAAAGCGTATTCTCGTTTTCGGATAATGGTTTTAGTTATATGGGTAATGTCCCGCAATCAATAAGAAGTATAGCTATATTCAACGATAAAGATACAGAGGCTATATTGGGTGGCATCGACATGATAAAAGTAGAAACTGATAAAGGGTATAAGAACTTAAATATTAAACCGAAAGATAGTAATACAATGGTGAAAAAACTTAATGAAATAATTAAAAAAGTTGAGGAAGATAAAAAATGAAAAATATATTTGCTATAATTTTTATATTTATTCTAATTTTATCATGTGAAATCTCTAATAATCCAAATATACAAAACGGAGAAATAGCTCCAACCCCCGACACAAGTTTAATTGGAACATGGCATGGAAGCACACATGGTGAATATTTAAATTCTATTGGAGAATTTAAATATTATAATTATTATTCTTATGAGTTCAAAGAGGATAATAGAATTTGGTATTATTCTACAAGAAGCAAATATGGAGTTCGGATGAATAAATATAGTTGGATGTTAATATGGAAAATAGAAAACGGGAAATATTATAAAAAACTATATGATAATAGATACGATAGTTGGGAAGAGTTTACAATAGAAAAAATAAGCGAAACTGTTATAAAAATTGATGGAATAGAATTAAAAAAGACTTAATAAAATTAAATAAAAGTATAAAAAATTATGTAAACTAACTTTATAAACAAAAAATAAAAATGCGATAACTAAAAATAGCTACCGCATCAATTCTTTATAAATTATTTTTTATGGGATTAATTATAATCAGTCGTTTACGAAATAAAAACTAACTTGCCCTCCAATATCGAAAGCGCCCAAATTATTTTTACTAAATCTGTCGTCTTTGATTTGCGGACCGAAATCGTATCCAGCGTATAATCCTATTCCCAAAGCAATTTCATCGCTAAAGAAAAATAAATAATCGAAAGTCGCTTTAATATATGGAATATAAGGATTTTTGAATTTATTTTTTAAGGAATCGAAATTATATTTTGTCTCG
>NZ_JBNMIZ010000230.1:0-3977 GCF_050873525.1 Brachyspira sp. | reverse complement strand
TCAAAAGAAATAATAAGTCTTACAAATTATAAAAATATAGCGGATAAATTTTTCTTATCCGAAGAAACTAAAAGATTTACCAATATTACTTTTTTAAGTCCGACTACATATAAAGTGAATAAAAAATTTGTTTTTTTTCCTAATTTGGACAATATTTTTATAAGCGCATATAATAAATGGAATACATATGGAGAAAATATTTCATTAGAAGATAGTAATATAATTTCCGATATATCCAAAAATGTCAATATAATTAAATATAATTTAAGAAGCGTTAAATTTAGTATGGAAGGCGTAAAGATAAATTCTTTTATGGGAAATATCGTCATTCATTGCTCTGGAAATAAACCGCTTGTTAATATATGCAATATTTTGCTCGAGTTTTCAAAATATTCTGGAATTGGCGCTAAAACTTCAATTTCGATGGGAGGAGTTAATATTGAAAGAAGTTAAATTTTTATTATAATATTTTATTATATTTAGGAGTAAAAATATGTCTCAAATAAAAAAGTATGTATTATTTTCGCCCGTTGGAACGCATGACCCTATAGGAGTTGTCGATAAAGATGGCAAACCTTCGGAAGGTTCTATGCTTCATATAATAAGACACTATAAACCAGATGCGGTTTATTTATATATAACTAAAGAATTAAACTATAATGATAATAGATATGAGAAAGCTATAAAAAAATTCAATCCCGACTGTGAAGTGAAAGAGATAATTAGCGAATTAGACGATGATGATGTAAATAGTTATGACGCTTTTATAGAAGATTTTAGAAAATATATAACAGAAATTTATAACAAATATAATAAAAAAGGTTATGAAATATTGCTTAATATAGCTTCTGGAACTCCGCAAATGAAATCTAATTTAATATTAGAAATTATAACTAATAATAATACTAAACTTATACCAGTGCAGGTAGATACTCCTAGAAAAAAGCGAAACTTTGAAGATATATTTAAATTTGAAGACCTTGATAAAATAGATATATAAAAAGAATATAAGAATAATAGATGCAAAGAGCCAGGAATATTAAGTTTTAAAAGAGCAAAAATTCAATCTCAAATAGAATCTTTAATAAGAAACTACGAATATTCTTCGGCATATCGACTCTTTATTGAAGATAGAAAAGATATTTCCCAGCTATTTAACGATGATTTAAAAAAAATTTTGTATCATGCATCTTTAAGAGTAAATTTAAAATATGACGAAGCGAATAAAATTATAAATTTACAAAATAAAGACTTAACAAATGTTGAAAACGAATTGCTAGAATATTATTATGTTATGAAATTAAAATATAAAAAAGGAGAACTATCGGATTTTATATTAAGAATATCTCCTTTTGCCACCGATTTATTATTTTATTATTTGAAAAAAAATGTTCCAGCGTTAAATAAAGTGCTTCAAGATTCTAAAGATGGCAAACAAATTTGTATTGATTTAAGTTCTGATAAAAACCTTATTAATTTTTATAACAGTAAATATAATGCTAATTATAACAATAAAAAAGCGGATAGCTTTATAAATTTAGATAGACTATTAAAAATAATGGATTACTATAAAAATAATGGCGTAAATTCTAAAATGATAAACAAATTTTTAGATATTAGAAAAATAGAAAGAGATGTAAGAAATAATGTCGCACATAGAATGATAAATATCACCGAACAATTTATAAATAAAAAAGTCGGTTTATCGTCAGAAGATATATTGAAAAAGAATGAAGAATTATTAAAGATAGTTATACCAAAAATAAACATTAATGATTTTATATACGATGAAATTAATAATAAAATAATAGAGTTATTGCAGAAATACAAATAAAATATTACCTCCCGAAATTATTTTAAGTTTAATTAATATTCAAATAATTTATATAATCCAAAACGGCATTTAAGATATTTTAATTTTAAAATATCTTTTTCGGTTTTATAGTTAATACTTTCCAAATAAAAATTAATTCCATCTTATCTTTTTTTGTAGAATAATTTTTATTTTTTAGCAATTTGATAAAATAAAAGTATATAGATAAATTATTAATTTTCAAGTAATTTTATTTGGATTGCTTCGCCTACGGCTCGCAATGACAATATTTTTTTAACTGTCATTAAGATGTTTTGGAAATAAGAATTGAATTCGTCATTACGAGATTTTGTAAATAATAATATGAATTTGTCATTACGAGGGCAACGCCCGAAGTAATCCAAATAATAGGAATATATTTTTAAAATATAATTTTGTTAAATAATAGATTGCTTCATTACATTCGCAATGACGAAGTAGAAAATTAAAGTTTGCAATGAAGGGCAATAATAAATTTTATTATTTAATTGCACTTATAAGGATTTTGATTTATTATATACGAAAAATTATTTTTACAAGGACTTAACAATGAAAAATTTTCAAATATTTTTAAGCGCTTTTTTATTTATCATAATTTCGATAATTTCCTGCAATAGTGATAATAAAAATAATTCCGTTTTGCAAATAAAAGACAGAGCGGAAAACGAGATAACCGTCCCAGAAAATATTAATAAAATAATCTGCCTCTCTCCTTCGATTACGGAAATTTTAATTGATATTGGAGAGGCAAATAAAATAATTTCCGTTGATTCTTATTCAAAAGAAATTTTAGAAAAAAATAATATCGATTCTTCTGAGATGCAAATTTTCGATATGATGAATCCAGATGCGGAAAAAATAATTTCGCTTAATCCCGACATTATTTTTGTAAATACATTTAGCGTTTTTTCGGGGAAAAGTTCGATAGACGCGATAAAAAATTTAGGTTTGTCGGTTGCGGTAATTCCAAATAGCGACACTTTAATCGGAATAGAAGACGATATTTATTTTTTGGGCAAAGTTTTAAAACTTGAAGATAAAGCGGAAGAAATAGTTTTTGAAATGAAAGAAAATATTGAAAAAATAAAATCGATTGGAGATAAAATAAAAATTGAAGAAAATCAAAAAACCGTTTATTTTGAAATAGGCTCAATACCGAATTTATACAGTTTCGGAACTAATGTTTATTTGGACGATATGATAAATATTATCGGAGCGAAAAATATTTTTGAAGATAGAAATTCTTGGATAGCCGTATCGGAAGAGAGCGTTTTGTCGGCAAATCCCGATATTATTTTTACGAGCGTTGATTATATAGAAAATCCTACAAATGAAATTCTTAATCGCAAAGCTTGGCAAAATATAAAAGCAATTCAAAATAAAGAAGTTTATTTTATTCCTTCGAGTTCGCTTCCGAATCATAATATTATAAAGGCTTTAATTTTAATGGCAAAATCAATTTATCCTAACGAATATCGGGAATTGGATTTATTTTTATGATAAAAAAAATTTTGGTAATTATAATTTTAGTTTTTATTTCGATTATATTGTCGATATGCATCGGAAATGTTTTTATATCTCCGAAAGAAATAATTTCTATTTTTATTTATAAAATTTTTTCTCCGAATTTAATCTATAATAAAATAAGCGCCGATATTATTTTTAATATAAGACTTCCCCGTTCTATTTTGGCTTTTTTTGTGGGAGCGTCTTTATCTTTGACGGGAATCGTTATGCAGTCGATATTGAGAAATCCGCTTGCTTCGGTTTATAATTTGGGAATATCTTCGGGAGCGGGACTCGGAGCGTCTTTATTAATAATAACGGGAATAAATTTTAATCAATATTTTATTTCGGCAATTTCGACTTTATTCGCTTTCATAACTATAATATTTATTTTATTTATTGCGTGCAGAATAGACAAATACATGAATAATAATTCGATAATTCTAGCGGGAATCGTAATATCTTTATTTCTTTATTCTCTTATGAGTTTTTTTATTTATATATTTCCAAAATATTCAAATCGAATAATATTATGGCAGTTAGGAAATTTATATTTGAAAAATTTTTTAGATATTTTAATTATAATTTTAATAACTATAATTTTTTTAATCGTTTTAAT
>NZ_JBNMIZ010000229.1:0-4005 GCF_050873525.1 Brachyspira sp. | reverse complement strand
GTATAAAGAATTAAATGATAAGTATAATAATTTGGCGTTAGTTTTTAATGAGGTTGTAGATAAGGTTGTTTGGTGGATACCGTTTAAAAAAATTAGAGAGAATTTCAGAAATAAATTTAATATTTGATTAGCTATTTAATTATTAACTATTTTTATTATTTTCATTTAATTTATTTGTATTACTTGATACATTATTTTTATCATTTTCAATTTGAAATTTCATTGTTTCTTCTCTTTTCACTTCTAGCAAATATGATTCGTCATGCAAAAGATTAGGGTCTTTAATTAAAATAATAAAATAAGCGACTATACATACGATTACAATTATTATAACCATTGATAAACATATATAAGCGATTATATCCTTACCACAAATTATACTAATTACTATAATAACCGCTAATAAAAATATACTCACAATGGAAAAACTAATTAACGGATTATATACATTTTTTATGTTTGCGGAAGCCATTTCCATATGAAGCAATTTTGCTATTTTAGCTTTTATCCATCCCATATTAAACCTATTTTTGAATTATATTCTAGCAAAATGTTGTTCTCTTTTATTAGACATATATACTGGGTTATCGGTATCTATTCTTAATAATTTTTTTTCATCATTATAAATAAAATCTATAATATTATTATAAATTTCTTGATTAGCATCAAAGTGATATAAGTCTTCTTCTATATAAATATTAATACAATTACTTCTAAAATAAATAATATCTATTTTTGAAACATTTATTAAAAAATTATCGCCTATTTGTATAAATTTCATTTTTAATCTCCTTAAGTAAAATTACTTGATTTCTATAATTATAATTCATTATTTCTAATTTGTAAAGTATTAAAGATTATAATTATAACAAATTCTTATCATGGAATATATTGGGCTACTTTAATGAAAAGAAAAGTTATAACTATGAGAATATTGCATTCTAATAAATTTAATTATTTTAAATATCCACCACAAAAATACTCGGGCGATATAATTAACGATATAAACGAAGCTAAAATATACGAAACGGCATTAGACGAAAGTATTGATTTAACGATTAATTATTTTAATGAAATAAAAAATTATTTGAAAGAAACGCAAAGTAATTTATATAATATTAATTATGATTTAACTGAAAAATATTATAGTGATTTTCAAGTTCACGAGTCGTTTAATAATTATATTGAAGATAAAAATAATAAATTAGAAAGTATGTATAAAGAGTTGAATGATAAGTATAATAATTTGGCATCAATTTTTAATGAGGTTGTAGATAGGGTTGCTTGGTGGATACCGATTAGGAAGTGGAGAGATAATTTCAGAAATAAATTCCCAAATTTAGATTTAAGAACTAAAATTAAATTTAATAATTCTGTCATATTATGGGAACCTAGTAGATATTCTCATGGAGAAATACTAACGGGTTTTGCTAAATATTTATTGGATTTGGGCTACGAAGTATATATATTTTGCAATCCAGATAGATATAAAGAAAAATTATTTTGTAGATTTAGAAATAAGCATTTACATTTTAATAAAATATCGGAAGCGGAAATATTAGATTCTTATTACAATTATCAATTTAAAAAATGCAAATTAATTATTATTACTACGGTTAGAAATGTTTTGGATACAAAATCAAATTATGAGCAAAAATTGGAACTATTTAATAAAGATATTAGGAATAAAATTTTATTAGTTGACCATGATATAAAAGCCCCAGTAGACAAAGGATTTATAAGAGACGATATTATTACTATATTTAAGCCAAATTATAAAAATATAATTACTAATGTGGTTAATCCTCATTATTTTGGAAATATAAAAATAACTTCAAAAAATAAATGTATTACAAAATTTATAATAATAGGCGAGATAAATTCCAAGAGAAGAAATCATTTTCAATTAATCGAAGCTATAGAAAAACTTTATAAAAATAAGTATTCAAATTTTAGATTTTATTTTATAGGCAATAATTCTGAAAATATAAATATTAAACCAGAATTAGCGGAATTGATAATAATAACGGGAAGATTAAATTTTGAAGGTATGTATAATAAATTAGAAGAAGCCGATTATATATTACCGTTATTAGACCCTGATAATTACGAACATAACAGATATATTACTACAGGAACTTTGGGAAGTTTTCAATTAATGTATGGTTTTATTAAACCAGCTATAATACATAAAAAATTTGCAGATTATTATAATCTTAACGATAAAAATGCCATAGTTTATAATAATAGTCAAGATTTATACGATAAACTTATTTATTCTATAAATATAGATTCAAATAAATATAAAAGTTTACAACAAAACCTTATAGAATTATCAAATTCTATATATGAAAAGTCTATTAACAATCTTAAAACTTTAATCAATAATATAAATTATAAGGGGTTAAAATGAATAAAAATATATGCAAAGTTCCTTTCGGTTTCATAGAAATAAATCAAGGCGGTGGTGTTTACACTTGCTGCTCGGCTTATATTAAAAACGGATGCATCGGAAATATATTTAATCAACCTTTTAACGAGATTTTTAATTCCGATAAAGCCAAAATGATTAGACGAAATTGCTTAAATGATGATTATAGCATGTGTTTCAATCACTTATGTTCGCCAAATAAAGACGCTTTTTCTTTTTTACTTGACAGTATATATGTCGGAGAAATAGAATATAGCGAAGAAATTAAATATCCTAAAATTATTAAGTTCAGTTATGATTTAGATTGTAATGTGAATTGTAAGAGTTGCAGAGAAAAAATATATAGAAACTCAAAAGAATATATTGAAGAACTTGACGAAAAAGCGAGAAAATATTTTCTTCCGATTTTGAAATATACGGATAAAGTTTGTTTAATCGGGAGCGGCGACCCGTTTGCGAGCAAGCATACGAGAAATTTTATAAAAATGATAGTGGACGAATATCCTAATATAAAATTCGATTTGCATACCAACGGTTTATTGTTAAACGAAAGAATGCTTACGGAATTAAATATAATAGATAAATTATCGTATGTTCAAATTTCAATTCATGCTTCCACAAAAGAAACTTACGATAAAATAGTTCTTGGCGGCGGTTGGGACACTTTAATTAAAAATTTAGAATTCGTTTCCAATCTTAAAAAACAAAATAAAGTTGAGAATATATTTTTATTCTTTGTAGTTTCAAAAATAAATTTAGGAGACGCTAAAGAATTTGTAAATCTATCGAAAAAGTATTCTGCGGAATGTTTCTTTTGGAATTTAAGAGATTGGGGAACTCAATATACAAAAAACGAAATGCCAAATGAATATGAAATATATAAAGTATTTAAGGACGATATATTTGGAGATAAAATCGTTCATTTGAATCCTTATTTGCATAATATAAGAAATAATGAAAATTTTTTGGAAGATTATTTTGTTAATGAAATAAACGAATTGAAAGATAAAATTAATTGTTATGAAAATAAATTAGGTAAATTGAATTGTAATGTTGGTAAGATTGTGGATAGTTTGGCATGGTGGATACCGATTAGGAAGTGGAGAGATGGGTTTAGAAGTAAATTCTTGATTTAGATATTGATAAAAATATATTTTAATAAACTGTTGTTTTTAATTATCTGGTTCAAAGTAATCTATGTCAAAATCCGTATCTGGAGATAAATGCATATATTCTATAGAAGATGTCGATATACAAAAACCAGAATCGTCCGCTACATCTAAAAAATATCGTTTATTTTTATTATATTTTTGAACTTTACTAAAATAAATATACTTGCCTTGCAAATTTGAACTTACTATACCAACTTCTCCAATAAAGAAATCGCCTGAAATTGTTTTAAATATAATTTTTTTATTACTGCTATCATAAACTAAAGTCTCAAATATTTGGTCTACAACATCTTCATATTGCGCTCTTTTAAATAAAAATCCATATAATTTATTATAAATATTTCTAAATCTAAACTTTAATATCGACATCAAGTATCCTAATAAAAATGAGAAAATATATGT
>NZ_JBNMIZ010000228.1:0-4046 GCF_050873525.1 Brachyspira sp. | reverse complement strand
TTATAAAAAGAATTATTAAATCGGAGATTAAAATGAAATCTTACAGAAAAGTATTGGATATTAATTATCCGAAAAGACGAGGCTACATAAATATAACTCCAGAAGTTCAAAAATGTTTGGAAGAAAGCGGAATTAAAGAAGGCTTGGTTTTATGCAACGCTATGAATATAACGGCAAGCGTATTTATAAACGATGACGAAAGCGGACTTCATAACGATTTTGAAGTTTGGCTTGAAAAATTAGCTCCCGAAAAACCGCATAGTCAATATAAACATAACGGCTACGAAGACAACGCTGACGCTCACATGAAAAGACAAATCATGGGACGAGAAGTAGTTGTCGCTATTACAAATGGAAAATTGGATTTTGGAACTTGGGAACAGATTTTTTACGGAGAATATGACGGAAAAAGAAATAAAAGAGTTTTGATAAAAATTATTGGCGAATAAAAAAGGATTGATTCAATGAAATTATTTGTAAGCGATTACGATATGACGCTTTATATAAACGAACATATAGACGAAAAAGTTTTGGACGCGATAAAAAGATGGAGAGAGGCTGGAAATATTTTTGCAATAGCTACGGGAAGAAATAAATTTTCAATATTCGAGCAGATAGAAAAATATAATATAGGTTTCGATTATTTGATGGCAAATAATGGCGCTTTGATTTTCGATAATGAAAGAAAAATTATTTTTAAAGAAACCATTGACGAAAGCGAAGCGTATAAAGTGGTAAAATCAATATTTGATAAATTCGGCGCGACTGTGGAAATTGCAACCGATGAATGCATTATATCCGTTCAATCAAAAGTGAAAAACGATATTTTATATTCTGACGCTTTCAAAATCGGAAAGATAATTGATATAGAAGAAATTGATTCGATAAAAAATATTATCCAAATAAATAAAATGACTAATAACATTGAAAAAACAAAAACTGTTGCGGACTTTATAAACGATAATTTTAAAGAAGTCATAGCTTACGGAAATATAAGAACTGTCGATATAGTAGGTAAAAAAGTAAGCAAAGCGAACGGAATAGCTTTTTTGGAAAATAAATTAAAAAATAAAATTGAAAAAATATTTACGGCAGGCGACTCGAATAACGATATTGAAATGATAAAAAAATATGACGGTTATGTTCAGATAAACGCGGGCGAGAATATAAAAAAAATTACTAATAAATATTTTTCGCTTATTTCGGATATTATGAATGAGAATTTATAAATTAATATTTGCATTTTGATGATTTAAGAAATTTATTTTTACAAGAATAATCAAAATTCATTTCGACATCGACATAACCCGTTCTTATCAAATGATTATTGACAAAAGTTTTATTATCCAAATACACATAACACATTAAATTATTATTCTTATCGTATTTCTGTGAATCGTATTTCAAAAATATTTTTCGTTTATTAAATTTTTCTTTCAAATAATTAATCGCTTGAGGTTTGAAATTTTCTTTTTCTTTTATTCCAAGAAGTTTAATTTCGAGCCCGTTATTCAAAATAATTTTATTCGGAGAGACGACATCTTTTACGGAAAATAATTCTCTCTTATTTTCGTTTTTATTTTTATCGATTTTAGAACCGAATTTTACTTTTTTAATATCGATTTTTTTATCAAGTTTATGAGGGTCGGAAAATATATAAGGCAGTTTGTCGAAAGAATAATCTTTATTATTATCTTCCAAAAATTCAATCGTATCGGAGTCAAAACTTAATTGATTTATATTTAATTTTTCTTTAATAATTGGTTCAAACTCTCTGTTGATTTCGTATCCTATAGAATTTCTTCCCAAATTTTTTGCGGCTAAAGATGTGGTTCCGCTTCCCAAAAACGGGTCAAAAATCGTCTCGCCCGCAAAAGAAAACATTTTTATTAATCTTTTTGGCAATTCTTCGGGAAACATTGCAATATGTTCGGACTGTTTTACTCCGCTAAAATTCCAATGAGATGAAAAATATTGATTCCATTCTTCTTTTGTAAGAATAGAATTTTGTTTTTGTTCTAAAGTTGGTTTTGGAGGATTTCCTAATTTTTTAAATATCAAAATAAATTCGTAATCAATTTTAAGAATTCCGTTTCGAGGATAAGGAAAACTTCCCATTACAGCTCCGCCGCCCGTGGTATTCATCGTTGTAGCTTTTTGCCAAATTATAGCTCCCATATAATCCAATTTCAAAGTTTCGCAAAATCTTATAATCTCCGTTCTTATCGGCACTACTTTATATCTGCCGTAATAAACCGAGCGGGAAAATTGGTCGCCGATATTTATACATAATCTGCAACCGTCCGATAAAACTCTATCGCATTCCATCCATACGAGATTTAAATTATTTATATATTCTTCGTAGCTGTCGTTAAATCCAATTTGGTTATGCGTTCCATAATCTTTTAATTGCCAATACGGAGGCGAGGTTATAATCAGCTGGACGGATTTATCTGGAATTTTGTTAAGTCTTCTACTGTCGCCGAAATATATTTTATGGTTAGTCATATTGTTTTCTCATGTTTATTTTTATCATTATAAAGCATTTGACTAAAATATCAATTATTTATTTTGAAGTAGATTAAAATAAGAATACTATCTAGAATTTTTCTTTTTACTATTATACTTTTTATTTAAAACTCTCGAAAAACAATCCAAATTATAATCGGCGTATTCAATTTTATCTTTCATATAATATGCAAGTCCGCCAACCATCGCCGCGTTATCGGTTGTGTATTTTAATTCGGGCAAATAGCATTCAAAATCTTTTGAGTTTGAAAATCGCGCTCTCAAATAACTATTGCATGCCACTCCGCCAGAAATCGTCACTCTTTTTATTCCGCTTCTTTCCGCATATTTTAAAGTTTTTATATATAAAGGTTCTATCGCGCTAATTTGAAAAGCCGCCGCTATATTTTCGTTTGTCGCTTCATAATTTTCTTTTAAATATTTTTTTGTAGAATAGACGCATGCCGTTTTTAATCCGCTGTAAGAAAAATTAAATTCATCCGCTCCGCTTAAAAGTATCAAAGGATATTTAATCGCGTTTTTATCTCCTTTTTGAGCGAGCTTGTCTATTATCGGTCCGCCTGGATAACCAAGATTTAAAAATTTTGAAACTTTATCGTAGGCTTCTCCAACGGCATCGTCCAAAGTAGTTCCAACGATTTTATATTCTCCATGCGAATGAACTTCCGTTATTATCGTATGTCCGCCCGATACAACTAAAGCTATATAAGGAAATTCTATTTCGTTAGTAAGATGCGGGGAATAAATATGAGAGGCTATATGATCTAAAGCTATCAAAGGTTTTCGCATTGCAAACGACAATCCTTTAGCCGTCCCAACTCCAACCAAAAGCGAACCCAAAAGTCCCGGTCTATTCGTTACGGCAAATAAATCTATATCTTTTAATTTTAGGCTTGCGTCTTTCAAAGCTTTATCCATAACATATATTATCGCTTCTATATGTTTTCTCGCAGCTATTTCTGGGACTACGCCTTGAAATTCTTTATAAGCGTCTATGGAAGAACTTAAAACCGAAGCCAAAACTTCATTTCCGTTTTCAACTATCGCAACGGAAGTATCATCGCAGGAAGTATCTATAGCTAATATTTTCATTTGTTATTTATTTTTGTATATAATTAATGTATTAAAATTAAGAGAGATTTTATTTTTTGTCAAGCGTTTATTTATATTATATCAACTAATTTTTTAAGTAATTATTGAATCTCTTTGACAAATTAAATTATTCTGTTATAATATTCTTATGAAGAGAAAAATAAATAGAAATAGAGAGATTAACAAACTAAACGACTTATTTGTCCGATTTCTGCTCGGCAAAAATGGAAACGAAAAAGTGCTTGAAGATATGGTTAACGCCGCTTTAAGAGATTTCAATTTTGAAGAAGTTAAAGATTTGGAAATAATCGACCCTTATAATCTTTCGGAAAATATTGATTTAAAAGAATCGATTATTGATATTAAAGCGAAGACAAAAAACAATCAAACGGTTATAATCGAAATTCAACTTTGCGGAAATATGG
>NZ_JBNMIZ010000227.1:0-4068 GCF_050873525.1 Brachyspira sp. | reverse complement strand
ATATAGATTAGGAGAAAATTCATGCTTAATAATCAGAAAAAATTTATAGAAATACTAAATAAAATAAATGAAATTTCTATTAATTGCGATATTGATAATAAAGATATAGAAAAATTATTAATTTTACTAGAAAATATGCCTTTAATAGTTCCAATAGTTGGAGATTTTAGTTCTGGAAAAAGCACGCTATTAAATAAGTTTATAGGAAAAGATATTTTAGAAGTTAATATTAAGCCAGAAACTGAAGTTCCAGCGGAATTATATTATTCGGAAGAAGAATACGATATTGGCATAGATAAAGACAATAATCAAGTAAAATTGGATAATGTAAAATCGGAAAATATAAAAGATTATTTATATATAAAAAGATATATAAAGAGCGATAATTTAAAGAAAATAGAACCGATTATATTAGTCGATATGCCGGGTTTTGACTCTCCGTTAGAAAATCATAATAGAGCCATAATGTCCTATTTGGATAAAGGCATTTACTATTTAGCTTTAGTTCCCGTAGATGCTGGAACTGTAACAAAATCTATGCTTACGCAAATTAAAAATATAGTTAATTTTAAGAAGGATTTTTCTATTTTTATTACAAAAACGGATTTGAGAAGCGAAACAACTATAAGAGAAGTAAGCAAAGAGGTAAAAAATAGATTGGAGGATATAGACATAAATAAAGATATAGCTTATATAAATCAAAACGATATTCATTTATTTGATTCTATGATTAAAGAATTAGACCCCGAGCAATTATTTTATTCAGTATTTTATGATAATATAGATGAGGTATGTTATAATACAAATCTCTCCATTAATATGAAAATAGCTGCGTTAGAAAAAGATAAAAAAGAAAACGACAGAGCTATAAAATCGCTTGAGGATAGTTTAAAACGAATAGAAAAAAGAAAAGCCAATATGATAGAAGAAATTAAAAATAATTCTTACGAAAAAGAAGCCAACGAAATAATAAATCAGGTAGGCAAAGAATTAAATAATAATATTGATTCGTTAGTAAATATAGTCTTATCTGGAAATCCAGAATCCTTAAAAGATGAAGTATTAAATATAACTCAATCCGTTACAATAGAAAAATTAGGAAAAGTAACAGACAAATTAAGTAGCGATATAAATATGCAATTTTCTAGCGATATAAGAAGTTTAGATAAAATTTTATCGGATTATAATATAGACGAATTTTCAAATAAAATTTTAAATGTTATAGAAAGGTTTGATATTCAATCAAAAAGCGTTCAGCTTGTTGGATATAGAGATAAAACATATAAAACTTTAACTACGGCATTTGCCGTTTTAACTGATATAATAAATCCAGTTATAGAAATATTAATAATATTTTTACCAGAAATAATAAATTTATGCTCTACTTTAATAGCAAAATCTCAACAAAAGAATGAAGTAAGAAGTCAAATTTTATCACAAATTCCATCTATAAAAAGAAAATTAAGACCGCATATAATAGAATGTTTAAAAAAGGAATCTGAAGAGAGAATAAATAGAGTATCTCAAACTTTAGACGAAGAATTAAATAAAAAGAAAAATGAAATAGAAGAAGCCCAGATACAATTAAGTTCCGATAGCAATATAGAAGAATTAATAAAAGATTATGAAGAAAAATTAGATTTGGTTAATGAAGTTCATAAGAAATTATATTTATAATAAGGAATTCAAAAACATGGAAAAAGATATTTTGAATAATATAATAAATATTAAGAAAAAAATAGATAAATTTTCAGATTCGCATAATGACGATTATGCCCTTGTAGACGAAATAACAAATTTAAGCAACGATAATAATTTTAAAAGTGAAGAATATATAATAAAAGAATTTGAAGATAAAGTAGACCTTGACAGAACCTTAAGAGTTGGAATAGTAGGCAAAGTAAAATCTGGAAAATCGTCTTTATTAAACTCATTATTATTTGACGGAAAAGATATACTTCCGAAAGCTGCTACTCCTATGACGGCGGCATTAACTCATATTCAATATTCCTATACAAATTATATTGATATAGAATTTATTACAAAAAAAGATATTGGGGATTTGGAAGAGATTTATAATAAGTATAATAAGACTTTAGAAAAAGAGATTGAAAATTTAAAGAAAAAAACTATTAGGAGAAAATTAACATCAGCGGTAGGGAGTATGGTATCTGCGGGAACAACAGCCTTAAATAAATTTGAAGAAGAATATTATGATTATGATAAGTTGGAAAAACAAGCTAAGGAAGTGGTGGATAAAAACGAATATTTGAAAAATGGAAAAGAAAAATACAATTTAATTAAAAAAGCAAATAAATTGGTTTATAATCATGTATTAAAACAAGAAAATGAGAGAATAGATTTTAAAAATATCGAAGAAATATCGAAGAAACTAAAAGATTATGTAGGAACGGAAGGCAAATTTGTAGATTTTGTTAAAAGTTTAAATATTTATATAAATATAGATTATCTAAAAGATTTAAGCATATTGGATACTCCGGGTTTTAACGACCCTGTGGAAACGAGAGACGCTAAAGCGAGAGAGCTGCTTTCAAAATGCGATGTTGTATTGATATTAATGCCAGCGACTCAATTATTTACAGAATCGGATAGAGATATTATATTGAAGATAAGAAAAAAAGAAGGAATTCAAGAAATATATATTATAATAAGTAAATTTGACGATGCATTAAATTCGCAAGAGAATATAAAAAAATCTGGAGGAGATTTGGAAAAATCTAAAAATATAATTCTTAACGGATTAGAAGGAGATATGGGATTAATAGAATATATTAAAAATATTTTTGATAAAATGAACGATGAAAATATATTTAATAAATTAATATCTGAAATTGATAAAAGAGTAATATATTCTTCAGGAATTTGTCATTCCATTATAAAAAATTGGGATAATCTGGACGAAACTTACAAAGTAGTTATTAATAATTTAAGCGAAGCGTATCCAGATTATATTTCATTAGAAGAAAAAGAAACCTCGTTGGAGCAATTAAAACAATTAGCAAATATAGACGCAATACATGATATATTAAAAAAAGTTAGCGGAGAAAAAAATGAAATACTCGGAGAAAATCTAAATAATTTTGAGAATAAATTTATAGAGTCTGCAAATGAAATAAAAAGAAAATTGAATAGATATGTTAGAGAACGAGAAAAAGATATTAAATCTGGAGATATTGAGATTATAGAAATAGAGTCAAAAAAATTGGAAAAATCAGTTAATAAGATTTCTAAATCATTGAAATATAAATTTGAGGATACCGTTGAACAGTGGTATAAAGAATCGCTTGATGATATAAATAAAAAATTGGAAAAGTTTTTTAAGGAGGCTAAATATTCGGTAGAGGAAGCCAAAAGCGAAGAAACAAGAACTAAAAAAGAAGGTTGGTGGATATTTAGTAAAAATGTTCAATATCAAGAAAATACTATAAATACAGAAAAAATAAGAGAATTAATTAGAGAATATGCAAGAAGTTTTAATAGACAATTAGAAATATTTATTATAAATATATATAAATCATTTAGAGAAAATTTAATAACAAATACTACCAATATATTTATAGAAGAAGAATTAGATGTAAATTTAGAACAAGTATCATCTATAATAAGACCTATAATGATGGAATATGAAAATAATGTAAACAAATACGATGACAATCCTCATTTAAATTTGATTAAAGAAACAGGAACTATATCTGGTTATTTAGTGGATGAACTCGTTAAGAAAGTTAACAATATTATAAGAAAAATGGACGAAGATTTTTATAAAATAGTTATAGAAGATAATCTCAAAAATTTTAAAGAAACTATTACAAAAATTGATTTTTCCAATTCCGTTTTATCGAATTATAGAAATAGAATAAATAAATATAAAGAAGAAATAGAAAATAAAGAAAAAGCTATTAGTAAATGGAATAGGATAAAAGAAGAAATAGATAATCTGGTATAATTACTTCTAGATTAAAGGTAAAATAATGAATTTCAATATAATATTTATAATATTGCCGATGGCTGCCGTTATTATAATATTAATATGTTTAACTATATATT
>NZ_JBNMIZ010000226.1:0-4225 GCF_050873525.1 Brachyspira sp. | reverse complement strand
TTGATGTAAAAAGCATCGAAGAGCAAGCGAAATTATCTATCGAGGAGGAAGGCGGAACTCCAGATAGAACAGAAGCGGCAATAAAGGAATTTTTACAAGTTCCTGAATTCCAAGGCGTTTATAACACGGTATCTGGCTATGCTGGTTATAGAATCAAAGACGGCAAATTATACGAAATCGTAGCCGCTCCTATAACTGGAACAGAATGGAAAGAAGTTACTTCATTCCTCAATATTGCGGTTGATAAGAATCTTAAGAAATTGCAAGTTGAAGAAGAAGACGGAAGCGTAGTAAAAGTTTTCACATTTGACGGCTATGGCTATTACATTTATGAAAACGACTTTGACGATTTGGCTACATATTATGCGAAAAATGATTTCCCTGAAAAATATGTAGGCTATTATACAAGCGCTAATAAATCCGTTCGAGTAACTATAGAAAATACGGGCAGAGTTAAATACATGCATGGAAAATACGGTAACTGGGATTACATTACAGGCAACTGCGTATTCAAAGGCAATGTATTAACGGTTAGAGGCGCGTATTGGAACGGCGAAAAAGTAGTATTTGGCGAAGACGGAAGTATTACTTGCTATGCCAAAGACGGCACGGAAATTAAATAATTGAGGAGGAGGATATAAAGATGACTATAAAGAAAATATTAATAACATTATTAAGTTTGGTATTCGTATTTGCGGTAAGTTGCTCAAGCGATTTAGGACCAGAAGCGAGCCAAGGTAACCCTGACGATTTGATTAATAATCCAGATGCAAATATATCAGCTTTCGTAAACGACTATTCTGGCGTATATTATGAAGCTGCTGGATATATAGACTATAAACTCAGAGACGGAAAAGTTAGAAATATACATGGCGCGGAAGTGGCTGTTGAAAAGACATCTCGAGCGGAAGGCAAATTACAAATACGAAACGCTGCCGAAGGAACTGTAGAAGTATTGAAGTTTGACGGCAAAGGTTATACTAGCTATACTTCTTATGTTCTTAAAAAAGTGAGCGATGATGTCCTCATTAAAAATAACGGCATCGGCGGATATATTAAAGAATTAATTAAATATAAGGGAACTTACAAAGATGTGAACAGAAATATAGAAAATTTCATAGCTATAGACGGCGAAGGATATATATATTTCTATGATGCAAATGTAACGACAGAGAAAAAAACAGCTGGCTTATCTGACAACGAATTGACTATAGTTGAAAATCAAGGTTCTGTTGAAAGAAAACTTATTTTCAAATTTGACCAAGGCGTTTATAGAGAATATAACTTAAACGGTTCGCATATAGAAGTAACTGGCGAAAGATTTACAAGAACGAGAAGCTTTGTTGAAGATTTGGCAGGCACTAAATATGCTTCAGCGGATGGTAAAGTATCAGTAAGTTTCACTTCTGGCGGAGCTACGGTAGTTTGGGGATTATCAACTGGAACTGGCGACTATCCTGAATCTGTAAAAGTAGGAAATACGGTTAAAATAATTAAACTTAAAGCTAATATTACCCTAAACGGCGACAGCGCTACTTATAAACCAAGTTATGGCAACGCTATATCTTTGACTAAAGTCCCTGGAACCCATGTTGTAGGAGATTGGAACGAAGGAATAAAATAAGAATATTTTATTTTGCTATAAAAAGAGTAGGTTTTAAAGCCTGCTCTTTTTTATATAAAATTTATTTTGATTAAAAGTAAGGTCGAAATAACTACATTTTTATTTTTTCGATAAAAGATTTAAATAAGGTTCTGGTTCTATTTCCGATTCTTCGATTCCTATATCGTTTAATATTGATTTTAATTCCGCTATTTGAGTTTCGGTAGATTTTGAAGAGTTTAAAAATTCAATCTCAATAAAATCACCCAAATTTTTTACCAAAGACACTTCAGCCAGCGCGCCTTTATAAACGAAAGCGTATCCTTTTTTTTCTTTTCTCACATATTCTTTATAATTTTGCAATGTCGATAAAAAATTTATTATAAACTTCGATTTTTTTTTGTTTACTTTAATTTCCCTCTCTTCGTTCACTTCCACGCCGTCAATTACGGTTCTTGTTTTTGCGCAGAAAGTATAACCGCCATGTTCGGTTCGCAGTCGAATGCAGTTATTTAAATTTATATTTCCGTTTTTTATTTCGTCCGCTTTGGCAAAATAAATATCTTTTTTGAAATACTTTTTTTTGAATTTTGCGTTTTTATATAGAAAATCTAAAGTCGATTTAAAATTTTTAACATGGGCTTTAATTTCAATTTCCGTGTTATTCATTTTAATTATTTATTGCTTTTGAATTTAAAATAAGAAATCTCATCAACCATATTTTCCGTTCTGTCAGATACTTCTTTACTCGACATCGCGCTGTCTTGAGCCATATTTGAATTTTCCTGCGTTATATTATTCAATTCCATTACCGCTTGATTTATCTGTTCTATTCCGTCTTCTTCTTGAATAGCCGAATTCGATATTCCAGTCAATACTTCCGAAACCTCATTTACCGATTTCTCTATCTCGCTTAAAAGTTCCGAAGATTGAGCGACAGATTCGTTTCCTATTTCTATTTTATTTACCGTATCTTCAACTATATTCGTTATATTGCTTGCAGCGTCATTAACCGTTTGAGCCAAAGAACGAATTTCACTCGCCACTACCGCAAAACCTCTTCCCTGTTCTCCCGCCCGCGCAGCTTCTACCGCCGCATTCAAAGCGAGTATATTCGTTTGGAAAGCAATAGATTGTATCATTTTTGTTATGTCGGAGATTTTTTTGCTCGATTCGGAAATCTCTTTCATGTTTTCTGCTGTCTGCATAACCGCTTCAACTCCGCTTTTCGTATCGGAATATGCTTTTGCGCTCATACTTTTCGCTTCGGACGCACTCCTAGCAGTTTCTTTCAATGAAGATGATAAAGCTTCGATTGAACTTGCCAATTCTTCCAACGCCGCGGCTTGCGAATTACTTCTGTCGGACAAATTAGAACTTCCTTCCGATATTTTGCTTATTTCATTATTTATTACATCTATACCTTGTTTTATTTTATAAATTACGGAGCCGATTCTTCTTTGCATCTCGTCTATAGAATTTGTGAGAGCGCCCGTTTGGTCTTTTTTATCTAAAAGTTTTTTCTCAAATCTTGCGTTGAAATCCCCTTGCCCCATATTGGTTATAATACTTATCGCTCTGTTTAATGATTCGGATAAAGGACGAACGACTACGGTTACTAAAATCGTTTCTATTCCCATAAAAGCGATTACAACGACAAATAAAACGATTATCAATCTTCGCATAAGATTATCGAAATATTCTGTAGTTCCATGTCCCGCTATCATCCATGGAATATTTTCTATATTTTGAACTCCCGCCCATTCTTTGCCTTTTATTTCTATCAAATTATTTTGACTTGAAACTGCATTTTGAAAGCCAGAAAATAGAGGATTTGAGAATATTGTATTCTGTTCGCTTAAAATATATTTATCGTCTTTATGCGTGAGATACATTCCGTTTTTCATTATTATATTTATTTCCGTGCTTTCGTTTTCCGCTTGATTTTGCATTATTTCCGAAATCTTTGAAAAAAATATATCTATGCCAACAACTCCTTTAAGATAACCGTTCGTATAAACAGCCTTTGCAAAAGTTACGACAAGTTTTTTGGAAGACGCCGCTATATAAGGTTCGCTTATATATATTCCTTGAGAAGTCGAGGCTTTAATAAACCAGTCTCTTTTCGTTTGGTCGTAATTTGCCGCCAAAAGACTTGAAAAAGGATTTACAAATATTCCTCCCGGGCTATTTCTTGGAATCGTATTCCCAAAATATACATTTGCAATATCTGGTTTGGCTTCCAAAATATTAAAAAAAGATTCGAGCATATCGTCCGTAGTCATAGGGCTTTTTGAATATGCGGCTATTATATCTATTTCGGTATAAAAAGAGGAAACCCATTTTATAACTTCTTCGGATGCTGTTTTCATTCTAACATCCAAATTATTCAAAAATAATTTTCTGTATTGAGGTCTATAAACGATATACATACTTATCATTACTATTCCTAAAAATACGGCAAATGGAACTAAAAATTTACTCATTAAACCGTTTCTTTCATGCGCTTTTTTCACCTTTATCTTTGACATAATTTTTCCCTCAAGTTTTATAAATAATTTAATTTCATTAATTTTAATAAAATATATTATATCATATTTTCGGAATTATTGTTTTAAAATT
>NZ_JBNMIZ010000225.1:0-4273 GCF_050873525.1 Brachyspira sp. | reverse complement strand
GAAAAATCGGAAGATATAATAGCATTTATAAAAAATTCTAAAAAACAAACGCCCGTTAAAATTTATATAAAAGGCAGCTTGGAAAATATAAAAACGAACGCTAAAATTTTTTCTTTTGGAGATTGTCATTTTATAGTCGGAGATTACGAAGAGATAAAATCGATTTTGGAGAATAATAAAAATTCTATAGAATATTATTATTTGGAAAATGATAGAAGAAATTCTGGGGTTCCTACTTTGGATTATTTGAATATTAACGCGAGAATAGAACCTGGAGCAATTATAAGAGATAAAGTAAAAATCGGAGACAATGCCGTCATTATGATGGGAGCGATTATAAATATTGGAGCGGAAGTAGGCGAGGGGACAATGATTGATATGGGAGCGGTTTTGGGCGGACGAGCGATTGTCGGTAAAAATTGCCATGTCGGAGCGGGAGCGGTTTTGGCGGGAGTTATCGAGCCTCCTTCGGCTAAACCCGTAATAGTCGAGGATAATGTTATCATTGGAGCGAACGCCGTCATAATCGAGGGAGTTCATATTGGGAAAAACGCGGTAATCGGAGCGGGAGCGGTAGTTATAGAAGATGTGGAAGATAATCAAGTCGTAGTCGGAAATCCCGCAAAAGTCGTAAAAAATGTCGATGAAAAAACTGTGGATAAAACAAAATTGGTTGACGATTTGAGAAAATAATTTTTAATAATTTTTAATAATTTTTTAATAGATTTTAATTTTTAAATTTTTAATGAAAGGAGAAATCATGAACGAAAGCTATTTAAATAAAAATATCGTATCCGTTCCTTATTCTTTGATAAGAGAGTTAACGGAAAGAGCGGAAAAAATGAAAGACAGCATAACGCTTACTATTGGAGAGCCAGATTTACAGCCCCCGAAAGAACTTATTGAATACGGCTGCGAATATGCTAAAACTCATAAACTTACTTATACGCATGCGGGCGGCGGAGAGAAATTAAGAACTTTGGTTGCGGAACATTATAATAAATATTACGGAGCGAAAACGAGCGCTAATTGTGTGACGATGCATATAGGTTCGATGGAAGGACTTTCTTCAATATTAAAGACTATATTGAATCCCGATGACGAGGTTATACTTCCAACTCCTTTTTTCTCTCCTTACGAACAGATTGTAAAAATAGCTCATGGAAAAGCGGTTTATTTGGATACGAGAGAGGATAATTTTGTTATAAAACCAGAATCGATAGAAAAAGTTTTAACGAATAAAACTAAAGCGATTCTTTTCAGCAATCCTGGAAATCCTTCGGGCTATATGCTAAAAAAAGAAGAGGTTGACGAACTTGCGGAATATTTCGCTAAAAAAAATATTTTCGTAATGGTTGACGAGATTTATTCGGCAATTTCTTTTTATCCTTTCGTTTCTTTTTCGTCTTACGATTCGATAAAAGATAAAGTTATAATTTTAAACGGTTTTTCAAAATCGCATTCTATGACGGGATGGAGAATCGGCTACAGCATAGCGCCTGCAGAAATTAGAAAATATATTTTGAACGCGAGTTTTAATAATGTGGGAAGCATGGTTTCGTTATCCTGCGCAATCGCCGAATACGCTTTGGAAAAATTTCCCGTTATAACCGAATTCAGAGATATTTATAGAGAGCGGGCTTTGACTATGTCTAAAGATTTAGCCGATTTGGGATTTGAAATCATAGAACCGAGAGGAGCTTTTTATCTGTTTGTCGGATACGGTAAATTTTCAAAAAAATCTTCTTTGGATTTTTCTTTGGAATTATTGGAAAAAACGGGAGTCGCGGTAGTTCCAGGAGAAGCTTTTGCCGAAGACGGATATTTTAGAATTGCGCTTACTCAAGATATGCCTTTACTTAAAGAGGCAGTTAAGCGAATAAAAGGTTTTATAGGTTAGATATAGATAAAAAATATTAGTATAAATTATAACAAACAATATAAATTTAAAATGGAATGCATATTTCTACGCGTTCCATTTTGAATTTAAATTTTTAGCAAATTATTTATTCCTATCTTAATTATGCCAATATTGAGTCACGCTATTAGTGGATGAACGAACAAAATTCCTTTCTGTATCGGTAAATGTGCTAATAATTATAAAATAAAATTTTCTTATATTGTTTTCGGTTTTAAGAGTATATTGCCAAGTAGTTGAATAATAGCCGTAAGAAGGTTCTACTTGTTTCCAAGAATTTTCGCCCTCATATACAAGGTCTTTTACATATTCTTTATTTCCGCCTTCTATCATTATATAATCGCCTTTATTATCGTTGCCAACCGTTATATAAGAAGGGTCTCTTCCAACTTTAGTATATTTTCCATGATATGTTTGGGGTATAGAAGCGCCGTTGTTTTCTTCAGAACCGCCGCTTCCTCCACCAGTATTACCGCCGCCTGAATTTCCTCCAGAAGAACCTCCTCCTCCAGTTTCTCCGCCTTCAGTATAGTTTCCTCCAGTATTTCTGCCATTTGTTCCCAATGTGTCTTCAAAACTGCAGCTTACAAAAAGTAAAGCCGCTAAAAATAAAAGCGCTAAAAATATTTTTGATTTTTTTATAGTTTGCATATAAACTCTCCTTAAAATTATTGCTAATTCCTATATATAATATAATAATTTTTTTCCAAAAGTCAAGTAAATTTTTTTCAAATCAATAATAAATTTTTGTTATGCTGGCTATTGGCAAGATAGCTTCGGCGGTAATCACATTTTCAAAAGACGCTTTTTTGTCAAACTCACGGAAACCTCGATATTAAGAAATGTAGATTTTATTCAAAACATTTTTAAGTATATAAGTCCAATCGGAATATTCATTTTCGCTTTATCAATATTTTTGAAAATAAAAAAACTTCCAATAGTGGTTATAATATTGATTTCCGTAGTTTTTTGGGGGGATGAAAGTTAATTTAAAATACATATAAAAATCATTTTTAAATCATGTTGAAAAATATTATAAAAAATATATATTTAATAAAATAAAAAATCATAAATGAAAATTTTAATTAACGAATTCTAAAATCAAGCGAATTTATTTCTATAAATTTAGATTTTCCTAAAACCGCTCCTAAAAATATTGAAGGATTTGAAGTATAACTCCCAAAACATAATTCCGAATTTAATAAAATATCGATAGAAGCGAAAAATTCTATTAAATGATTATACTTATCGTTTTTATTCGATAATTCAAAATTGCCTTGATTATACCCTAATTCTTTTTTATTTGTCAAAGTATATATATTATATTTATCGCCGTATTTATTTTGTAATTTTTTGATAATGGAATAATCGTCCGTTGAAATAAATATATCTTTTATGTCCGTATATTTATTTAGATTTTTTATATATTTTTCTGGTTCTATTAATTCAGCTTCAGTTATTTTATCGCCCGCTCTTATATGAAAACCTATATATTTTTTAGGCAAATTTAGACTTTCTATGAGTTCATTTATTTCTTTTTGAGTTTTTTCATTAAACCTAAATAAATTTTTAGCTATTATTCCAAAAGCATGGCGAATGTCTCCATCTATTCCAAGTTCTTTTATATTGAAATGAAAATTGAAAAAATTATTATCTCTAATCCCCCAAAAAATATCAGAGTTAAAATATACAAAATAATTTATTCCATATTTTTCTTTCATTGCTGGAAGCAATACTTCAATATCATTTTTAGAAAAGTTAAAAATATTATTAAATTCCGTGTCGGCATTATATAGTAATTCCTTGCAAAAAGGCATAAAAAATTCTTCAAAGCCATTATTAGCAGGAAAACCTTTTGCATTTACTAAATATAATTTAAATTTTATTTTATTGACGAGACAATATAATATCGCTAAAATAAGATTATTAAACTCCGAGAAAAATCCAGTTCCTATTCCTAAATAAATGCAGACTTCGTTATAACTTTCATTAATTTTATTATATTTTTGCCAAAAATCTGACAAATTATTAATATTTAATTCTTTTTCAATGAGTTCCTCTTTCCCTTGTTTTTTCTTTTCATATAATTCTTTAATTATAAAATTATTTTGAAGTTTTATAAATTCATTATCTTTAATAAGTCTTATCAAATATTCTCTCAAAGAATTTCTAATTTTCTTTATCGGGATTAACCAAACTATATTATCTATATCTTTATAGTTCATAAATCCCCCAATCCAAAGTAAAATTGGCAAATATATTTTTGAAATAATTTTTTATTCTTGCAACAAAAAAACAGCCAAAAATTATAATAATGGCTTGTATTGTATTGTATTGTATTGTATTGTATTGTAT
>NZ_JBNMIZ010000224.1:0-4291 GCF_050873525.1 Brachyspira sp. | reverse complement strand
TTAATGGCTTGTATTGTATTGTATTGTATTGTATTGTATTGTATTGTATTGTATTGTATTGTAGAATTTACATCCGCTCATTTTTCAAAAGTCCTTTTTTCAATTTTTAATTCTATCAATTTAGGAAAATTATAGCATAACTGATAAAAAATGTCAACGATAATTTAAAGTTAAATTAATAATTTTTATTTATATTTTTTATTAAAATACCGCTTGCAATAATATCGACTTATAAATAAAATATAATATCTTTAAATTATTTCAAGTGTTGGAGAAACTTAATGATAAAAAATATAGCTCATATAAGATTTAGAGATTCTAATATTGGAAAATTTGAACATTTGCATATAAAAGATATAAAAGTAAAAGATTACTGCGTTGTGGAAACGGACGATGGAATAGAATTGGGAAATGTAATTAATTTTGAAGATATAGATTTGGATTTATTAAATAAAGAAGAAAATCATAAAATCGAAGACGGCGAAGATAATAATTTGGAAGATGTGTCCGAAGAAATAAAAAAAATGGTGGACAAAGAACATCATCATAAAAACAAAAATAAAAATAAAATATTTAACATTTTGAGAATAGCCGACAAAAACGATATGGAACAATTCGATATAAATAAAAAAGATTCCATAGAAGCTTTTAAAATCTGCAAAGAAAAAGTGATTAATCATAATCTGGATTTGAAACTTATAAGTTCTTATTATTTTTTAGACAGAGCGAAATTATTATTTGAATTCATAGCTGAAGAGCGAGTCGACTTCAGGGAATTGGTAAAAGATTTGGCGTCCCATTTTAAGATAAGAATAGAATTAAGACAAATAGGAGTGCGAGACGAAGCGAGAGCAATCGGCGGATGCGGAATTTGCGGAAGAGAATTATGCTGCAGAATAAAGAGAACAAAATTTGAAACGATAACTATAAAAATGGCTAAAGAACAAAGTATGCTTTTGAATACGGTTAAAATATCGGGGCAATGCGGAAGATTAATGTGCTGCTTGGCGCATGAATATGACGCCTATTGTTGTTTGAAAAAAGATTTGCCGAAAGTGGGAACTAAATTAGTTTTTAATAGCGTTCCCGCGATAATAAAAGATATGAATCCTTTAAATAAAAAATTATTGATAGAAACGGAAGATAAAAGACTTATTTATATTAATCTTAACGATTTAAAAACCGAAGGCGGATTTTTAGTCGCAAATATAAAAACTTAAAATATAATTTGAAAATCTAATTAATTAAAAGAGGTTATAATGTCAGAAAAAATAATGTTAAGCGGAATTCAACCGACAGGCGCGCTTCATATAGGAAATTATTTGGGAGCTTTGAAAAATTGGGAAAATATATTAAACGAATATTACGGATTCTTTTTTATAGCCGATTATCATGCAATAACGATTGAATATGACGCAAAAGAAATGCAAAAAAGAATACTCGATACGGCGATAGAATATTTGGCATGCGGACTTAATTTGGAAAAATGCTCAATATTCGTTCAATCGGATGTAGAGCCTCATACGGAATTGGCTTGGATATTTAATTCGATTATTCCCGTTGCCGAACTTGAAAGAATGACTCAATATAAAGATAAATCAAGAAAGAACGCTGAAAATATAAACGCGGCACTCCTCACCTACCCTTCTTTGATGGCGGCGGATATTTTGCTTTATCATCCAGATATTGTTCCAGTGGGAGAAGACCAGGAGCAGCATGTGGAACTTACAAGAATGATAGTGAGAAAATTCAATAATAGATACGGAGAATATTTTAAAGAGCCAGAAACTTATCATGGAAAAGTTTTAAGAATATTAGGGCTTGACGGAGCAAATAAAATGAGCAAATCTTTAAATAATCATATTCCTTTGAGATTAAGCGCCGAAGAAACTGAAAAATTGATTTTGCAAAAAGCGGTTACCGACCCGAATAGAAAATTAAAAACCGATAAAGGAAATCCCCAAATCTGCAATGTTTACAGTTATCATAAAATATTTTCAAGCGAAGAAGAACAAAAAGAAATTTGCGAAGGCTGTTTGAATGCAAATATAGGCTGCGTTCAATGTAAAAAATCGCTTGCAAAAAATATCAATAAGGAACTTTCGCCAATAAGAGAAAAGATAGAAAAATTTTCAAACGATAAAGATTATGTTTACGATGTTTTAAACGAAGGAAAAAAATCCGCTTTAAAAGTCGCCCAAAAAACTTTATATGAAGTGAGAGATTTAATGGGATTATTGGATAAAAGAAGATTCAATAATTCAAATTAATATCAAATCTGTCGTTCAATAACGGAATAATATTTATAACTGGTTCTTCATAAGGATGAATTTCTTTAACCGTTTTAATAATATTTTCTATATTTTTTATATCGGTTGAAAATTCTATTTTATCTTCGTCCGCTTCGGAAATTTTGCCAACCGTTCCGTCAAAAGGATTAGCTCCAGCAAGAGGACGCCAATAGCCTTTTATTTTTGTAATCGACATAACATTATCGTAATTGCCGACTCCCAAAGCTCCGATATTATTCAAAGCTTCTCTTAATTTATTCGTATATTCTGCGGGAATAAATATTTCGATTTTTACTTTTTTGAAGTTCATATATTGTCCTTTGTATTTTGTTTTAATTATATATCATAATAAGATTTATAAAATATGATATTTTTTACTATAAATTTTACTTAATTATTAGTTAACATAATATTTACTTTTTATTAATTTATTAAAAAAAATATCTAATTAACATAATCTTAAATCCGAAAATAATACAAAATAATTTTAATAAGAGGTAAACGACAATGAAAACATTAACTTTAACTTTATTATTTTTATCGATTAGCTTAAACGCTTTTGCCATAAGCAGAGAAGAAGAAAAATTTTTGAACGCCGCCGAAAAAGGAAACATAGAAGAAATTAAATCCATATTAGAAAAAAATAGAAATTTAAATATCAACACAAAAGACAAAAACAATAATACGGCTTTAATATTTTCTTCGGCTTTCGGCTATAGCGATATTGTGGAACTGCTTATAGAAAACGGAGCGAATATCGAATTCAAAAATAAGATGGGAGGAAACGCTTTAATTCTTTCTTCTTACGAAAATAATTACGATATAGCAAAATCGCTTATAGATAGAGGAGCGGATATTAATACGAGAGATAAAAACGGAAACACGGCTTTAATAATCGCTTTAAATCAAAAGAATCCCGAAACGGCTAAACTGCTTATAGAACATGGAGCGGATGTTAATGCAAGAGGCGAAAACGACTGCGCTCCTTTAATGCTTCCTTCCTACTACGGAGATTGCGATATAGTTAAATATCTTGTAGAAAACGGAGCGGATGTTAACGCTACGGACACAAACGGATGGACAGCGTTAATGTTTGCCGCAAAAAACGGATACGAAAATGTTGGAAAAATTCTTATAAAAAACGGCGCGGATATTAGTATGCAAGATAAAGACGGAAATACTGCATTATCTATAGCCAAAGAAGAAGGTTATAGAGATTTTATAAGGATATTAAGAGTAAAAAAGAAAAGAAGATAAAATTTATAATTGGTTGCATAATTAAATCGAGGCATGGTAATAATAGATTGCCATGCCTTAATTTTAATAAAATTACAAATTTAATAAAAATTTATTTTCAAATTCTCAATTTTATAAATAGTGGATTGCATCGCCTCTGTTGAGTCTCGCAATGACGGAATTATTAAATATTCTCGCAATGACAAATTTTATTTAGCTACAGCTTTTCTAAATATTTATTTTATCTTGTGTAAATAATATTAATCGATTGAAATAAATTTGAATTAACTTTTTTTATTATTGAATATATTTTCTTTCTTACAATATGTGCATAAAAATTCTTTGAATTTATGAACGGTATCTCTGCTCATTGTATGCTCTATTAAACAGGCTTCTTCGTCCGCTCTCTTTTCTTCGACTCCCAAAATATTTGTAAGAAAATAATAAAATATCGCATGTCTTTCGGCTATATCTTTTCCTATCGCTCTTCCCGATTCGGTAAGTTCTATATCTCCGTAATGTTCATGATTTATATATCCCAATTTTGAAAGAGTTTTTATCGCCGTATTGACGCTTGCTTTCGAGCGCCCGACCAAATCGGCTATGTCGGTTATTCTTATAGCTTCTTTGAAATTTTTTTCCACTTCCAAATTGTAGATACTTTCTAAATAATTTTCCAATATAGGCGTTATTTCCTGTTTCATAATAATTATTGTAATATAAAGAGATTAATAAGTCAATATTAAATTATAA
The DNA here is from genome assembly GCF_050873525.1 of Brachyspira sp. Classification (GTDB taxonomy): domain Bacteria; phylum Spirochaetota; class Brachyspiria; order Brachyspirales; family Brachyspiraceae; genus Brachyspira. Next base: position 11 of record NZ_JBNMIZ010000224.1, on the reverse strand, counting down.
ATATATTAAAC
>NZ_JBNMIZ010000223.1:0-4344 GCF_050873525.1 Brachyspira sp. | reverse complement strand
ATTTAAAAGATACAATACAGGCTTTGCTTTGCTTTGCTTTGCTTTGCTTTGCTTTGCTTTGCTTTGCTTTGCTTTGCTTTGCTTTGCTTTGCTTTGCTTTGCTTTGCTTAACAAAATTACAGTATTGTTTATTTATGATATTTTTATAGTTCATAGTTTCTCAACTTTAATAGTTTTGATTAATAAAGTATAGCAATGGATTAAAAATTTGTCAATGGTTTAATTTTAAAAAAATTCCGTCATTGCGAGCCGTAGGCGAAGCAATCCACTATTAATGAAGTGAGACTTTTAAATAAAATTTTATTTTAATTGGATTATTTCGGCTATAAATAGCCTCGTTCCCTGCGGGACGCCTTCAGCGAATGACTAATAAAAAATTGTCAATTAATCTGCTTTATTATCCAATCGTAAACCTTTTTTAATTCTCGTTCTTCGCCAATGTCCACGGGCTTATAATAATTTTTTTTGATTCCTTTTTCCAAATAATTTTGTTTGACAATATGATAAGGAAAATCATGTGGATATTTATATTCTTCTTCGGATTTTTTATCGAAACTTGCCGAATGATTATCTTTCAAATAATTTGGAATAGAATATAATTCCCCGTTTCTTATATCTCTTATTGCCAAGTCTATAGCCTTATAAGCGGAATTCGATTTCGGGCATAAAGCTAAATAAATAGTCGCTTCGGCTAACGGAATCCTTCCTTCTGGCATTCCGATAAAATCAACTATACTAATCAAAGAAGAAACTATATTCAAAGCTTTCGGTTCGGCTAAACCTATATCTTCCGAAGCCAATATGCATAATCTTCTAGCTATATATCGCGGGTCTTCTCCCGATTCAAGCATTCTTGCCAAATAATAAATCGCCGCGTTTGGGTCGCTTCCTCTTACACTTTTTATAAACGCGCTTATCGTATTATAATGTTCATCTTCGTCAAAATTTAAAGTTTGTTTGCTTGTCACATCTTTGACGATTTCTTCCGTTATAGTAAGTTTTTCTTTGGTTTCGTCAATTTGAGTTACAAAAAACGCCGCTTCGAGATAAGTTAAAGCCTTTCTCACATCTCCATGCGAATATTTTACTATCAAATCTACCGCCGAATCTTCTATTGCAATATCGTTTTCGCCGAGTCCTCTTTTATCCGTAATCGCTTTAAGTATCGCTTCTTTAATATCGCTATCTTCAAGATTCCTAAATTCAAAAAGCATTATGCGGGAGAGTAGGGCGTTTGTAAGATAAAAATAAGGATTTTGAGTAGTGCTTCCGATTAATATAACCGTTCCGTTTTCTACTGCTGGAAGTAAAGCGTCCTGCTGACTTTTATTGAATCTGTGAATTTCGTCTATAAATAAAATCGTTTTTTTTGAATTGGTTAAATTTTTTTCCGCTTTTTTTATCGCCTCTCTAATTTCCGAAACATTTGAAAGGACGGCGTTTAATTTTATATATTCGCTTTTCGTTTTTTTTGCGATTATAGAAGCTACGGTTGATTTTCCAACGCCAGGAGGACCGAAAAAAACCATAGAAGTTATTTTATCTTTATCAATCATTTTTCTTAAAGTTTTATTTTCCGATAAAATATGCTTCTGTCCGAAAACTTCTTCGATTGAAGTCGGGCGCATTCTTTCCGCCATAGGCAAAAAAGAATTGTCGCTATCCGTAAAATCAAACATTGAGTCTTTCAATATATTCCTCTAAAATCGGTATATAATCCATGATATTTTCTATTTTTTCTTTTATTTCGTATTCGAGCAAATCGGCTATAGATATATAATCTTCGTTTGAAAAAGCTTCGAGCAAATTATTCATCATTGAATTAAAATCGTTAATCGCGTCTATCAAACTTATATTTTCTATTTTTATATTCGAATAATCTATTTTGCAGATTTCCGCAACTTTTGAAAGAATGCTGAAAGAAAGTCCGACTATTCGAGAAAATTTTTCCGCATATATAAAAGCATCTTTGTCTTTTCCCGTTTGAAGTTTTTCAACGACTTCGTCAAGTATTTCTATTATAAAAGGCTGAAATTTCGGCAAAGTTCCAATTTTATATAAAGCGTTGTTTTCGTTTATATCGTTTGCAAATATAATCATCGTATTTATTTTAGCGTCTTCCAAAACAAGTTCCATAGCTGGCAAAACTTTATCGTTTATAAAAGGCTTCAAATCTTCGCTAAAAAATTCTTTAACTTTATCCAAATAATCTTCGTCCGCTTTTTCGTTATTAGTTATCGTATTAAGTCTTTCCAATTTTACTTCAAGCATTTTTAATATATGAATAATTCCATGAGGTTCAAGATTCATGTTGCATAAAAATATCGCTCTGGGAATAGAATCCAATATCCAAAATATTCCGTCTTTTAAGGCTTCAATATCGTTTTCGGTTAAAGTTGCGGAATCGGTTTTTGAAACTTTTTCTATATATTCTATTATTGAAATTATTGAAGACAAATAATATTCGCTGTGACTTAACGCTTCTATTTCTATTTTTTTCACACTTTCTATTGGTATCGTTTCATATTCGTTATTTATTTCGGGCGAGAGTTCTTTTTCGTCTATTATGATTCTATTGATTAAAAAAGAATTTGAATTGCACCATTCTTCAACGGGCTTTAATATTTCGTATGCGTTTTTTTCGTTTTCTAAAGTGGCGGATAATTCCTTTCCGTTTATAAATATTTTCATTATTCTATACCGATTTAAATATAAATTTATTTAAATTTTCGGTATTTATATATTTTCATTTATTAGTTTTATATTTTACATAAATCGTATTAATCAGTTATAACTATTATGAAAAATATTATAAGACTTTTTCATATTGATATTTTATTTATATTGTTATATTATGCAATCGTATCGATATGTTATTATATTGAAATTTAAAAAATTATAAATTAATTAGGTATTATATTTTTGGAGGGCTAAATGAGTATAAACGCTAAACATTCAATATCATTGAGCGAAGAAGAAAAGAACAAGATTCAAGAATTCCTAGGTAGAGATATTAAATCTAAAAGATTAGTTTCTCGCGCAAAAATACTTTTGGAACTTGACCAGAAAAACAACACAAGATTAACGCATACCGATATTGCTAAAAAATACGGTGTTACATATCATACGGTTGTAAACATCATAAACGAATATGTGAGGCTTGGACTAGATGCCACTCTCACATATAAAAGAAACCCTAATAGCAATAGAAAAAGAAAAAATCCAGAAGGACAAAATTAAAAATATTATTTTTCATGCGCAAGGTATTTATTATTTATTTTCAGAAATGATTTTTAATACTTTCGCGCATGAAATGATATTAGGATTTAAATCTTCAAACATATATTCTATATTTTGATATATGTTGCTATTTAAATTTATTCCAAAATTTATTCCTTTTTCTATTTTGCCCGTCATAGTTAAATCGTCCGTTATGGTAATTCCGTTAAAATTTAATTCTTTTTCTAAAATATCAATATAATTTTTGGATAAACTCGCAGGCAGTTTGTCGTCTATATATTTATTTTTTATATGCGCCGTTAATATAATCTCTGCTCCCGCGTCTATTCCTCTTTTGAATGGGACAAATTCTTTATTTTTTAATTCGCTAATTTTTTTATCTATGATTGGAAAACCGTCATGAGAATTTACGGATGTGTCTCCATGCCCGGGAAAATGTTTTAAGACGGTTATTATTCCCGCGTCTCTTTGGGCTTTAACCGTAGCCTCAACCATATCGGCGACTATATTTATATTAGTTGAAAAACTTCTTTCATACAAATAAGAGTTTGAATTGTTTGGAATATCGCATATCGGTCCTAATATCATATTGATTCCCAAATCGAGCAGAAATTTAGATTTTTGATAGGCGATTTTATAAGCGTATTCTTTATCGTTTTTATCTCCAATATTTTTTGGCGAAATATTTTTTAATTTGTCGAAATGAATTCTATTGACTTTGCCGCCTTCTTCGTCTATCGCTATTAATATATTTGGACTTACATATTCTCTCAAATTGGATGTGAGTTTTTTTAATTGATTTTCATTAGCTATATTATAATCAAAAAGTATAATTCCCGATATTTTATTTTCTTTCAATATTTTAATAGTCTCTTCGGATAATATTTTATCTTTTATTCCAACCATTAATAATAAGCCTTTTCTTTCTTTTTCGTTCATACTATAAACTTTGTCTATATATTTTGCCAAATGCGGATACAGATTTTTAATTTCTTTTTTACTGTCCGCCGTAGATTTACATGAAATAAAAAATATCGATATTATAAAAAAGCATAATATAATTTTATTAATTGGAACAAACATATTTTTTTAGTCCGTTAATAT
>NZ_JBNMIZ010000222.1:0-4354 GCF_050873525.1 Brachyspira sp. | reverse complement strand
GAACAATATCTAAAATTATACTTGACTTTTTTAAATATTTTATTATATTATTAGTGAAAATAATTTTTAAAAAAAGAGGTTAAAAATGAAAATGATAAAGAAAATTTTTCTAATTATTACGCTTACCACAATTTTTAGCGTGTCGGCATTTGCAAAAAGCGGTTTTGAATTCCACTATAACGCTTTGATTGGAGTCGGAGTCGGTTTTCCAACAGAAAGCATGAAAGACTTGGGATTTAAAAACGATTTTGGATTTGACGGCACAAGTTTATTTCAACTTGGGTATATGTCTCAAGTTAGAGAAGGTTTCGGAATAAGCTATTTATTGGAATTAGGCTATAATATCAGCTCTTATTCCATTATGGGCAAACCAGATATTAACAGCCTAATTTCAGCTGAATTAGATAAATATGGGTTGGGCAATATTGATATTAGTCAGTTTGGAATATCTACCGATGTCTCTGTTTCAATCTATAGTTATTTTTATAATATCCAAATTGGTTTATTTCCTAAATTTAATTTTGGAAATTTTTCAATCGGAATCGGCGGAGGAATTAAAATTCCTGTGGCGGGAGAACAAACGCTAGTATTACTTGGTAATGAATATAATCAAACATTAAACAGAGGCGATATAGTGGATTCTTTCAATCCTCCAATTTTTGGATATGTAAAAACTTCTTTCAATTATTCATTTTATCTTATCGACAAAATTGCTCTTGATGTAGGGGTATATTTGGGCTACGATATTATGAAATTTAAAGAAGAAACTGGAAAAGACGAATACGGCGGAACTCTAAACGCGGGAATAGTATTCGGAGTTAAATTTGGAGAAAAAGTCGATTAATTTATAATTTAATTTTAGATTAAAAAAATAAAAACGGGCGAGGCAAAAACTTCGTCCGTTATTTTTTACCCGAATACATATTAATAATCAAATTTGAAGATTCTTTTTCGAGGATTCCATACCAAATTGATTTTCGTCTTTTCAAAGCGGGACTAACCATTGCGAAATTTATTAATTTATTATAAGTGGCGTTAGCTTTTTGAACATTATTAAATAAAGGAATATGATTTGCGGGAAATATTTTTGCTATATTTATATCGATTTCTTTTTTCATTATAGAATCGTATAAAGGAATAACTTTCTCATAACCTTCGTAAATGCTTTCTGCGTATTCCAAAACCATTTTATCGAAATTATCAATCGTATTCAAAAGTCTTATTATAAGTCCGAAAGTGTCAATCGCTTCTTTATAATTTTCTTTAACCACATAAGAACCTATCGCATCCGAACATAAATCGCAAATTGTGGAATTGGTATAGCCCGAAATATATTCGTTTACGCTTTCGTTAATTTGAAACGGAGGCATTGATTTTGCGACTTTTGAAATTAATTCCATCATCGAGGTAAATATTCTCTGTTTCCATAAATTAGCTTTCACGCTTTTTACAAGTTCTTCCATTTCGTCAAAAAATAATTCTTTATATTTTTCATCGGGATTGAATATTGCTTCCACTATCGGAATATCCGTTCCTTTAAAAAATATGATTCCGTTATCGTAGAAAGAGATAATATTTTTTTCAAAGATTTCGCTTTTAATTTTCGCGTTTTCTTTTAAGAAGTTGAATTGCAAATTTTTAGTCACAATAATTTTATTTTCTTTCGGAGATAAAGTATTCGCTCTCGCCTGCATTCGCGCCGCGTTATTTATAAGAAAGCCCGACAAATCTCCGTCTTCGGTAATTATTAAAGAACTATTCGTATTTCCGCCCGATATTCCCGCACTTATTTTAAACTCTGGCATTCCCGAAGTATCGACATTCGGATGTTCGCTTAAAAATTTCTTTTTATTCAAAACATCGATTATCGCAATAGTCGCGCTTAAAGCGTCAGTTGCCGATGGGCAAACCATAACTATTTCGTCTCCCTGTTTTCTATGAGAGAGGACATTATAAAATCTTGCAACTTCGCTAATTTTATTTTGAAGCAAATCGTCCAAAGCATGCATTTTATACAAATTATTTTTATTCTCTTCGCAAAAATTCGTATAGCCATGAATATCGAGCATCGCTATATAAATGTCGGCTATCGATAAACTTAATTTCAAATCTCCCGCAAAATTATATTTGTGATTTTCTATAACGAACTGCTCCCATAATTTCGGGTAAAGTTCCTTATCCAAATCGCTAAAAAATCCCCAGTTAATTTTACGAATTAAAGAAAATAAACTTTTTAAAATATTTTCATGGTCTTTTATCTTTTCAAAATTTACATTTTGAGCGTAGGTAAAAAGTCCCGAAAAAGTTTTGATATTTCCGTCCACTATCTGCTCGATTAAATGAGTATATAATTCATATCTTGAAGTCGACTGATTATAATCTTCGATTTTATTCACTTTATTTCCTAAAATATAAAAACATTTCTATTCTTTAAATTTAACTTATAAATTAAAAAAATCAATAGTCATTTAATTATTCGTTTTTCTAAATACCGCTGGGTCTATGAAAGGTCTTCTTCCCTGCAATTTAGACAAATAAACGATATTGCTCGCCTCTTTCGGAAAACTGCTATCTCCGTATTTAATTATCGTTTCTTTCGCGTATTTTTCTTTAATCATAGAATAGGCTAAAGGTTCGCTGTCTATAATTATATGGCATAATATTCTGTCATACAAATCGTAAGAAGATATTAACATGCAAACTTTACTCGCGTTGTTTATGGAACTTACAACATAATTTTTCGATGCTTCTCCGTAATTTTGTTTGAGTTCGGGAGCGTCCAAACCGATAAATCTATATCTTTGATTTTTATATTTTATCGTATCGCCGTCCAAAACCGTAATATATTTTTTATTCAAAACAACGGAATATTTATAAGAATCGTAATAATCTTTATTTGTAATCGACAAAAAAATTCTTGCGTTATCTTTATCTCTTAAAGTTAAATATTCTTTCGCGGTTATTTCGTTAATATTCATAACTACTTTGCAATATTTTATATTTTTCTTTTTTAAATATTCAATTAATTTTTTATCGTTGGAATCAATATAACACATAATTTTTTCTTTAAAAAATTTTGAATAAAAATAGAATTGAAATTTATTAATAAATTTTATACTTGGAAAACGACTTTTTATAAAATCTCTGTTTTCTTTATTTTGATTATCGTTAATATCATAAATGTTATAAATACAAAAAACTTTATCTCTATATTTCAAATAATCGTAAATAATTCCGACTTTATTATTTTCAATTAAACTTAAAATAGAATTTGAATCAATAAATAAATTTTTTGAATTATTTAATTGAAGATTTTTATTTTTAATAACTATAATAAAGAAAATAAAAAATATTAAAAAAATTATCGTAAGTTTAATATTTTTCGTCATTATTTGCGCTCAAGATTTTAATTCCTTCCTCTCCAAGAACGGATTTCAAGGCGAGCAAAAAAGCCGTTTCTTTATCTTTCATAGTTTCGCTTTTATAAAGTTTCATCGCGTATCTTGCCATATTTATTCCGTCTCTAACAGAAAATGACGCTTTATTTATATGAGATTTTTGCAAGAATCCAACCGTTATTTTTAAAATTTCTTCGTCCGCAAAAGGAAGATTCATTTTCAAAATATCGTATTCTTCTTTCACATCTGGAAAAGGAAGTTCGATAGTCGGCTGTAATCTCGAATGAATATATTCTGGAAGTTCGAATGTGCTTGCATCATCGTTCATCGTGACAATTATTCTAAAATCCGAATGCGCTTTTATTTTTATTCCCGCAATAACGCTTTCCACATATCGTCTGTCGTCAAGTAAAGGCGCAAGCGAAGCCCAAGTTTTTTCGCTCATTCTGTTTCCTTCGTCAAGTATAGCGACTCCGCCTTTAATCATTGCGCTAACCAAACTTGATGCATGATAACTTATTTTATTATTTTCGGATATAACGGGAATTATAATCAAATCTTCGGGGCGAGTATCGACTGTGCATTGAAATATGTAAACTTCTCTTTTAAGAAGTTCTTTAGCAGCATAATAGGATAAAGTGGTTTTTCCCGCTCCAGGTTTTCCAACTATTCGAGGATTTAGCGGAATATCGTCTTCGGAGATTGTATGCCAAGCCGCCATTATTTGCCGAACCAAATCGTTTTGTCCCGTCCATTTTATATTTAAATTATCGGGATGCGACAATGTTAGCTCGACATTTTCTATTTTTACTTTTTCCATTTAATTTATCCTAATCAATCTAATTATATTAATAGAAAAGATTTTTAATTTGATTAAAATATAATAAATGAATTTCATAAAAAGTCAAATATTATTATAATTTTATATTTGACAGAAATATTATAATATAGTATAG
>NZ_JBNMIZ010000221.1:0-4383 GCF_050873525.1 Brachyspira sp. | reverse complement strand
TTCTTAAAACAAAAAATAGCTCAATAAATTTTTATATAAATTGATTTGAAAATAAAACCGTTTAATTAATTTTTTAATTATATTAGACGGTTTTAAATTTATTCTATATAAATTCAAATAAAAAACTAGTATCGGTGAGCGATACTGGTTGCATGTTATAATTATTATATATAAAAAATTATTAAAAAATAGGAGAAATAAAATGGAAAATAATTTAACTGAAAAAGAAATTAATAATTTATACAATTGGGCTAAAAAGTATAATATTAAAGAACTGCAAACCAAAGATAGAAAAAAATTATTAAATATTAAAAATCTTACGGTTATAGGGAATAAAAAAGACTTTTCTTCTATTCCAAATGAAATTGTTAAACTTGTAAATCTTAAAAATCTTTTTATATCGTCAAAAAATTTAAAAGTATTACCTAAAGATATTGGGAATTTAATTAATCTTGAAGAGCTTATTATCGGGACTTATTTTATAGGCAAATTAATAGAACTGCCCAAAGGAATAGGAAATTTGACTAAACTTAAAAAGCTTGAAATAAATAGCATGACTTTAAAAAAACTGCCTAAAGAAATATGCAATCTTCCCAATCTTAAAAGAATTATAATACACTGCAAGAATTTAGAGGAATTGCCGAAAGAAATTGGAGATTTGGTTAATCTTAAAGAACTTATAATACATTGCGACAAATTAGCGAGATTGCCTAAAGAAATTGGTAATTTAATCAATCTTGAATATATTATTATAGGTTCTAAAAATTTAAAAGTATTGCCTAAAGAGATAGGAAATTTAACAAAACTTAAAGATTTTTCTTCGGCGCTAACCAACTTAACAAAATTTCCCAAAGAAATTGGTAATTTGGTTAACCTCGAGCGTTTAGATATAAGTCGCGGATATAACTTAAAAGAATTTCCAAAAGAGATTACAAATTTGAATAAACTAAAACATTTAAAATTTGAAGATTGCTATAAAATAAAAAATCTAACAAAAGAGATTGAAAATTTAACTAAACTTAAAAAATTTAAAATTAAAAGTTTAAGTTTAAGTAAAATTACGAAAGAAATAAAAAATTAGTTAAACTTAAAGGAGAAATTAAAATGCAAAACAATTTAATCAAAAAAGACATTAAAATTTTAAAAAAGTGGAATGAAGAATATTATATTAGAGAATAGCAAACAAAATTAAAATAAAAAAACTAGTATCGGTGAGCGATACTGGTTGCATGTTATAATTAATATATAAAAAATTTTATTAAAACAGGAGAAATTAAAATGCAAAATAATTTAACAAACAAAGAAATTAATAATTTATACAATTGGGCTAAAAAGTATAATATTAAAAAATTGCAAACCAAAGACATAAACGAGTTATTAAATCTTAAAGAACTTACGATTGAAAATGAATATTCTTGGAGAAAGAATGTTTCTTATATTCCGAACGAGATTTTTAAACTTGTAAATCTTGAGAGTTTGTATATATATTGCTATGGTTTAGAAGAAATTCCAAACGATATTGGAAATTTGGTTAATCTTAAAACTCTTACTATAAAATCTTCTATAAAAACTTTGCCGAAAGAAATATTTAATTTGATTAATCTTGAAACTCTTAATATAGAATGCTTTTGTTTGAAAGAATTACCAGATGGAATAAGCAATTTAACCAAACTCAAAACTCTTAATTTTATACATTGCGAGAGATTAATAAATTTAAAAGAATTTCCTATAGAAATTTTTAATTTAAAGAATCTTGAAAATATTCGTTTAAGGTATTTTAGTCGGTTTAAAGGGTTTTATAAAAAAATAAACGATTTAGATAATATAAAGAATATTGAATTGGAATTATACTATTTTGACGAATTTGAATTCCCAAAAGAAGTATTGGAATTATCCAAATTAAAAATGCTCTATATGCATGACAATAAAGGAGATATAGATGAATTGCCAGCAGAAATTGGAAAGTTAATTAACTTAAAAAAACTTAGTATGTGGCTTTGCTTTTTAAAATGTCTGCCAAAAGAAATTGGAAATTTAACCAATCTTGAATATTTGGAAATTAATAGTGAATTTGAAAATCCTAACGGAATTCCTAAAGAAATAGGGAATTTAACTAATCTTAAAACTCTTAATATAGGAAACTGTGAAGGTTTAAAAGAATTGCCTAAAGAGATATTTAATTTGCCTAATCTCGAAAATCTTGAAATAAATTGTAAAGAAATAACTGAAATACCAAAAGAAATAAAAAATTTAGTTAATCTTAAAACTCTTAATATATGTTGCAATAATTTAGAAGAACTTCCAAATGAAATATCCTATTTGACAAAACTTGAAAAACTTGAAATATACTGCCATAGCATAAAATATTTTCCAAAAGATATATATAAATTAATTAATCTTAAAAGGCTTAAGATAGGTTTTAACAAAAACTTTAAATATATTCCAAGAGAAATTGCAAATTTAATTAATCTCAAAGAATTAGAAATAAGGCTTGATAAATTAAAGAAACTGCCAAAAGAATTATTCGATTTAATTAATCTCGAAAATCTTAATATAAGCTGGTGTAAAAACTTGAAATATATACCTAAAGAAATTGGCAATTTAGTTAATCTAAAAAAATTAGAAATAATAAGTCTTGATAAATTAAAGAAACTTCCAAGAGAATTATTCAATTTAATTAATCTTGAAAACCTTAATATATACTGGTGCAAAAACTTAAAGCATATTCCAAAAGAAATTGGTAATTTGACTAATCTTGAAAACCTCAATATATACTTGTGCAAAAGCTTAAAGTATATTCCAAAAGAGATTGGAAATTTAATTAAACTTAAAAAACTATGTATAGAAGAGTGTGAAAATTTAAAAGAATTTCCAAAAGAAATAAAAAATTTGATTAACCTTGAATATATTGAAATAATGTGGGACGGATATGCAAAAGGATTGCCTAACGAGATATTAAATTTTAATATACTTAAAGATATAAAAATAAGAAAATTATAAAGATAAGTATCGGCATGTGATAATTTTTACATGTTAATATAAATAATTGATAATTTAAAAAATATATTGTAATATAATGTATAAAGGTGGAATAAATGAATTATAATATAGAAGAATTAAAAAATACTTGCGATTATTATAATAATCTAGCGGACAATATTATAAACGAAGCTATCTATATAATGACAAAATTTATTGATGGTGATGGCGATATGCTTCAAAGATATAGAAAATATATTGATAAAAATAATTTTAAAGAGAATTATCCTTTCAATATTTTTGAGTTAATATCTGATATTTACTATAGAGAAAATTTTCATTCCGATATAATAGCGAAATTATTTGAGAATGAAATTATATTAAAGAATTTTCTAAAGTTTATCGGAGTTGACGAAAGCTTATATTTTAATGAAGGTTATGAGGTTATTCCAGAATATTTTATAAAACATGAAATAAAAAACGGGAGAATCGATATTCTTATAAAATCAAACGATAAAGATAATAATGAAGACGAAGAAAATGAAAATAAAGAAAAACCTCATTGCATTATAATTGAAAATAAACTTAACTGGGCTAATGACGAAGAAAGGCAATTATTCAGATATTATGAAGCATGCGGTAAAAATTTTGAAGTAGATAAAATAGTATATTTATCGCCAAATTCTTATAAAAAACCATCGGAAGATAGTATTAAAGAAATTCCAAAAGAATTGATAAAAACTATAATCGGTTATGACGGCGAAGAAAATGATTTTTATACTATGGTTTTAGATAAAAGTTTAAAAGAAATGAATGATAACGAGCCTAAAGAATGGCTTTTATTATTAGAACATTATTTAAAAATTTTAAGAAAAACAGGAGTAACTAAAATGGATGCATTAACCAAAAAATTTTATGAAAAAATTAAAAAAGAGCCTCAAGAATATGAGAAAGTTAAATTAATAGCGGATATGTATAATAATTTAACAATAGCTCGTGTCAATAATTTAGTCGAAAAATTTAGCGGAGTAAACTATAATAATCAATGTTTTTGGAGAAATTTTCCTAGCGAAAAAAGAAAGACAAATTACGCAATAGATATTTATATTTATAACGATAAAAGTTTGTTATATTTATTTTCAAGAGAGGAAATGCAAGATAAACTTGAACAAGATAACAAAAATATAAAAGCTTGGCTTGAAAAACATAATTTATTTAAAGGATTTGAAAAATGCAATGATATTTGGCACGGATGGGTTAAAGAATTTAAATTCCCAGAAGAAGAAAATGAATTATACGAATTTACGGAGAAATTAATAAAATTATTGAAAGAAGATATCGAATCGATTTATAGCGGAAAATAATTTTAAATAAAATTTTATAATAAATTGCGTTGTATAATTT
>NZ_JBNMIZ010000220.1:0-4403 GCF_050873525.1 Brachyspira sp. | reverse complement strand
TTATTATAATTTAAATTTATAGTTTCGTCCGTATCGTTTAGAATAGTATCGATAATATTTTCTTTCGCTTCTTTATTTAAAGCGGATATTTTCCATATATAAGAATTTTTGTTTTTATCAAAATAAAAATATTGACTGTATGGATTAAGTTTTAAGTTATGAAGTTTTTCCGCATATTCTTTATTTATTTTTGAAATCAAATATCCATGAAAAAGGCTTCCATAATCTCTTTTGAGCAATATATTATTTTGTGGCTTAATTTTTATTTCCAAAGTCGCTAACATAATTCCTCTTCGACTTTTATATTACAAATTCCTATATTAAAAAGCGTTTCATTATATTTTGTAAGTTTTAATGTTCTTGGAGATATGATACTGTCTTCCAAATGTTTATGTTTTTTAAATTTTGTATTCAAATGATATTTTATTAAATTAATAATCTCTTCTTTGTTTGCCATGCCTACAACGGTATTATTTTCTTTTTCTAATTCGCAACAAATAGAATAGAGAATATTTTTAGTTAAATAGCCGTTATGTCCTCCGATAAGGGCATTAGAAGTTAGCCCTTCTAATTGACAAAACGGTTTATATTGAATTTCAACATTATTTTTAAAAAATAAAAGATTGATTTCTTCAACGCAATAAAAATACTGCCTAAAATAATTTCTTAAATTTTTTATAATATTTTTAATGTCAAAATAATCTATAATGCTTTTATCTATGCTTATTGAAAAATTAAATTTTGTTTCAGGTTTTATAAGTTCCATAAATATTGGAAGTTCGTTTAGTTTATTTCCTTTAGTAGAAAAGTCATGCTGCTTTCCAATAAATAAATTATCTAAATTAACTTCATTGGAATCCGAAACATATAGAAATTTAAATAATATATTAGGCAAAACTTCAATTTTATCATTTTTATTAAAGATGCTTTTATATTTAGAAAATATATTTTTTAATGCAATATTTTCTAATTCTTTTAAATTATCTATAGGAGTTTTAGCAAATTTGCCGTTAAAGTTTTTTGGATAGTTTTTATTTTCAAAAAAATTAATATATTTTTCTTTATTATGATATATTTCATTTGCAATTATAGCGGTTCTTATAGCTCCTTTTATGCTTGAACCTGGTATATAAGGTTTGCCGTTGGATGATTTTATAAAGGTATTTATATTATTGAATTTTCCGCCCGTTTTTATATCGCTATAAGATGTAATTTTATATTTATAAATATCTATGTCTTTATATCCGTTTAAATTCTTTTCTAAAAAATTAGTAAGATTTAAATCTCCAGAAGAACATTCATTTAAAAAACTTTCATATAATCCTTTTCTTAATAACAATTCCTTTATTAATTTTTTCTCGTCTATAATCATTATTTCTTTATCATTATAAACATACATACTTTTATTTAATTCTTCGCCGCTTCCAATAAATACGGGAGACAATGTAGTTAAACTCATTTTATAAACTTTATAATTTTTAATTTCTTGAGACATTTTTATATCCAATAAATAAATTTTAAATATCAATTCCTATATAAAACGCTTTGCCGTATCTATAGACTTTATGATTTCCGTTTTGAGAAACATCTTTAATATCCCCGTTAATATTATTAGTAAAGCATGAACCTTCTTTAAACATACTTAAAGATTTTCTTTTTGACAGATTACCGCTATAATTATTGGAATATATAAATCCGTTTCTTTTTATCAAAGAATAAAATGAATTATTAAAATCTATATTTTCCATTTCATTTTTCGTAGGAGAGAATAGAGAGATAAGCATTTTATATTTAGAATCGTTAAACAATTTATTTCCAAACGCGCTAAAGTCTGATTCGTTATATTCAAAATTTCCTAATCCTTGCGTTCTCTTTCCGCCTATTCCAGAATAGGATAAACTTTTTAATACTTTTTCAAATTCTCTTAATTTTTCATTATCGCTAAATGAAAGCGCAAAATATAGTCCGTTGTTTTTATAGAAGCTATATGTTCCCAAGCTATATAATCTATTTTCTTCGTCTCTCAAACCTACTTTTTGATTTAAAGAATATTTTGCAAAATTATTATATTCGTAATCAAAATTAAAATCGCCGATACCTTTTATATAATTCAAATATGCATTTATATCGGAAACTTTAATATAGTTTAATTTTTTCATTTTCTTTCTATCGGATGACGAATTTTCTTCTTTATTTTCATTTTTCGTATCGCTTCTTTCAATAACTATAGAAGGTTTAGGAATATATAAATCGTTATTTTTGTAAGGAAGTAAAGATGAAATTAGGAGATTGCCGTTATTAAAAAAATCTACGAAATCATATATTGATTCCGCTCCGTTTAATTTTATATATTCCAAACATAATGCCGAAAAGAAAGTGTCGCTATGGCATATAAAATCCGACTCTTCTAGACTCGAACCTACAATATCGCTTCCAAAATGAACTGGAGTATTAAAAGTTAATTTATATAATTTATATTCCATGTAATTCGTTTTTTATTTATTCTATTCGTTCTTTGAAGTTAATTTTTCTACAAAATTTTCGCATTCTTTTAAGATATTCATTATAGAGTTAATATCTATATCGTTATCTGTTAGCTCTGCTTTTTCAACTTTAAAATTTGAAAAACTTACTTTTCCATAACCTCTCGTTCCGCTTCCGCCTATATAATCCAATTGCAAAGCTTTCAATCCCGAAGATATTAAATTAAAATCTCCATTTATATTGTATTTTTCACCGTTTATTGCATTATATATTAATTTGAATTCAAATATCGCTCCAGCTGGCACTCTTTCCAATTGTCTTGGAGTTGCAATAGCTGTCGTTCTATTAATAGCATTCTCAAATTTTATTTCGGTATATCCTAAATCTAAATTCTTCTTTTCCAATTCTTCGCCGTTCTTTAAAAATAAATCGTAGAATTGAAGTCTTGCCTCTTTTATATCGTTTTCTGCAGAAGAACCAAATAATTCTTTTACTTCGTTTATATCTTTATCATGACTTTTAATAAAATAATCTTTGCTTTTTAATTTCGCTATAATAGTTCTGAGTTTTCCTTTAATAGAAGAACCCGGAACTATCGGCATTCCCGTAAGAGAGTCTTTTACCACAACGCTATCAACCGCGCCTATAGGAGAAAAATCGTTAGACGCTC
This sequence comes from Brachyspira sp., assembly GCF_050873525.1. Taxonomy (GTDB): domain Bacteria; phylum Spirochaetota; class Brachyspiria; order Brachyspirales; family Brachyspiraceae; genus Brachyspira. The sequence continues at coordinate 1,249 of NZ_JBNMIZ010000220.1, read as the reverse complement.
CTATATGCATTCCCGTTATTAAAGTCATATCCGCAGTAATTATAATTTTATCTTTTATCGTATGGAATTTATTTTCTGACATTTTAATCTCCTCCAAAAAATTTATGATAAGCTACGATAGCTTCCACATATCTTGCAAAATTAATAAAATTAGACTTGCTATTTTTTATATTAGCTATAGCGCCATCAAGTTCTTTATGCAATTTTTCCAATCCCTTATTGTTTTTATTTCTTCCTACTATATAAGCAAACTGAACTCTCATATAAGCTATTTCGGCTACAATATCTTCGCTTAAAATATCATCGTTGTTTTGATATCTTATCTTATTGTTAATCTTATTTACAGCCGACAAAAATTTTCTTATTTGAGAAGTGCTTACTTTAGTGATTAATTTAATTTCTTTTACTTGAGAATTAAAATCTTTTTTCTCAATTTTTTCAAATAAATTATTTTCAACGAAATTCTTGGCATTATTAATATCTAACATTAAATCCTCCTAAATATCTGTTTTATCTTTAGTATCGTTTCTAAATAAATATATTATTAAATCTAAAGCGGTATTTAAATATTTTATCTCATTTTCGTCAATAAGCCAACCGTATATGCAATTTTTAAAATCGTTATAATTTTTCTCGTATTCTTCGCTTCCAGTAGATTTTATCCTTCCTAAAGCATAGGCAAGTCTCACTATATTTATTTTATCATTTAAAGAAATAAGCTGCTTTATCCTATACATAAAAGAGGTTGAAAAAAATATTTTATCTTTTTTCGCTTCATCGTTAATATCTTCATCAAAATAACATAAAGAAAGTATTTTATTTATCTTTTCTGTTACTCTTTTAAATTCTTCCCAATTAAAACAATAATTAAATTTATTATTTTTATTTGTTTTTTCTTTTTTATTACTAAATTTATAAGGAATGCCGAATAATGATATCGAATCTTTTTCTATACCGTTATATTTATTTTCTTTTGCAAGTTCTTCGAGTTCTCCCGTTTGTTCCGCCATTTTTGATATAGGATATTTATGATGAAAAAATCCTATGCCTGCGGAAAATGTAAGTTTATTATTAGTATATTTTCTAAAAGCTTCTCTTAAATCAAAAGCAAAATCAATCACATCGAGCCAATATCCCGCTAAAAATACATCGTCTCCTCCAGAATATACTATAACTATTCTTTTTTCTTTATTAAAATAAATTTTCTCGTTATATAAATTAAAATTATCAAATCCAATCTCGCTTTTAC
>NZ_JBNMIZ010000219.1:0-4421 GCF_050873525.1 Brachyspira sp. | reverse complement strand
TTGGATAAAATTTTTTAAGGGGGAGAATATGTCAAATTTAATAAAAGAAAATAATATTTTTGAAGAAGTAGAAAAGAGATGTCAAAGTTTTATTGAAAGCGACCCATTGATAAACGCCTATCGAAAAAAAGAATGGGAAGGTTATTTCCATAAGGCAGAATTATTAACAGAGCGAGAAGAGGGAATAAAAGAAGGCGAAGAAAATAAAGCAATCTCAATAGCCAAAACCTTAAAACAAATGAACATAGATGATGCATCTATAAGTAAAGCTACGGGATTAAGTATTGAAGAAATTGAAAAACTTTAATTACAAAAATAAAATTTAATTGCGATTTTCAATAATCCCAACTTCCTCTTCACTCAACTCATACAATTCGTAAACCATCCTATCAATCTCCCTCTCAATTTCAGACACATCCGCATTGAAATTTTTACTTTTAATCTTCAAAATTTCATCAACATTATTTATAATTTTATCTGACAATTTTTTATTTTTAGTATCTATTTTTGGAATAGGAAGAACTTCAATAGACATAGCTAACATTCTCACACCTGAACTTCCTAAAGAAACATTATTTTTAGTAAAAAACCACCAATATAATTTTGAATTTAATAATCCTAATAATAATTTTAAATTATAATTTGGGCTAATCATCATATAAGCATTATTAGTAAGAAAAGAATTTTTATCGTCAAATGAATACGAAGCATTTAAACAAATTTCTTGATAAACTATTTTTGGCTTTTCAAAATCTTCAATATATGTGCAATTTCTCAAATTATAAGGCGTAATTCCTTTATCTTGTCGAATTTCCAAATCCGAATAATATTTATCTAAATGTTTTTTAATCGCTGGATATTTATTAATATCAATAGGCGAAATATTTTTTTCTTTAACTCCATTATGAGTATTTATTAAATATAAATTTTGAAATTCATAATTATATCTGTTTATATCTCTTCCTCTTATTAAAGGCTTTATCAATTCCGCAGATTTTTTATCTTCCGCAATCAATTTATTTTTTGTCTTTTCGTCAATTATAAACGCTTCATTTAATCCCGTAGTAATTCCTCTGTTAATAGAAATTCCAAAATCTTTTAATGGAATTCCTATTTTTTCTATTTTCTTTTTCAAATTTAAAATTTTACTCTCGCCGAAAATAAAAGCGTTTTTGTTAAGCTCGCCTTGTTCTATTTTATTATATTCCAAAAAATCCAAATTATTATCTTTAGGATTTGCATACAAAACGACTTGCGATTTATTCGGTTTTTTCTTTCTAAACATTACTATGCTTGTGTCTACCGTTGCCGAAGCGAAAACTTTTATTCCGTTCAAATCTACAAATTCCAAAATCGAAGTATTTTTTAGTAAAAAGTCTCGCAAAGGTTCGCCGTAGCCCGCTCTCGTAAATTTATTTGAAGTTATAAAATTTAAAATTCCGTTATCTTTCAAAACTTTAAATCCTTGCTCGTAAAAATAAGTATAAATATCGCTCGTGCCTTTATAAACGCTAAAAAGTTTTTGAAGGTTCGGTTTCAATTCTTTAATCTCTTCTTGCCTTATATACGGAGGATTGCCGATTATCAAATCAAATCCTACAAAGCCTCCATCGTCATTCAAAATTTCTGGGAATGCAAATCTCCATTCAAAAGGACGCTTCGCTTCCAAATTATAAATTTCATTATATTTTTTAATCAATATTTCAAAATCTTTTTTCGCTTCGTTTTTATTAAATTCGTTAACAAAAAGATTTTCTTGTCCAAAAAACCTTTTCAAATTTTTATCGTCTTTAACCAAATAATTTCCGTATTTTTCGCTATATTCTCTGCATAATCTATGGAATTTATTAATTTGTTCAAAAAATTTATCGTTAAGGCAAAATGTCCTAAAACTTTCAAGCAGTTCTTTTATTTTTTCGTCTATTTCGCTTTTGCTACTATAAACGCCGTCTTTATAATTTTTTACCAATTCCTTATATTCCACAATTTTATCTTGTATATTCGGATAGCGATTTAAACTCTGATTAATGTCGAAATAAGAAATCAAAGAATTCCCGCATTTAATATTTATGTCGATATTCGGCAAAGTTTGAAGATTATGATAATTTCCGTTATCAAAACTCAAATAATAACTGTTTTTTAATAATTCAATCCAAAGTCGAAGTTTCGTAATCTCGCAGGAATTATTATTAATATCGACTCCGAAAAGATTATTTTCTATAATAGATTTTTTAAGATTAAAAATTTCCCGCTGAATTTTATGATTATCGTTTTCAAATTTTGGACGGCTATATTCAAAATTTTTTCCCTGCAAATCTTTAATTAAAATCTCATCGTTTTCAATCCTCAAATCCGAAATTGGAATATTAAGAAGCCCGAGCTTATAATAAATATAAACCGTTTCATTTAAAGCCGAAACTAAAAAATGCCCGCTCCCAACCGCCGGGTCACATATTCTAATTTCCTCCAAAATATTTATAGCCTTATCTCTAAAATTAAAATCGGCGTTCATATTCGCTAAAATTTGTTTTTGAAGTATATCCAAATTATCCGCATTCAAACCGTTTTCTCTAAATTTTTGCAAAACTATTTTCTCCAAACTTTCCTTACACATATAACTTGTGATAAAACTCGGAGTATAAAAACTGCCTTCTTTATAACCGTTTAATTTTTCAAATACGAGTCCCAAAACGCTCGAATTAATCAAATCTTTTTGAGCGAGTATATTTTCGTTATCGTCTCTCGCCCCAAAATCGAAAGAATTTAAAAATTCAAAAATCATTTTAAGCCAGTCTTCTTTTCCTTTTTTAGCATGTCCGCTTCCGTCTTTAATCTGCGTATTCTTAAAATATTCCAACTTCAAATTTGAAAGCTGCGAAATATCTATAATTTCTTTTTCCGAGCGAGTAAATAAACTTGAATTCAAATAAGGCAAATATGCCAAATCTTCCGCCGTTTGTCCGTTTCTATCTTCTTTATTTTTAGCCAGAATATTAAAGAAAAGATAATTTAATTTATTATAATCTTTAATTTTCTCAATATTCAAAAATCCCAAATTCTTATCGTTATTAAAATTAATCAAACTCGATTCCAAAAGTTTTAAAAATAAAATTCTGTTTATCCAAATAATCAAAATCTCCAGAACCTTTTCGTTAATTTCGTTTTCTTTTTTGTCTCTTTTATCTTCGGGCAGTCTCTGAAGTATATTATAATAAAGCGTTCCCTCTCTATCAATCGAATTCTTGCTCGGAACTATAAGCGTCTTTCCGTTTATAATTTTTTCCGAAAGCCCGAGTATATGCAAAAGTTCGTCATAGAATCCTTTATTAAGTTCGTTCGCGTCATTCGGATTAAATTCCTGAAGTAAAAAATCTCTGCTGAAAATCTTAAAATACGGTTTCAAATATTTAAAATTAGTTTTAAAATTTTTATTCTCTTTCAAAATATCCGAAATACCATTTAAATCTACAAAAGTTCCTTTAAGATTAAAATTCTTACGCTCCAAAATATTTTTAGCTTCCAAATAAAATTCTTCCGTTTTTCCGTTAAACATAGAATTTTTATTTTTAAAACTTTTATATAACATTTCAAAATCTTTATTTCGATAAAATACTTTTTCAAATTCTTTAGCCTCAAAAATATAGAATTTGTAAAAATCCGTAAGAATAATATATTTTATAGAAAAATTATTTTCTTCTCTAATCCTAAAATAATATAAAACAGCTTCATGCAAAGCCTTGCAATTAGCATTATTGTCGCCGAAAAAATCTTTATCGTTCGGTTTTTTAGCTTCGATAATAATTTGAATATTTGAATCTTTAACAATCGACAAATCGATTTCGCTTTTGCCTTTCATTTTGGATTTTATTTGAGTTTCAAAATTTATATTATTAAAAAACGGAGCGAGACAATTAGCGACTAAAAAATCTTCGTTTTGATTTTTATGTTTTTCCAATGTTTCAATATAATTAATCAAACTTTCTTTAAATTTTTCAAATTCGTTTTCTAAAATTTTATATCTATAAAAATACTGATTTATAAAATCTTTAACTTCAATTTTTACAAATTCCAATCTCTCCGCCATCACGAACTCCAAATTTTTATATATTCATTTTATAGAAATTATTACAATTATGCAATATTTTATATATTGTCAAAATAAAACCGTCCATTGTAAGCAAAACCAAAAAAACTGTCATTGCGAGGCTACTGCCGAAGCAATCCGCTTTAATAAATTTAAATTCTAAAATATAATTTTATTAGTTAATTACAATTTTTTAATTAAACAAAAAGTATAAATAAAATTTTTATATTCAGAATTTATTTTTTAATATAACTAATTTATATTTTACAAAAAGAACATATATTTTGCATTCTTTAATAATACAATGAATAATAATGCAGCCAAGTATTAATTATTT
>NZ_JBNMIZ010000218.1:0-4424 GCF_050873525.1 Brachyspira sp. | reverse complement strand
ATTGAATTATCTTAATTCCTTTCATAAATTTTAGTTATCTTATTTATAAACTTATTACTTTTTTGTAAATTTGTTATTTTTTTTTTTTTTTTTGATAAAAATACAAAATTTTAGTTGACGATTTAAAATAAATTGTTATAATATGTATGTAAGATTAAAAAATCTTATATATTAAAATAAGGAGTTGCAATATGCAAACAAAAAAATTTTTTAAGAGAGTAGCTATTATGTTATTAATAGCGGTATTTAGTGTTACGGGAATTATTGCCTGCGCTGACAATTCCGATATTACGGGAAGCGTTGATAATAATTTGACACAAACGGGAGGAGATATAATCAATTCTAAAGAAGATAAAGATAATTTGGGAAAAATTACCAGCAATATTCCGAGTTTTAGAAATAACCAAATATTTGACAATATTAAGACAGGACCTGAGCCAGAACCTGAACCCGAGCCAGAACCTGAACCCGAACCAAAGCCAGAACCAAAACCAGAAAAAACTTTTCCATCCGATACTTATTATAATATAATGGTTCCGTTTAGTAGAAATGTAAGAGTTTCTTATCAGGATACGGAAAAATTAGACCAGCTTTGGAAAGATGTGGTAGATAGAACGGATAAATTTCCAAGAGACGGAAATAGAAGACTCTATATAAAAACGGCAAATACATGGGACGGAGATAAAGGCGGGAATTTCTACTTCGATAACGATTATAATATTCGCTGGGATAAGAAACCAGAATGGATAATGAAAATATTCAGGGGCGGCGCCATAATTAAATATTTAGCTGGACTTACGGGAAACTCTACGCCTGACGGACATAACCCTAAAGGAGGCGGAGATTATAACGGACACTGGGCTTTGGGCGGAATTTATTCTTACGGCGTTGGCTGGCATTCGCATATTAAAACTATACCAATGTCGGACGAAGTAAGAAATTATCCAAAAATATTTTTCGGTATGAATTCTCCTAATGATACCAAATATGCATCGATGACAGAATATAGGGAAGTTGGAAAAACGGAAGTATTGGTATTGCATCTGGGAATGGCTGTCGATTTGGGAACTGGAAGATGGGAAGTGAACGGTAAAAAAGCATGGAATCTTACCGACAACAACTGGACTGGAGTGGCTTATGCGGCTCAAATATATATGGATTTTGAACATGACAGAGGCAGCGGATTTTGGAAAGAAATAAGAGGACAAAATCCTCTCGAGTATATGGGACGATTTGAGGCAAAAGGACCTCATCAAATTTATAAATGGGGATTCCGTTTCGCTTCAGACAGGTCATACAACCTTGGTATTGGATATTCTGGCAGCGGCACGAAGTGGTAATTAATTGAATTTTAAGATTATATAAACTATAGTTGAATAAAAAATAAACAAATAAAAGGGCTTGCTCGTTTAGGGCAAGCCTTTTAATTTTATAAAACCTTAATTATTCTTTAATAAACTTCTTAAAATTCGCCACTTTCTCTTTTGCCACAGAAACTCTTTTATCCTTGCTTTCCTTAACGCAAACCTCGAAATAAAATTTAATTTTCGGCTCAGTTCCAGAAGGACGAATCGTAATTTTTGTATTGTCGCTTAATATATATTGAAGGACATTCGACTTCGGAAGAGTTATATCTTTTATCTTTTTCCCGCTATTGTCGTAAACTTCTTTTTTCTCATAATCGCTTATATGAACGACTTCAACGCCAGAAATTTCTTTCGGCATATTGTTTCTATAATAAGTCATCATATCTTCTATTGCTTTCGCTCCGTCCGCTCCTTTTTTCGTTATAGAAATTGTCTCTTCATAAAAATATCCGTATTTTTCGTAAAGGCTTTCCAAATAATCGGCTAAAGTCATATTATTATCTTTACAATAAGCCAAAATTTCAGCAAAGATTAAACATGAACTTACGCCGTCTTTATCTCGCACATTTCCGTTTATACAGTATCCGAAACTCTCTTCAAAACCGAATAAATAATTTCCGTCTTTTTCTCTTTCGATAATATCGGCAATCCATTTGAAGCCCGTCAATACATCGAAAAGTTTAACATTATTCGCATCGGCAATAGTTCTTGCAAGCTCGGTTGTCACTATCGTTTTTACCACAAAAGGATTTTTAATATTTTTTTTATTCGTTATCAAATAGTTTAGAATTATAGAGCCGATTTGATTTCCCGTAAGATAAATATAATTTCCGTCTCTATTAAGCAAAGCGCATCCCATTCTGTCGCAGTCTGGGTCCGTTCCCATAACCAATTCCGCTCCGATTTCTTTCGCTTTATCTACCGCCATTTTCAAAGCTTCTGGATTTTCTGGGTTTGGAGATTCCACAGTCGGAAAATTACCGTTTGGAGGCTGAACGGTTTCTAAAGTCGCTATATTCGTAAATCCCGCTTTTTTAAGAGCCATTGGAACCATTTTATAACCAGAGCCATGAATCGGAGTATAAACTATTTTTATATCGTTATGTTTTTTGATAATATCGGGGTTGACAAGATAGCCCATCAAATCGTTCATATATTTATCTTCAATATCTTTTCCAATCAAACTCACTTTTGAATTATCGCCCATTTTTACTTCTTCGGGGCTGACTTTCAAAACTTCGTCTATTATATTTTTATCATGCGGAGGAATTACTTGAGCGCCGTCCGTCCAATAAACTTTATAACCGTTATATTCTTTAGGATTATGGCTCGCCGTCACCACTATTCCCGCGATGCATCCCAAACTTCTAACAGCGTAAGACAAAAGCGAAATCGGATGAATATCGTCATACAAATAAACTTTTATTCCGTTTGAAGATAATATTTCCGCCGCAGTTTTTGAAAATATATCGGAATTATTTCGCGAGTCGTATCCAATCGCCACTTTAAAATCTTTTCCGTTTTGTTTCAAGATATAATTTGCCAAGCCTTGAGTCGCTCTTCCAACCGTATATTTATTCATTCGGTTTGTGCCGACTCCCATTATTCCTCGAAGTCCGCCCGTTCCAAATTCCAAATCTCTGTAAAAAGCGTCCGTAAGTTCTTTTTCGTTTTTCGAGTCGAGCAAATCTCTTATTTCTTTTTTAGTTTCTTCGTCATAAGCGCCGTTAAGCCATGAATTAATTCTTTCTTCAATATTTTTTTCCATTTTTAAATACCTTTTAATAAAAATTTCTTATTTAATTTATCTAATAAAAGAATTATATTATAAAAAATAGATATAATCAAGTGAAATACTTAATTTAAAATTTAATTCGGAATATGTTTGCTGTAATTAGTTTTCCAATCACTTTTACCCAAAAAACTACCACTAAATCCACTTGATGCATTAGGTAAGTATAAATTACTTGGATTTGTTCCATTTGAAAAAGGTTTGCAGTTAGTTGAAATGCTATTTGTTTTTCCTAAATATTCAACATTTGCCAATTTAGTGCAATTAGTGAAAGCGTCATTACAAATTGTCTTTAAACTTGCCGATAAAATTATACTAACTAAAGAAGAACAACCCGAAAAAGCGTTAGTTCCTATATTAGTTAATTTTTCTGAAGAAAGCATTACTAAAGTTAAGGCAGAACAATTTGAAAAAGCGCTATCCAATATGTCCGTTAAACCATTTGAAAATCGAACATTATTCAAAGAAGAACAACCCGAAAAAGCCTCTTTATTTATTTTTGTCACTTTATCGGATAATGAAATACTGCCTAAATTTTTCACATCTTTAAATACGGATGCTGGAATTTCCGTTATTCCTTCTAACTTGCTTATATCGACTTCTAGATTATCAAAAGAAGAATTATTTGTAAGAGCTTTTTTTATTTCATTTAAAATGTTAGTAGCACTATTGGAAGTATCATTAGTAGCCGAAACTTTTATTAAATATTTTCCAAGCGAATGTTTATTTTTCATTAAAGCCAATTTTATATCTGCTTCAGACGAGCTTGAAGAAACATAATAAATTACTCCGCTTCCTTCCGTATAATCTCTGAGAGTGCCGACTGGATTTGCGACATTATATTTACAAGATAAACTTAAAATGCATAAAAACAATAAAATATATTTCATAAATTCTCAAAATCCTTAAATTTCAATAAAAATATTTCCTATCTACTATAATTATATAAAACTATTAAAAAATTTCAACTCTTTTTTCTAAATCACAATAGCGCTTGTAATCAAAGTTTATTAATTTCTTCAATACTTAATCCTGTCGCCTTGCTTATTGAGACGTTATCCATGTTCATTTGTTTTAATGTTTTGGCTATTGAATATTTTTCGTCTTTTATTCCTTCAAGTTTCCCTTCTCTTATGCCTTCAAGTTTTCCTTGCAATCTTTCTTCGCTCAATGTTAGCATTCTAAAATAATTTTCTTCCCATTCCGTATAGCCTTCCGTTAAATCGTCATTTTTTACAAACTTATTATACTTGTCGTAAATTTCT
>NZ_JBNMIZ010000217.1:0-4424 GCF_050873525.1 Brachyspira sp. | reverse complement strand
TACTATTAGTGTAGAGTTTAAAGGCTCTATAATTTACATTTATTAGAAGGAGTAATTTATGATTACTAAAAGACAAATCTTATCATTAATAGCAATCGCTATTATGACGGTTATCGTTTCGGTAGCCTGCGGTGAAAAACCGACTGACGCGGTCGTTGAGGGTTCGACAGAATTGCAAAGCCCAGTTGTGGCTATCCCTGAAAAAGCGGGAAATGTTAATTCCGATATGCCTACTTGGGATGTGAAACAATCTTTCAATTTTGAAATAGTTCCTATTCCAGAACCGACTCCGACTCCAGCGCCTGAAGAAACTAAAAAGACGGGTTCTAAAGCTGACCTTGTCGGAACTTGGAGCGGTCCTTATGCTGTATTTTGGATTGATGCAGAAGGCAATCTAAACTTTAACAATGTCGGAATGGACGGACAATTAGGTTATAACGCTTCTTATGCGGGCTATAACGGAAAAATAGACGAAACTTTTGAATATCCTTATAGTATAACATTAGTTTTCACGCCTCCAGAAAAATGGGGATTAGACCCAAAATCCGAAAAAGGAACATTCACATTTACTAGTCCTACAAGCGGTTGTTTCACGGGTTATGTAGTTAGAAAAATTGGAAATTACCCTTACGGTTGGGGCAGATTTATTGAAAATGACGGAGCCGTTACAAAAACAAGCAATACGCCTTATTAATTAAGCATAATAAATGTTTCTTAATATTTAATTATAAAAAGCGTCATATTTAATATGGCGCTTTTTTATTTTAAACTTTTTTAAATACTGACTTTTTTAATTAGATAAAATCCTTAATCATTTTTTTTAATTTCCGATAATTCAAATATATTAGAACATTCTAAAAAATTTTATTCTTAAATTAAAAACTAAAGGAATATTTATGAATATAATCGACAGATACGATTTGAATACTAAAAGCGCCGATTTGATAAAATTAGAAAATACAAAAAAGCAGTATCAAAATAATAATTCTAAATTTTCTTTGGATATTGAAGACAATAAAATTGCCGAAGGAATTGATAAAAATAAAGAATTTGAAAAAAAGCGTTTGAGAGAAGTTTCCGAAGATTTTGAAGCGCTTATGATTAATCAAATGCTTAAAGAAATGCGAAAAACCGTGAACAAAAGCGAATTGCTAAACGGCGGAATGGCTGAAGAAATTTTTGAAGATATGCTTTATGACGAATATTCAAAGGAATTTTCAAAAACAAAAACTTTCGGACTTTCGGATATTATATACAATCAGTTGGAAAAATATGTTTAAACTATAATAAAATTAGCAAAGCTTATAATAGTGTGATAATAGATTAAAGCATAATAGAATTTTTATTTTATTATGCTTTTTATTTTTATTTCATGTTGTCGTCTGTTTTAAGAACGCTTATAAACGCGTCCTGCGGAATTTCTACGCTTCCTATTGACTTCATTCTTTTTTTGCCTTCTTTTTGTTTTTCAAGCAATTTTCTTTTTCTTGTAATATCGCCGCCGTAACATTTAGCCGTGACATTTTTTCTGAGAGCGCTTATATTTTCTCTTGCGATTATTCTTCCTCCGATTGCCGCCTGCAAAGGAATTTGAAACATATGACGCGGAATAAGATATTTTAATTTTTCTATTATTTGTCTTCCTCGAGTTTCTGCGTTGCTTCTATGCGACATAAAAGAAAGCGCGTCCACGACTTCTCCATGAACGAGTATATCTATTTTTTCAATTTGGCTTTCTCTAAAATCCGAAAAATCGTAATCGAATGAAGCGTATCCTCGCGATATTGATTTTAATTTATCGTAAAAATCGTAAACGACTTCTATCAATGGCAAATCGAATTTTATTTCCGCTCTTCTTTCATCCAAATAATTTAATGAAGTTTGAACTCCTCTTCTGTCTATGCATAGCGAGATAATATTTCCCAAATAATCTGACGGAACTATTATCAAAGCGTTTATAAAAGGTTCGTAGCATTTTTCTATATATTGAGCCGCTGGAAAGTCTACGGGATTGTCTATAATTTTTTCTTCTCCGTTTGTGAGTTTTAATTTTACTTCTACTGACGGACTCGTTATAACCAAATTCAAATTAAATTCTCTCTCCAATCTTTCCTGCACTATCTCCAAATGCAAAAGTCCCAAAAATCCGCATCTATAACCGAAACCTAAAGCGATTGAGCGTTCGGGTTCGTATATAAAAGAGGCATCGTTTAATTTTAATTTTTCCAAAGCCTTTTGTAAGTTTGTATAATCTTCGTCTTCCGCTGGAAAAATTCCCGCAAAAACCATAGGCAAAACTTCTTTATATCCTATAAGAGGTTCGCTCGAAGGATTATTTTCTAATGTTATAGTGTCTCCGATTTTTATGTCCGAGATATTTTTTATTCCCGCGATTATATATCCAACCTCTCCGCTTTTTAATTCGTCTAAAGGTTTGAGTCCCAAAAGTAAAGTTCCGCATTCTTCGATTTCGTAAACCGCTTTGCTTTCCATCAAAAGAATTTTATCGCCTTTTTTTATCGCTCCGTCAAATATTCTTATTATCATAACCGCTCCTCTAAAAGCATCATAATAAGAATCGAATATTAAAGCTCTCGTTTGGAGATTGGAATTGTCTTTTGGAGGAGGAATCATTTTTACAACCGCTTCCAATATTTCGTCAATTCCTATATCGTTTTTTGCGCTCGCTAAAACTATATCGTTTTGATTTACTCCGAATTCTTTTTCCATTTGAGATTTACAAAGTTCGATATTAGCCGCTGGCAAATCTATTTTATTTATTACGGGAACTATTTCCAAATTATTTTCAAAAGCCAAATAAAAATTAGAAATAGTTTGAGCTTCGACTCCCTGCGCCGCGTCAACGACAAGAATCGCTCCCTCGCATGCGGCAAGCGAACGAGACACTTCATAATTAAAATCTACATGTCCCGGAGTATCTATTAAATTAAAAGTATAAGTTTCTCCGTTTTTCGATTGATAAGATAATTTTACCGCCTGACTTTTTATTGTGATTCCGCGCTCTCTTTCTATATCCATCGAATCGAGTATTTGAGCTTTCATTTCTCTGCTTGAAACCGCTTTTGTATGTTCTATTATTCTATCCGCCAGAGTGCTTTTTCCATGGTCGACATGAGCTATTATGCAGAAATTTCTAATCTTATCGGAATAGGACATTTATAATAATTTCCTTTTTTATTTTATGATTTTTATTTTTAAAAATTTTTATTAAAAAAATTTTATTTTAAATTTTATTTTTATTATTAGGATTAATTATAATTCGGTTATTAGGTTTTTGCAAATAATTTAATTTAATTAATTCGATAAATCCCCAATCGGCGCTCTTTTCTCCCAATTTATATCGTTCGACATAGGAGCAGGAAATGTTTTCCAATTTATATTTTTTTTAGCAATCCAAACTTCTTTAGACTCGAATACTCCGTTTTTTTGCATCCACAAATGAAGCTTGTTATAATAAGATTTTTTATAAGCGTAAGTATAATAAAGTTTTCCATTTTCTGAAATATATCCTTCCATAAAAGTCACTTTAATCGAAGGATAGTCCGAAAACACAAGCATAAATTTATTGATATAATCGCTATGACTATAAACCGCCGCATTATTTGAAATCGCTTTTATAAAATTTAATTTCTTTTTTCCGTCTATAATAAGTTCGCCGTCTTTTTGAAAAATATAATTTTTGTCGGCACTTACTCTTTTCTCTTTTATTAAATTAATCCAGTCTTTATCGAAAGATATTGTCTGTTTATTTGTAATAAAAAATAAAACCGTGATAACTAAAAATATAACCGCTATAATAAAAATATATTGCATTTATAAATTTTATTAATATAATTCGCCCGCATAATCTCCGCTCGCCCAGTTAACATCTTCGGGTTGAGGCACGGGAAATTTTCTCCAATTTGCATTTGTATTTGCAACCCATCTGTCATTAGTAAAAGTTGCGTTGTCTTCTTTCCAAGCGTCCAATTTTTCTTCATAACTCGGAACATATTTTGAAAATCTCGTTATTTTAGCGCCTTCAATCGAATATCCTTCTATCATAATTATTCCCAAACTCGGAGCGTTATCGAAGAATAAACTTATTGGCTGTTGATGAGAATAATATGCCTGAGACTCGGAACGCGCTCCTAAAAATTTATATTCTTTTATAAGTAAAAAAGGCGACCTGCCAGAAATCAAAACCCAATTTCCTCCGGGAATAGCTTCGTATAGAGCGCCTTGCATATCTATAGTTTTTCGGTTTATTCGATTAACCCAATTTTGAGAATATTCGCTCGTCCTCGTAATATTTTGAGCGTTAAGCAAATTAATTAAAAATAAAAATAATAAAATTTTCTTCATAATTTTTTCCACTAATTAAAATTAAAATAATAGCAATATTATATATCATATTGCTATAT
>NZ_JBNMIZ010000216.1:0-4432 GCF_050873525.1 Brachyspira sp. | reverse complement strand
TTATAATATTTACTAATGATTATGGAATAGGCAGGTTATAAAAATAAATGATAATCGTAAAATACGAAGAATTGAAAAAAGCCACTTTAAGCAAATTAAAAAGCGCGGGAATTGACGACAAACAAGCCCAAATAATTACCGATGTTCTTTTATATTCCGACATAAGAGGAATTCATTCGCATGGCGTTTTGAGAGTCGAGCATTATATTAACAGAATGAAAAACGGCGGAATAAATTTAAATTCAGATTTTAAAATAAATGTTTTAAAACCTTCTTTTGCTTCGATGGACGCGGACGGAGGATTTGGGCATGTCGCCACAAAATACGCTATGGACTTTGCTATAAAAACGGCAAACGAACAGGGAATATCTTTGATAGGAATAAAAAACAATAGTCATTGCGGAGCTTTGGGCTATTATAATAAAATGGCGATAGACGATAAAAAAGTCTCTCTCATAATGGTTAATACCGACCCTTGCGTTATTCCTTTCGGCGGAAAAAAATCATTCTTTGGAACAAATCCGATAAGCTACGGTTTTCCCGCAAAAAGAGATTTTATATTGGGCGATATGGCGACAAGTAAAGTTTCTCTTGGAAGAATATTTACGGCAAGAGATAATAACGAAACTGTGCCTTTGGATTGGGGGGTTGATGAAAATGGAAATCCATCTTCCGACCCGAATAAAATAAAATATGTCGTTCCATTCGGCGGAGTTAAAGGCTATTTAATAATGACTATGGTTGAAGCTTTTACG
The DNA here is from genome assembly GCF_050873525.1 of Brachyspira sp. GTDB lineage: Bacteria > Spirochaetota > Brachyspiria > Brachyspirales > Brachyspiraceae > Brachyspira. The sequence goes on along the minus strand of NZ_JBNMIZ010000216.1, from coordinate 3,677 downwards.
GGACTTTTAATTGGAAATGTTTATTGCAATAATCTGGTTAAAATGTATTCCGAAATGGATAAAAAAAGAAATCTCGCTACTTTTATACTCGTTATCGACCCTTCGCTTTTCAACGATATGGAAACTTTTTTGAATACCGTTCAATCTTTTATAGACGATATAAAAAAAGAACCCGCTATGAATAAAGACGAAACTATATCGATTCCCGGAGAAAAAAAAGAAGCCTGCGCCGAAAACTACATGAAAAACGGAATTCCATTATCGGAGAATGTTTATAAATATATTTTTGATAAATAAAATATAATAACTATTGACAAAAGATAAAATTCAATATAAAATATTACTATAAAAAGTAAAATTATATGAGTTTGAATTATGGAACATTACGGTTTATTTGGAATTATTCCTCCGCTTTTGGCGATTATCTTGGCTTTGGTTACAAAAGAAGTAATAATATCTCTTACATTGGGAATATTATCGGGAACTTTAATAATAGCTCATGGAAATCCTTTTTTGGCTATTACGATATTTACCGATAAAGTCGCGGCTATGACGGGCGATTCTTGGAATGTGCGAATATTATTGTTCTGCGCTTTGCTCGGAGCTTTCGTAAGTATGCTTTCAAAAACGGGCGCTACAAAAGCTTTCGGTTTATGGGCGAGCAAATATCTTAAAACAAAAAAAAGCGTTTTAATATTCACATGGTTTTTCGGACTTATAATATTTATAGACGATTATTTTAATAGTCTTTCCGTTGGAACGGTTATGCGTCCCGCCTGCGATGAGAAAAAAATATCTCGAGCGAAGTTATCTTATATACTCGATTCTACGGCGGCTCCAGTATGCATACTCGCTCCAATATCGACTTGGGTTGTAACCGTTATGAGTTATATAAGAGATTCGGAAGGTTTTTCATCTTTGAATATGAGCGAATTTATTTTCTTTATAAGAATGATTCCTTACTCTATTTATCCTCTACTTACTTTAACTTTCGTAGTTTTGACTTCTTTATGGTTAAAAGATTTCGGTCCAATGAAAAGAAGCGAAGACGCGGCGCAAAACGGAAAATTATTTAACGAAGAATTATACGGAGCATGTCCCGGAAATTTGGAAACTTCTTCAAACGATACGGCAAAATGGTTCGATATGGTTATAGCTATATCCGTTCTTATAATAGCCTGCATAGTAATGTTTCCGATAACGACATATATGGGATTGGTTGGAACTGACGGAATAGAAAATATCTCTCAAGCGTTTTCAAGTATGAGCGTTAGCGAGGCTTTTATACAAACTGACGCTTCAAAATCTCTTTTTTACGGAGCGGTAATATCTTTAATAATAATGTATATTTATTATATAGCAAGAAAATTATTAAATATTCGTTCGGCGGGAAATTCTATAATGGAAGGCGTAAAATCAATGGTTCCCGCTTTAGTCGTATTGGCGCTCGCTTGGACGATTGGAAATGTAATTAAATCAAGCCCCGAAGACGGCGGACTAGGACTTGCAGCTTTTCTATCCGAAACGGTAAAAGGAGGCGGTTTTCCTCTTTGGCTTTTGCCTGCAATCGGTTATTTGCTCGGCTGCGTAATAGCTTTTTCTACTGGAACAAGCTGGGGAACTTTCGCAATAATGATTCCAATAATTATTCCAATAGCCACTGGACTTGCAAGCAATTTGACAGGAGACGCTTTGCTTAATGTCCTTCTTATAAATGTAGGTTCTGTTGTTTCTGGAGCAGTATTCGGTGACCACTGCTCTCCAATATCCGACACGACTATACTTTCGTCTACGGGAAGCAACTGTCCTTTACTCGAACATGTGACAACTCAAATACCTTATGCGGGACTCGTAGCAATAGCGTCTTTTATCGGAGTTTTAATAGGCGGAATAACTTTGAATCCTATACTCGCGTTATCAAGCGGATTTATTATTATGTGCTTAATGGGAATTTTAGCGCCGAAGTTTTATAATAAATAAATTTTTTAATTTTATTCTAAATTTTCAAATTTATTAAAAACTATTTTAAATTTGTCTATATCCAAATAAAAATCAAAATCGTTATTTTTATTATGCTTATTATGATATACAAAATTTTTTTCATTACATTCTATATATTCGGAATATTTAGCTCCCAAATTTTCTAACATAAACTTATATGTGTCTTCCCATCTGTTTTTTGGAGCTATGCCAAGCACCGATACCGTTTCTTTTGAACATACCAAATTTGTAAGTCCGCTTCCCAAAACGGATATTATTTTGTCGGCGTTATAAAAAATGCAAAATTGTTCTTCCAAAGAATAATCTTCTGGACATAAATAATCGTATCCGAAAGGTTTTAATATCTCGACTAATTCGTCTTCGTTTAATATTCTTCTCGTTTTCACTTTCTTTCTGATTAAATATACTTTTTTAGGAAATCTATTTTTATCGTATTTTTTGATTAATTCTTCAGATAATTTTTTATATTTATCGTAAATCCATTTTGAAGGATAATGTGTCGTTTCGCTTGGGAATGAAGATAAATATAAATTCTTGCATATAATTTCCGTTTCGTCTGAAATATATATTATCTTTTTATTTTCTAAACCAAATATTTTTAAACTTTCTTTATGGAATTTAGATTGGCATCCGTCTCCAAGTATAAAAGCGTCTATTTCATTCAATAATCCAGAATCTTTTAATATAAATAATTTTGGCAATGTTTCATGTATCCAATGTCCGAAGCAGACATTCCATATTGATTGCAAACTAAAAACATTTAAATCGATTTTCTTTTTAAATCTAAAATTATAAAATGCAAATCTTCCTCCGATTTCCGAAGATAACTGCAATATTCTTTCAAAAGGCAAAACTTCTTTTATTATTTTATTGTCACTTGTAAAATAAAATCCCCAGCTTGAATAAACTTTGGCGTTATTTATTTTACATAAAAACATTTCTAAATTTGAATTATCATATTTTAGTGGAATATATAATTCTTTATTTATATCGTTTATCGAAACGGAATTTATTTTTAATTTATTTATAATCTTTAATCCGATTTTATTTCTTATTTTGCCGTTTAATAATTTATTGCCGAGTCCCATTTGAACTCCTAAAACGACAAATATTTTGCGTTGGAAATATAGAATTAAAAATATATTTTGCAATGAATAAAAATAATAACTTTAAATTATTGCAAGTTGACTGTTGACTGTTGACTGTTGACTGTTGACTGTCACCAAAGTATTAAATAAGAATTTTAATAACATAATGATTGAATTATACGATATTTAGAATTTTTGTCAATAGTTTTAAATAAAATTTTTTCAAAAAATTTTACCGATTATATTTTTAATTTAGCTTTTAAAATTATAAACGCATGTTTTAAAGTTAAAATCGGATGATAAAAAATCATTCTCTTACTCGAAAAAATCATAACCTCTCTTATTCTTTCACGCATATCTTTTTTATAACAATGAGAAGGACAAACGCTGCAAAAAGTTTTAGTTTCCATAAATCTGCATTTGTCGATTTGATTTTTTGAATAATCATATAATTCCATACATTTCGCGCAAATATTATTTTTATGATTGGAATTGCAAAAAATTTTTATCATAAGAAAAACCAGATATTTTTCTTTTTCTCTTTTCTTTTGTATTTTATCGTTATAATTCATATTCTCATTATAATAC
>NZ_JBNMIZ010000215.1:0-4526 GCF_050873525.1 Brachyspira sp. | reverse complement strand
CGATTTTTATTTTAAACAATAATTTTTAATAATATAATTTATTTAGTATAAACTCTGCCACCATGTTTAGCTTTTATCTTATCCACAGTTTCGCTAATCATATTTACCGCTTCCATTATTTCGCTAAATACTTCTGGTTTGATTGACTGTGCGCCATCGCATAAAGCATGTTCAGGGTCGTTATGAACTTCTATTATCATTCCGTCCGCTCCAGCAGATAAAGCCGCTAATGTCAAAGGCATTGCCATCCAAGATTTTCCGCTCGCATGCGAAGGGTCGCCTATTACGGGTAAGTGGCTCATTCTTTTTATCATGGGAATTGCGCTAACATCAAAAGTATTACGAGTATAATTTTCAAATGTTCTTATTCCTCTTTCGCATAAAACCACATCGCTATTGCCTTTATCCAAAATATATTCCGCGCTCATTAACCATTCTTCCATTGTATTTGCAAGTCCTCTTTTTAATAGAATCGGTTTTTTTAATTTTCCCACTTCTTTTAATAATTCAAAATTCTGCATATTTCTTGCTCCAATTTGAATCATATCGACTGTGTTATCGAATTCTTCCAAATGACGAATTGAAACGATTTCACTTACGATTGGAATTCCAACTTCTTCTTTGACAAGTTTCAAAATTTTAAGTCCGTCCAAAGCCAAACCTTGAAACGCGTAAGGTGAAGTTCTTGGTTTGAAAGCTCCGCCTCTCAATATTAAAGCTCCCGCGGATTTTACGCTTTTTGCGATATTTATAACCTGCTCTTCGCTCTCAACGGAACAAGGTCCCGCAATAATAACGGGTTTTTTCTCTCCGATTTTCACGCCCGAAACATTAACTATAGTGTCTTCTTTTTTGAAAGCTCTATTCGCTCTTTTGAAAGGCTCTTGAACTTTTAAAACTCTCGCCACGCCGGGCAAAGTCGATATTAGCTCTCTGTCTACTTTTGAAGTATCGCCGACTATACCGATAACGGTGCAGTCAACTCCGACTATTTTATTCGTTCCAAGTCCCGCGTTAATTAATCTTTCGGTAATATTGTTTATATATTCCTCTTTCGCGTTCGGTTTCATTACTACTATCATAATTTATCTCCTTTTGTTTGATTTTTAAAATGTTTTTTATATTTTTTAATTTAAATTGTTTTTTGAAAATGAATACTTTGGCGTCTAAACGCCAAAAAACGGAAAGCCAAATCGAATGCCGTAAACTAAAATATTTTTAATATTAACCGTCATAATTTTATTATATATTCCCATAAATAAATTTTAATCTATTATAAAAACCACTTTACAATTTTTCAAAGCGTTTTTCAATCTAGTTCCGCTCATTATTATGCTTGCGTCTTCGTTTCCTATAACCAAATCGCCCGCAAGTCTTCCTCTCGTTCTCCAAGCAACTACATTATAAGGATTTTCTCCCAACACATTTTTAATATTTTCGTTAGTTAAATAAGAATTTGTGGAATATGTTATATAGCCGTTTGTTGATGCGACATTTTTATCTATATAAGCTATATCGTAAATAGCGTTTCCGTCCTCATCGTAAACGGTTGGAAATAAAGAAGGATTAAAACCTATATTCCTTGCGTCTATAACCAAACTGTCATAATCTTTTCCCGCATCGAAATAAGTCACTATCGGTTCGGTTTTATAAGAATTGACGCTTCTAATAAAATCGGAAATCAAATTATTCGTTATAATATCCAAAGCCATAAGAACTTTAACGCTCGTTCTTGTCGGATAAGAAACTCCCAAAAGTCTCGCGTTATTTAGCGCGTCCATGATTTTTTCCGTTAAATCTTTATCGTTTTCAATCAAATTATATATAGTAAAATCGCTGTTTATAGAAACTCTCGCCAAAGTATCGTATAAAGTTTTTACGGTTTCTTCTTCCGCCTGCTGCTGCAATATTAAAAAAGATTCGGGCTGCAATACTTTATCGGTAATCATATCCGCCGTTGCGTCCGCATAAATTGTGTATGTGGTATAATCGACTCTTCCCGCTCCCGTATTAATCAATATATCGTTATTTGCCGTATATTGAGCGAAAAGAAACATATTTATTATAATAAACAGTAAAACAACTTTAATATTCATATTTACTCCGATATGCTATTAAATATTTTCGGATTATTGGAAAATTTTTTAAATATATTTTTAACTATATATTCTTAAGCTATTTCTTTTCTAATTTTTTTAAATAAGTCGACAAATTATTATAGCCGTTATATTTTAAAACTTCATGAGCCTTTAGCCCGATTGAATTTGTAGTCGAATAATCAATATTTTTATAAATTAAATATCTTGCCACGCTTATTTTTGTTGCAAAAAATATGGCGTTTTGTCCCCAGTCGTCTTTTTCGTTTATATCGACTTCAATATCTTCTACCAAATATTTTATGAGTTCCAAATTTTCGCTTTCAACCGCATACATTAAAATCGTTTTCCCGAAAATATCTCTTTTCTTTATGTCGCTTCCGTTTTTTATCAATAATTTAACAGAATTCAAATTTCCAAATTCGCATGCATAAAATAAAGCGGTTTTTCCTTTATTATCCGCAATATTCAAATCGGCAGTATTATTATTCAAAAGCAAATTGATTATATATGGATAATCCGCCGACAAAATCAAAGTGTTCTCTCCGTTATTATTGGTAATCGAAATATCGGCGTCATTAAGCAAAATATAATCTGCCAAATCATAATATCCCAAAGAAACGGATTTCATTAATAAAGTATTTCCTTCGCTGTCCGTTATATTTATATCGCCACCGTTTTCCAAATATAAAGAAATATTTAATATCATATCTTTAACGCTGTCTTTATTGTTTATTTTATCGAATATGTTCGGTTTTTCTGGGAGATTTGAATTTTGAATTTTATTAATTTCGTTATTATAATCGTTTGAATTTGCAAAAAGAAAATTTTGAAAAAAAATATTTATAATAATTATAATAAAAAAATAAACTATCAATTATTCTCCGAAATATTATTCAATTCTTTTAACATAAATTCAAAATCGCTTATTACTTTCGTTTCTTCTTTTTGATTTCTCAAAACATAAGCGGGATGATATGTTGCGATTACTGGAACATCTTTATCTTTATTTTTGTAATAATGAACCGTATTTCTCGCTTTTCCAAAAGGAGTTTTCAAATCGAATTCGATTAAATTCCCGAATCCATGTCTTCCGAGAGCGCATATTATTTTTGGATTAAGTATTTCAAGCTGACGAACAAAAAAGTTTCGGCAATTTATTTTTTCTTCTGGCAAAGGGTCCCTGTTTTCTGGCGGACGGCATTTTAATGCGTTCATTATATAAAAATTGTATTTATTTATTTTAAGTTCGTCAATCCATTTGTCTAAAAGTTTTCCCGCTCTTCCGACAAACGGAAATCCCAATCTATCCTCGTCCGCGCCTGGAGCTTCTCCCACAAAAACTATATCTGGATTTTCATCGCCTCGTCCGAATACGACATTCAATCTCGACTTGCATAATTTTTCGCATTTCATACATTCCTTTACTTCCAAATATATTTTCTTTAATTCTTCGTTTTTAATTTCAATATCATTATTTGTATTATCATTAATTTTATTCATTGTTCCGACTTTTTTATTTTTATTTGGATTATTTGAATTAGTTTTTTTATTTTTTAGAATAATTTTTTTATTTTTGTCTATATTAATCGTATCCGAAAATTTTATTTTATTCTGCCATAAAAAATATTCTTCAGTCATGTTTATTTTTTTCATTGTAAATTATAAATCGTTTATTAAATTAATTATAAAAATCTATTAAAATCAAAAGTATAGGAAACATAAGCTCCAATTCCGCAATAGAAACCGCTTGCAAACTGTTCGCAGTAAATACTAAAATTCAAAGATAAACTCGCCTCATTATTCAAAACCAAATAAATTCCCGGTCCCAAATGATTCAAATAAAGAGTAGCCTTATTATAAAAATCGTAAGCAAAATGATATTCCAAATATATTCCCGCCAAAGAAAAACCGAATAAAGAACCGGGATATACTCCGACTGCAAATTTTAATCTTATAGATTCAACGACTCCTCTCGGGTCCTTAAAATACATTGGAAGTTCCAAATTTGCAAACATAGTGAAAAAATCGCCCATACCTATCAAATAATGCAGTTGAGGATTGATTCCAAATTTCTGTTTTGAAGAACCTGGAAATAAAAATTCAACCGCTCCTATGAAACCGTTAAAAAACTGGTATCTCGGCATAATCGAAAATTGAGGCTCTCCTTCAACTCCGACTCCAACTTTCGGTATATATGTGATTGGAAGAACTCTCGCAAATATGTCGAAATTTCTCAACACTCCGTAATTAAGCATTATCGGACTCGATAAAGTATATTCTTTACTTCCTTTTTTTATTCTAGAATTATCCAAATAAAGAGTTCCGCCAAGTCTTAAAGCTCCCGTCATTCCCGTATACATTTTGTAAGGAAAAGAATAGGCAAGCGCCGATATAAATAGAAACAATATAATATATTTTTTCATGTAT
>NZ_JBNMIZ010000214.1:0-4558 GCF_050873525.1 Brachyspira sp. | reverse complement strand
TTTTATAGGTTAATATATTTTTATTAAATAAATTCTTTTCTGTTTAAAATAAAAAAATTAATCTTTATTGAGCAGTTTCAAAGGGTCTATAGGCATACCTAAATACGAAATTTTAAAATAAAGTTCGTTTTTATTTATCATTCCCGTATCGCCGATATTTCCTATATAATCTCCTTTGTTTACTATATCTCCCGCTTTAACTTTTGATTCCGATAAATGAGCGTATGCGGTAGTGTATCCGTTTTTATGTTTTATAATAATCGCCTTTCCGAAACCTCTTATATCGTCCGAATATTCCACTATTCCGTAATCGGCGGCAACGACTTTATCGCCCGCTTTTCCCGATATATTTATTCCTCTGTTTGCCAAATTATTTTCGTCCGTTCCGTATTTTGAAACTATGCTTCCTATGTATGGAAAAATAAAAGAACTTTCGGGCAAATCGTCAAAATCGGTATAAATAGTTTTTAATATTTTAACTTTCAAAATAGCGCCCGCCTGCAAAGTATAATTATTCAAATCTTTTATATCGTTTAATTGGAGCAAATCCGCCAAAACCATTTTATGATTTCGAGCTATAGAATATAAAGTGTCTCCTTTTTTAACCGAATAAGTAGAATCAACCAAAGCGGTTTTTTTATCTTTTTCCGCGTAAACTTTTATTATCTCGTCAACTTTAATTATAGATTTGTCGTTTAATCCGTTTAAAGAATATATTTCAAGTAAATCCATTCCTTTTGCAACGGCTATTTCGCTTAAAGTGTCGCCTTTTTTAATTTTATAATCTTCAATTTTTCGGTATTCTCTTTTTGGAGTAGAATTTTGATTATTGAAATTATTATTTAAATTTATTTTATTATAGACTTTTATATTATCTCCGATTTTTAGCAAATAATTTCTGTTTAATCCGTTCAATTCTAGTAATTCGTTTAACGACATAGAATTATTTATTGCTATTGCCGAAAGCGTATCGCCTTTTTTCACTTTATAAACCGAAGTTATTTTTTTATCGTCTACCGTATTATTTTTATTTTTTTGAGGAAATATTTTTAATTTTTCGCCGATTTTCAATTTATATTTCAATGGAGATTCTATATTATTTATTCTTAAAAAATCATTGACGGGAGTATTGCTGTCGAATGCTATTCCAAAAAGCGTATCTCCGTTTTTAACCGTGTATATTTCAAAATTATTTTCGTTATTATTTTGCGGTTTTTGATTATTTGATTCAATTTCTTTTTTTATATTTTCTACCGAATTTCTATTAACCGAACTATCCGAATTTTTTTCAATATTATTAGCTACTTTTAAAATCTCGCCGACTTTGAGATTATATCTATTGAAATCTTTTATATTATTTATCGCACAAAATTCGCTCGCCGACATTCCATGCGAAAAAGCAATTCCAAGAACCGTATCGCCGTTTTTTACTTTATAATTTTTGTAGGATTTAGATTTATCGACATCCAAAGCGTATGATTTATTTACCGAATCAAAAACCAAGCTGTATTCTTTTTCTTTTACTTTAAGCGTCTCCCCGATTTTAAGATTATACTTGTCTGCGTCTTCAATATTATTTAATCTCAAAAATTCACTAGCCGACATTCCATGCGAAAATGCTATTCCGTATAAAGTGTCTCCGTTTTCTACTTTATAATTTATATAATTTTCTCCGAATAGAGAATAGGATAAAATTGAAATCGTAAATATTTTTAAAATATTATTTTTTATCATACCGTCAATTATTAATTATCCATTTCAAAAGTTTCATCAACGGGCGGGTCGGAAGGAATTATAACCACATTCGATTCTTTGACGCTTGCCATTTCGGGACCTTTTTTTATTTTTTCCACAAATTCTTCTATTTCTTTTTTAGTTTCCAAATATCCTATTATTTCAACCGAACCGTCATAATTATTCCAGACTTTTCCCGCGACTTTCATCTCGTCCGCGCATTTTTTGGCGTAATATCTGAAACCAACGCCCTGAACTCTTCCTCTTAATGTAATATTTACTTTAAACATAGTATAAATATCGGAATTTGGAATTGTAGAATTTACAGAATATAAAAACCGATTATAGAACCGTTAATTTAATATACTTCGGATTATGAACGCCGTCTATTTTCGATATTTTATTTAACATCTCTTCGCTTAATGAAGAGTCAATATCAATAGCCATTATCGACATATCGCTTCCTTTAATATTTTGCGACACATTCATCGAGCCGATATTAATATTGTCTTCGCATAAAGCGTTTGCAACTTTCGCAACCATAGCGACTTGATTTATATGAGGCACAATAAGTATATGTTCGTTAGGTTTTATTATAACATCATAATCGTTTAATTTTACCACTCGTGCAATATTTTTTGCTATCAAAGAAACCGAAACGGCATTCTCTTCAATGTCGGTTATCATTTTTACTTTTAATAAACTCGTATAACTCGAAGGAGCTTCCGATTTTATAATTTTTATTTCTATTCCTCTCTGTTTTGCCAAAAATGGAGCGTTCACATAATTAACATCATGAAATATTGAAGATAAAGCGCCTTTTAGGACGGCAACTACCAAAGGTTCGATATCCAATTTTATAAGTTCTCCATGCGCGGTTATTTCAAACGATTTTATTTTTCCTTTAGATATTTGTCCGATAATCTCTCCAGCGTTTTCAGAAATCTTCATATAATCTTTAACGGGTTCTAATTTTTCAGGATTAAGCGATGGAATATTAACGGCAGAATCGGTATAGCCTCCCGAAAGAACTTTTTTTATTTGAGACGCCACATCCAAAGCCACATTAATTTGAGCTTCTTTAGTGCTTGCTCCAAGATGCGGAGTTAGTATTATATTATTTCCGTTATAATGAATCAAAGGGCAGGTTTCAATTTTCGGTTCGTTTTCGTAAACATCGATTGCCGCCGCCGAAATTTGTCCGTTTTCTAAAGCTTCTTTTAAGTCGTTTTCATTAACCAATCCGCCTCTCGAACAGTTGATTATTATAGCGCCTTTTTTCATTTTATTCATGTTTTCTTTATTTATTATATTAATCGTATCGGCAGTTTTCGGAATATGAATTGTGAGATAATCTAATTGAGGCAAAAAATTATCCAAAGAAGTTTCGTATGAAGCGCATGCTTTAATAACCGTTTCCTCGTTTGCAAAAGGGTCGTAAACTATAACTTTCATTCCGATTGACAAAGCGATATTTACAACTTTTCTTCCAATTCTTCCAAATCCCATTACTCCCAAAGTTTTTCCAAAAAGTTCAGTTCCCGTAAAAGAATCTCTATTCCATTTTCCTTCTTTTGTCGATTGAGACGCTGGAACTATATTTCGCGAAATTGCAAGCATTAAGGCTATCGTATGTTCGGATGCGGCTATAGTATTTCCATCGGGCGAGTTTACTACTATAATTCCTTTTTCGGTTGCAGCGTTTACATCGATATTGTCGACTCCAACTCCCGCTCTTCCAATTATTTTTAGATTTTTCCCCGCTTCGATTATATTTCGATTTACTTTAGTCTGACTCCTAACCATCAAAGCGTCATATTCGCCGATTATTTTTATTATTTCTTCTTCGCTCATAGTCGGAAGAAAAACCGCCTCTGCAGTTTCTGATATTATATCTTTCACGCATTTATTTATATTATCTGTTATCAATACTTTCATTATAAAAATCTCCGTTAATTATTATAATTTTTATTTTATAGTTAAAATATTATTAATCTTCAATCCAAATCTTTTTACTAATTTCAAATAAAAGTTTATGCCTTTCTTCTATTTCCTCTTTTCCAAATTTATCATATGATTTAAAATCAAGTTTTTTTCGTTTAATAAAATTAGTAAAATCTAAATTACTTTTATAAAAATTTTCGCATAAACTTTCTGCTAATAATATCCCGCTATTATCATAAGTCTTAAGTTTATCTTTAAATGGTTCGTTGCTTGATGAACTATTATCTTTTCCTTTAAAGATAAGCAAAGCACCAAGACGATTTCTTTGAATTTCAAATTCTTCTTCATCGTTGTTAAACATTTTTAAATTTTCTTCATTCCTAGCTACAATATGTTCTATATGATGGACTTCTTTCCCTTGTGCTTGGACTACAAATTGATGGTAAGTTTTTGTAGGTCTTTTTATATTATCAGCTAAATAATGCTCAATTCTCGCAAAGAAATATCTTAAGAATTTTCTACTTAATGTTGTATATCCTACATTTTTAAAAAATCTATATTCAAATAATTCTAACTTTGATTTTTCATCTATATTTTGTGCTTTTTTTATATTATTCAAAAGTTCATTATCAAAAATTTCTTTTATTTCTCCTGCTGACTTTTCCCTAATTTCTTTTAATAAATAATTTAAAGAATCATTAAATCTATTAGAATCATAACTATTAGTAAGATTTAATATTACAAAATTCCTGTCAAATAATTTTGAAACCAATTTTATTTTTTCGGTTTCTTCTTCATCATTACATTGTAATATAGAAAGAATTAGTGGAAATTGTCCATTTATATTATTTAAACCATTAAAATATATATGCTCGTATTC
>NZ_JBNMIZ010000213.1:0-4572 GCF_050873525.1 Brachyspira sp. | reverse complement strand
ATATAAATTTAGTCATTTGCACTTGAGAAAAACACATTTGTTTTAATGTCATATTCTTGAAATCTTGAATAATATAATAACGGAATTTTTCTTTTTTTAGAGTTCCGTTTTCAATTCCCATAATGAAAGGATGTTTATTATATTTATCCCATATTTCTTTTGACATTTCAAGCAAATATTTAACGGTTTTCATTATTCTGCCTCCTTTGAAAATTCGCCATTTAAATTAAAAGAATGATTCATAGGTCCTCTGCCTTTTCCTAAATTAAGCATAGATTCTAAAGCTCCCGAAATATAATCTTTCGCTTTTCTTATAGAATTTTCCATATCGTAGCCTTTTGCCAAATTTGACGCTATGGCGCTTGATAGAGTGCAGCCCGTTCCATGAGTATTCGGATTATTGATTCGTCTGCCGTAAAACCATTTTAATTCTCCGTTTGAATATAATAAATCGTTTGCATCGTTTAAGTTATGTCCGCCTTTAATCAAAATAGAACATCCATATTTTTCTCCGATTGATTTTGCCGATAGAATCATATCTTCTTCGCATGCGATTTTAATTCCCGAAAGAATTTCAGCTTCTGGAATATTCGGCGTAATAATAGCAGCCATAGGAATAAGCGTTTTTTTAAGAATAGCAACGGCGTCAGATTCTATTAATTTTGCTCCTGAAGTTGCAACCATAACTGGGTCAACCACAATATTTTTAGCTTTATAAAAATCAAGTCTTTCAGCGATAGTTTCAATAAGTTTAGAATTTGAAACCATTCCAATTTTTACGGCATCGGGATAAATATCGGTAAAAATCATATCGATTTGACTTTTTAGAAAATCGGGACTAATCTCCAATATGTCCGATACTCCCGTTGTGTTTTGAGCAGTAAGAGCGGTAATTACCGACATGGCATATACTCCGTTCATTGTCATAGTTTTTATGTCCGCTTGAATGCCCGCTCCTCCACTGCAGTCGCTTCCAGCTATTGATAATGCAGTTTTCATTTTGTCTCTCCTTAAAATTAATTATTTTTTATTTTGCAAATTTATAACGATTCAAAAAATAAATCGGTATTTATAAAATCTTCAATAAAAAAATCGGCGATATTTTTAATTTCATTTTGTTTCTCTTCGTATTTATCATATACAGCCGCCACTAAAAAAGACGACATTTTAGCGGTTTTTATAGAATAATAAGCGTCTTCAAATACGAGAGTTTCGCTTTTTTTCGTCCCAAGAAATTTCAACGCTTCCTCAAAAATATTCGGTTTGTCTTTTCCGTATCCAATGGACGAACATGTAAAAATTTTAGTAAAAAAATTCTCCATTTTATTTCGTTTCAAAGCCGTTTCGATTAAATAATCGTCTGTTGCCGTAGCAATGCACATTTTAACTTTTCTTTTTTGTAGAATCTCTAAAAATGATTTCACATTTGGTTTTGGAGAGGCTTCGTAAAAATAAAAATTTTCTATAGTCTTATTTATTCCGTTTATAATTTCTTTTTCCGTCAAATCAAGTTTATATTTATTTTTTATATAATTTGCCGACTGACTCAAACTCATTGAAGATATGATTTCGTTAAAATTTTCTTCAGCTTCGCATCCTATGGAATTAATATAATTAGAGCCTGCCGTTTGCCAAATGGACATTGAATCGAATAATGTTCCGTCAAAATCAAAAATTGCGCCTTTTAATTTCATAACTTAATCATTTCTTCCGATAATCTGCGAAGTTCTCTGCATTCTTTTTCTATATCATCCGCTCCGAAAATTGCGCTTACTAAAGCCACGCCGTCTACTTTACTTCCAGCGAGTTTCATAATATTGTTTTTTCCAATTCCGCCTATAGCGACAACGGGAATATTTACCGAGTTGCAAATACATTTAAGAGTTTCAAACGAAATAATATTAGCGTCAAGTTTTGTGGAAGTTGAAAACATAGCGCCGACTCCGAGATAATCCGCCCCGTTTTTTATCGCATCCAAAGCCTCGTCTACGCTCTGAACGGAAACTCCGATTATCATTTTATCTCCTACTAATTTACGAACCTCTAAAACCGCCATATCTTCCTGCCCGACATGAATTCCGTCCGCATTGCATTTTATCGCTATATCGACATTATCGTTGATTATAAACGGAACATTATATTTTTTGCATAAATCTTTAACTTTTATCGCTTCTTCTAAAAATATTTTTTCGTTAAGATTTTTTTCTCTAAGCTGAATGCATGTAGCTCCGCCTTTCAAAGCCGATTCAACTTGTTCGTATAAATTTTGTTTGCCCGTCCATGCTCTGTCTGTGACAGCGTAAAGAGTGGCGAATTTTTTATCGAATCTCATATTTTGCTCCTTTATCCAATTCTTCGGGAGTGAGATTATAAATCGCGTCAATTATATAATTTCTATATGAAGAATTTCCGTCAAGTTTCGTCAAACGATTATAAGCGATTTCTCCAGCAAGTCCCATAGCGCATACGG
The DNA here is from genome assembly GCF_050873525.1 of Brachyspira sp. Classification (GTDB taxonomy): domain Bacteria; phylum Spirochaetota; class Brachyspiria; order Brachyspirales; family Brachyspiraceae; genus Brachyspira. The sequence continues at coordinate 2,102 of NZ_JBNMIZ010000213.1, read as the reverse complement.
AAGCCGCTGCAGATTCTAAAATCTGATTTGGATTAGCGGCTATAAAAGCTGCAGTCATAGCGGAAAGCTGGCATCCCGTTCCCGTAACCGTTGCCATCATTGAATGTCCGTTGCGAATCAAATAAGTTTTTTGACTGTCGCTTACGATATCTATAGCTCCCGTCATAGCGATTACGGAATTAGTTTTTGATGAAAATGATTTTGCAAACTCTACGGCTTTGTCTAAATTATCTTCTGTAATTTTATCGGATTCGCTCGCGTCTACTCCTTTGGTTGACATATTGCCATATGATAGAGATTTTATTTCGGATACATTTCCTCTAATTACGGAAAATTTTATTTCGCTTAAAAGTCTTAAAGAGGTTTGAGTTCTAAGTTTTGAAGCTCCCGCTCCTACAGGGTCGAGAACAATCGGATTATTGATTTCGTTCGCTTTTTTGCCAGAGATTATCATCGCTCGAACTGTGGCATCGTCCAAATTTCCAACATTAATATTTAGTCCGTTGCAAATTGAAGCGATTTCGGAAACTTCATTTTCATCTTCAGCCATAATCGGCGAACCTCCGCATGCAAGAATGATATTGGCGCAGTCGTTTATCGTTACATAATTTGTAATATTTTGAATGAGCGGATGTTTAATCTTAACATTTTCAAAAATTGACTTAAACATATTTTTATCCTTATTGTAATTTTTATTTTTTATAATTTTATAAATTCTTTTCTGCAACAAAAAAGGGATAGCCGTTGCGAATATCCCGTAAAAATCTACAATAAAGACGACTTCCTACGGCGGCATTATCCGCATCAGGTAAAAAGGGTCGAAGTTAATTACTTCCTCTCAGCCCGATTACGAGCTCCCCCGCTTTTGTTATTATAATTTATTATAACTCAAATTATATAATGATTTTAATATATTGCAAGTATTCTTATTTTTTGATTGGTTTTGAAACAAAATTAGCGTCTACGAGAATGGCTAAAAAATAGTCTTCCCATTATTTTTGTATCATTTGCCGAAATAATTTATATAAATTGTATTGTCTCGCAATAAGATAAAAATTCGTTATACGGATGTTATTTTATATCGTCATTGCGAGCCAAACAGAGTGAAGGCGTGGCAATCTACTATTAATAAAGTTAAATTTTAAAATCAATTTTTATTAATTTTGGATTACTTAGCTTCCTTAATCAGTCGTTCGTAATGGACAAAGTTTTTAACCGTCATTGCAAATGTAATGAAGCAATCTAAAGAAAAACAATATTTAAAATAAAAATGCTTACGCTTTTGAGTATAAATCAGTTTTAATTTAAAATTAATCAATACTTGCTCCGTATTTAAGCCCTAATTCTACTCCTATATCTAAAATGCCGTAATATATTTTCTTTCCGTTAATATCAAGAGATTTATCTTTTGCAATATCGTATCCTAAATATAAACCGATATTAAAAGCAAAATTATTCTTGAAGAAAATGGAATAATCCAAAGAAGCTTTTATATAACCTAAAATTGCAGGACTAATTATATTGGCTATATCGCCCCTTCCTAATTCGTTCGATTGTTCTTGATTGAGAACTTTTGTAATTAATTTACCTTTCATAGGTATTTTAATTCCTCCACCAATTCCTATTGCAAAATTTCCTATATTAAATTTAGGAAGCAATCCAATTTGTAAACTGTCAAAACTATAGGAAAAAGCAACTCTATTGGCATACATTTCAATTCCCGAATTTAACGAGCTTGCATTTAAAGATGCGGCGATAGTGTCATGGGAATAGCCAAATTCAGCCAATAAACTTATTCCTAAACGGCTTGACATTTGCGTCATATACCCGAATTGAGCGGTAATTCCGCCGTCAAAAGATACCTCTCCATTAGCTCCAGCATTATCTTTAAGATATTTTGGCATTATACCTATTCCCATTTGCAGAGGAATATTTAGTATAAATTCAAAACCGCTTTTTGCAAATACGGAAATATTGAAAATAGCAAGAATTGAAACGGTAAAAAATAATCTTTTTAAGTTATTCATAATAAACTCCTTTTGTTTATTTGCTCTTTAAGTATAATAAAAATATTAGTAAAAGTCAAGTAAAATTTTATATTT
>NZ_JBNMIZ010000212.1:0-4588 GCF_050873525.1 Brachyspira sp. | reverse complement strand
TAATTAAATTATTTATATATTAAAAAAATTATCAACATTTTTATTATATGTTATTATTCAAAATAATCAATTATATTTAATAAGTTTATTTATTTTCAATATATTCTCTCAAAATATTATCTTCAATATTTATAGAAATTATTTTTTTACCGCTTTTTTCTCCTCTTATTATTTCAATATCTTTTTTCTTTAAATTAAGTTCTTCGGCTAAAAATTCTATAATAGATTTATTCGCCTTTCCGTCAATCGCTTTAGCCATTATTCGAATATAATAAAGCCCGTTTTCTTTTTTGAAGCTATTTGATTTTGCTCCCGCCGTTACTTTTACTTCTATATTAATCATTTATACTCGCATTTTTTAATTGATTATATATCTTAATTATAATATAATATAAGAATTATTTTAATATTAATTTAATTATGGTATTATAAAAATATAATGGATAAAGAAAATCAAAGTTTAACGAAAGCGGAAGAAACTTCTTACGATAATTTGGAAACGAACTCTATCAGACCAAAAAGTTTTTATGATTTTATAGGGCAGAAAAATATAAAATCAAAATTGAAGGTTTATATAGACAGCGCCAAAAAGCGTGAAGTTTCTTTGGACCATATACTTTTTTACGGACCTCCTGGACTTGGAAAAACGACTCTCGCGCAAATCATAGCGAACGAACTCGGAGTCGCCGTAAAATCCGTTTCCGCACCAGTAATAGAGCGTCAGGGAGATTTGGCTTCAATATTAACGACTTTAGGAGAGAAAGACATTCTTTTTATAGACGAAATTCACAGATTAAGAACTGTTGTGGAAGAGGTTTTATATTCGGCGATGGAAGATTTTTTTGTCGATATAAAAGTGGGAGAAGGAACGAGCGCAAAAAGTTTCAGAGTCAAACTTCCTCATTTTACTCTTATCGGAGCGACAACGAGAAGCGGACTTTTAAGCACGCCTTTATACGACAGATTTGGAATAGTGGAAAGATTGGAATTTTATACGGAAGATGATTTGGCAAATATAGTCAAAAGAAGTTCTGCATTTTTGAATATAAAAATAACGGATTCGGCTGCAATTTCAATAGCGGGAAGGTCGAGAGGAACGCCGAGAATTGCAAACAGACTTTTAAGAAGAGTTTTTGATTTTGCAACGGTTTCAAATGTTATAAAAATAGACGAAGATTTTGCATGCGATTCTATGGAAAAACTGGGCGTAGATAAAAACGGATTCGAATCTTTGGATAAACAATATTTAAATGCGATAATTAAACATTATAACGGAGGTCCCGTAGGAATAGACACAATTTCAGTTTCGTTATCAGAACAAATTGAAACGATAGAAGATATTATAGAACCTTATTTGATACAATGCGGTTTTATAAAGAGAACGCCGAAAGGAAGAGTAGCCACAAACAAGGCTTTTTCTTATTTAAATGTTTCAAAAAGATATGACGATAACTATAAAGACGGGAGTTTATTTGCGGACGATTGATTATAATTTGTAAATTTATAAAATTTGTGAAAGGAGAATTATTATTCAGACGAAAGATATTTTCAATAATACGAAAGAAAACGAATTCGACAGCGAATTGGATAAATATTATATTGACGAAGAAAGTTCGGAAAGAGCGAAAAATATTGCAAATAAATTAGTCGGAAATTTAAACGATTTAAATAATTTGAATTTTAAAGAAAATAAAAAATCTTCCAAAATAAATAAATTTAGTAAAATAGAAAAAATCAGTAAATATACAAAAAAGAAAATTAAAGTATATAAAAATCCTTATGTAAAATCGAAAAGCAAATTTATTGTCGGAATAAAGAAATTTTTTAAAGCTTTATATAATTTGACGGGCGGAATAAGAAATTTTTTCAAAATCATAATATCGGCGATTATCAAAAAAGGAAATAACGAAAGAAGCATATTAATATTTTATAATGATGAAGAAAAAGGAATAAGACTTCCGATTAATAATTTTATGATATTATTTTTATTATTAATATTTTCGGCTTTGGTATATACGGGATTTGATGCTTATCATAGACAAAAAAGCGCGGGAGATTTTTATATCGCTCTTTCAGAGAGAGAAGCGACTACTTATAAACTGATACAAGATTATAGAAATTCTTTAAATAGATATTCTGCCGCTTTGAACGATTATAATAACGCCATAAGAAATATATCTTACGGAATAGATTATAACGATAATTATTATATAAAAAATAACGAACCTACAAATATAAATAAAATTTTAAACGAAGTCGACAGCTATCAAAAAAATATACTTTCGTTTTTGCAAATATCATCCGTTTTGCATAGAGAGATTCCGACTGGATGGCCCGTGGCTGGAGGAGGAAGAATTTCAAGTGGATTCGGGGCGAGATTATCTCCTTTCACTCAAGAGCGAAGCTATCATTACGGAGTCGATATCGCGGGACCTTATGGCACTCCGATTTTGGCGGTTGCGGACGGAACAGTGACATATTCGGGCTGGCGAAACGGCTACGGCTGGTTTTTAATAATCACTCATGCGAACGGCTATCAAACGGCTTACGGACATAATTCTAAACTTTTGGTTTCAAGCGGAGATAAAGTTAAAAGAGGTGAGAGAATAGCGCTTATAGGAAATACGGGAAGAACTACGGGAATACACTGCCATTTTGAAGTGAGAATAAACGGCGACCATAAAAATCCTATGCCGTATTTGAGCGCTCGATTTTAATAATTTATAAACTAATAAAAAATCAATGAAAGAGCATAATTCCAAAAAAAGATATTTAGGCGAATTTTATACTCCTTTTGCCTTCGCTAAAAAATCGCTGGAATTTATCGACAAAGCGGTAAATATCGAAGAATTAAAAAGCGGAAAATATAGAATTTGGGACATGGCATGCGGAAAAGGAAATTTGGAATTTTATTTGGATAAATCGGTTTATAAATATTTGTATATGTCGACTATTGATAATGAAGATATTGAATATTGCAAAACTAAATTTAAAAACGCGTGCATATTCCAATACGATTATTTGAATGACGATATAGAATTAAAAGAAAAAATATTTAATTATAAAAAAATTCCAAACAAATTAAAATCGGATTTGGAAAATAAAGAATTGAACTGGCTCATATTTATAAATCCGCCTTATGCCACGAGTCAAGTCGCGGGAACGAATTCAAAAAGCAAAAAAAATGTAAGTTATAGTTTGATAAGAAATATTATGCATGAAAATAAATTAGGCGAGGCTTCGCGAGAATTGTCCGCTCAATTTATGTTTAGAATTAATAAAGAATTTGTAAAGGGCAAAAATATTTATTTGGCAATTTTTTCAAAAACGAATTATATAAAATCGAATAATAACGAAAAATTTAGAGAAGATATTTGCAATTATAAATTTGTAAACGGATTTGTATTTTCTTCTTCAAATTTTGAAAGCACTTCAAAAACTACTCCGTTTCCCGTAAGTTTTATAATTTGGAAAATATCGAAAGAATATAATATAAAAAAAGAAAATATCGCGCTTCCAGTGTTTGACAATAATTGCAACGAAATCGGTAAAAAAAATTTTAAAGTAGTCGACAGAAATAAATTATTGAATAAATGGATAAAAAGAGTCCGTAATTCTTATACATTCGTTCCGCTCTCTTCGGCAATAAAAGTAAAAACTTCGGGAAAAGATATAAGAGATAAAATTTGCGATGGATTTATAGGTTCGCTTATGAGCTGCGGAAGCGATTTACAAAAACAGAATCTCACCGCAATTTTTTCAGCGCCTCAATCGTCCGCTGGTTCGTTTTCGATAACCAAAGATAATTTTGAAAAAGCGATGATTATTCATGCCGTTAGAAGAATTACAAAAGTCGACTGGCTTAACGGGAGTGACCAATTTGTGATTCCGAAAGGAGATTTTGAAGAATTGTCGGAAGAGTTTAAACTTGACTGCATCGTTTGGAGTTTATTTTCAAATTCAAATCAAACCGTTTCTATGAATAATATTTTTTATAAAAATAAATATTATAAAATATAAAATCAATTTTATCCTTTCGATTATAAAGAAGTTTATTTAAAAAATATTTTTTTTGATTACGATAACGATAAAAGATTTGTAAGCGAATATTTGAAAAATAAAGAAAAAATTATGACAAAAGAATCTTCAGATTTGATTAATATCTCAAAAGAATTATATAGTTTTTTTTACGACAATATAGAAAAATTGAATTTGAAAAAATTTGAAATTTCATTATGGGACGCTGGTTTTTGGCAAATCAGAAAATCTTTGAAAGATGCTAAAATCGGACTTAATATTTTGAACGAATTAAAATTTAAAAGAGATGTTGTGAGGAATAATATTTTTGTAGAGATTGATAGATTTATTTCTTAAATAATTGTCATTAGCGGTAGGAATAATATATTTTCTTTGGATTGCTTCACTCACACTAAAAGTGGGCAGTCTCCCGCTCGCAATGACAATTTAGTTAAATCGCTAAATGACAGAATAATAATATTCTTAAAATTTTATCTAATTTTCTAAAAACAAGATAAAATAAAACTTCAATTTTTTTAAAACCGTTAAAAATATGTATTAAATGTATTAT
>NZ_JBNMIZ010000211.1:0-4626 GCF_050873525.1 Brachyspira sp. | reverse complement strand
TATTAAAAATGCATTTTATAATTTTCATGATAAAATTCTCTCTTTAGTTGAAATTGAAAATAATTTAAATAAACATAATTTTTGAAAAGTTTAAAGTGATAAGTTATGCCCACAAATTTCCTTTTATTTATCTTTAATATAGTTAAAATTATACAACATTTAAAAAAATTGTCAACAGTTTAAAATAAAAAAATTCTAAAAAAATTTCGTCATTGACTATTTTAATTAGTCATTGCGAGTGAGGCTAAAGCCCGTCTTTGACGAACGAAGCAATCCACAGAAAATAGATTACTTGGCGTCTGCCCGACTTCACTCTGTGTGCCGTTGGCAAGTCGCGGGCTAAAAGCCCTCGTAATGACAGTGTAATTTACTTTCGTTATTGCTGTGAGGCATGGTAATATAAATTAAAATTTTATTATTTTATTAAACATAAAAAATCTACTTGATTTAATGCCTCTTTAATGATATTCTATAAAAATTAAAATATTTCATTATTTAAGGTTTTTCAAATGAATACAAAACATATATTTGTAACGGGCGGAGTCGTATCGGGGCTTGGAAAAGGAATTACGGCGGCTTCTTTGGGCAGACTTCTAAAATCGAGAGGATTAAGCGTAACTATTCAAAAATTCGACCCTTATATAAATATTGACCCTGGAACAATGAGTCCTTTTCAGCATGGAGAAGTTTTTGTGACGGACGATGGAACGGAAACCGATTTGGATATCGGGCATTATGAGAGATTCATTGATGAAAATCTAAATAAATACAGCAATGTGACAACAGGGAAAATTTATCAGCATGTCATAAATATGGAGCGAGAAGGAAAATATTTGGGCGAGACGGTTCAAGTTATTCCGCATATTACGAACGAAATAAAAAATAGAATTTATAGAGAAAACGACCCTAAAAAAACCGATATAGTTATAACCGAAATCGGCGGAACAATCGGCGATATAGAATCGCTTCCGTATATCGAGGCGATAAGACAGATAAAAGCTGAGTTGGGACAAGAAAATGTTTTATATATTCATGTCACTTTGATTCCATTTATAAGTTCATCCGAAGAGATAAAAACTAAACCGACTCAGCATAGCGTAAAACAGCTTATGCAAAGCGGAATTATTCCCGATATCATAGTTTGCCGAACCAATAAACATTTGGAAGATTCGCATAAGGCTAAAATCGCTTTATTTTGCAATTTGCCAAAACAAAATGTATTTGAAAATTTTGACGAACCGAATATATATAATGTTCCTTTGATGCTCGAAAGTCAGGGGCTTTCCGATGTGGTATGCAAACATTTTAAACTTGAAACCGAAAAGATAGATTTGTCAAATTGGAATAGTTTAATAATAAAACAAAAAAATATAGCGATAAAAAACGAAAGAGTAAAAATCGCGATAGTCGGAAAATATATTTCAATGAAAGACGCTTATATATCTTTAATAGAAGCGCTAAATCACGGCGGAATTTATAACGATATTAATGTCGATATTAAATGGATTTCTGCGGAAACTTTGGAAAACGATAAAGATATTGAAAGTCATTTTAAAGATGTAAACGGTTTTATAATTCCCGGAGGATTCGGCGAGCGAGGAATCGAAGGAAAAATTGAAGCGATTAAATACGCGAGAGAAAATAAAATTCCTTATTTGGGAATTTGTCTGGGGATGCAGTTAATGTGCGTTGAATTTGCAAGAAATATTTTAGGATATAAAGAAGCGAATACTATAGAAGTAAACGAAAATACAAAATACCCGATTATAACTCTAATGGAAGAACAGAAAAAAAATATATTGAAAGGCGGAACAATGCGTCTCGGAGCTTATCCTTGCGAAATAAAAGAAGAAAGTTTGGCTTATAAATTATATAAAAATAAAATCATAAGCGAAAGACATAGACATAGATACGAATTCAATAACGAATATATAAACGATATGGAAAAAAACGGATTAATCATCACGGGAAAATTGCAAAACGGAGAATTGGTAGAAATAGTGGAAGTTAAAAATCATCCTTATATGATAGGCGTTCAATTCCATCCAGAATTAAAATCGAGAATAACAAATCCGCATCCTTTATTTGTCGGTTTGATAGATGCGGCTAAAAAACTTATTTAATAAAAAATAAGAGTAAAAAATTATATAATTTTATTTGAAAGTTGTTTGAATGAACTTTATTTAATTAATTTTATAATATATAATAGTATAATGTAATATGCTAACTATTTAAGGTGAGATATATGTCTATAAAAAATAATTTTCTCGATGAAGTTAAAATTGGTTATAATATTGAAATTATGGTTGGAAACAAAGAAATTAAAGGACAAATTATTAGATTAGATATAGATACCGTAAAGTTATTAGAAAATGATGGAAAAGAAATAACTATATCTATTGATAATATTTGTTCCTATGAAGTTAACTCTAATAATATATATTTTGAAAATGAAACTAAATTATTTAAAGAAAATTTTAATATTGATTCTGAGATAGAAAAACTAAAATATAAAGGTATATCTTTTTTTAATAATATGGAAATTCCGATATGTAAAAATATAAATGATACTACAAGAAATATGAAAGAATCTTCAATAAAGACTATAATTAATGGGTTAATAAATAGTTTTAATTATGCTGTTAACAAGTTGCATGAGAATTCTCTTGAAGGATATAAATTAAGCGAAACAATATCAAAAACAAAAAGTTTGTTGAAAGAGTATCCAAAATCAAAGATTATTAATAATTTACTTGGTTTAATGTATGCCAATTTGAGATATGAAAGTCTATCACTACAATATTTAAATCAAGGTAATGATAATATTACTGGGTTTGCCGTAGCACATAAATATAATGATGAAAATAGTCAACTAATATATTCATGCCGTCATTTTATTTACGATGAAGAACTAAATCCTTATATTATAAAATTTTTATTAATGAAGATGGTAGAAGAAAATGATTTCTCATTATTTATGAATATAAATAATAAAATAAAATATAAACAAAATATGCTTGAAGGATTAATAGCCTCTTTACTAATCATTTTTTCATATAACAATATAGAATATAACTTAAAAAATAATATTACAATTAACAATGAAACATTAAACGAATTATTAGTTTTATATAAAAATAATCTTACAGATAGTAAGTCCGAATTTATTAAATTATTACCTAAAGAAACACCAGACGAGGATATTACTATATATAATGATAAAAAATCGAAAAAAGGTATATCCTATGATAATGTATATAATAATTCTAATTTAAATAATACTAATAAAAAAATAAAAAATAATAATAAGAGATTAAATTTTAATATTAATGATAATTCAGAGGATTATTTTATTATAGCAAGACGCGCAGAGGTTAACGAGAAAGATTTAGATAAAGCAATAACATTATATAAAAAAGCTATATCTAAAAATCAAAGATTATCATCAAGTATTCCTAATTTAGTTGGTATTTATGTTAGATTGGAAAAAATTCCAGAAGCATTAGAGCTGCTTGAAAATGAAGGTATTAAGTGTATGAAAAAGTTAAGCTTTCTTAATCTTAAACTTTCTGTGCTTAAAAAAAATTTAAATAAACAATATGAAGATGAAATTAAAAATACATATAAGGAGATTCACAAAACAATTGATAACGATAAGAAAAAAGCTTTATCTTTAAATGATAGGAAAAATGCTCTTTTGTTAAGTGAAAAGAAAAATGATTTACTATTAGATGAAGCATATATTATGATGAAGTTGGAAAATTACAAAATAGCACAAGATATGTATTTTACATGGATTAACAATACAAAAGATAAAAAAGTGAATACAAAATATAATAATCAAAAAAGAATAACATTACTCTTTATATCCAAGATATATTACCAACTAAGTGATAATAGTAATGCAATAAAGTATGCCAATAAAGTCTTAGAAATTGATAAAGATAATGAAGAAGCTAAATTAATTATTAAAGGAGAGATAAATGATAATATAGAATCTGAACAAGAAATAAATCTATTAGATGATATTGGAGGAATTCAAATAAGTAATTTCTTTAATAAAAAAGTAAATGAGATAGACATAGAAACAACATTAAAAAATAAGGGAAGTATAAAAGACGGTGTATATATTGGTAATGAGCAAGATGCTATAAACATTATAACAAGTATACGACATAGAACTACGGCTACAGCCAATTTTTTATCTATAGGAAATGATTTTTTTTCTTTAGCTAAAATTGTTAAACAATTATTAGAAAGAGAAAATTTGATAGAAAATAGGTATTTCAATGAAGAAAGATATTTATATTTTATAGCAAGAGCATCTTTAGCTTATGGAAATTATATGCTATATGGATCAGAACTTAATTCCAATATAGATTCAGCTAGATATTTTTATATACAATCTTTTACTATTTTTCAATATTTTAATATAAAAGATAAACTTAGATTAGACCCCATAATAATATATATAGAATCGTATTTTTACAATGCAGATATTATAAAAAAAGACCGTAATCTTTATAAGTATAATATAGAAGACATGCAAGAAGTAATAAAAAATTCGTTGGATAATAAAGAATTATTTACTATAGGTATTATTGAATTTTTTATAAACAATAATAC
>NZ_JBNMIZ010000210.1:0-4642 GCF_050873525.1 Brachyspira sp. | reverse complement strand
TCAAAATATTAATTAATTGCAATCATTATACAATCTTTTAAAATAATGTCAACAATTAATTTATTTTTTTAACATTGATTAATTGAGTTATATTTTATAACATTTAAAAATTTTTGTCAACTTGAAAAAATTTTGTTAAACAAAATTTATCTACTCTTTACTCGCTTTTTTATTAAACCTATTCTGCGCTATTATTGGCGACTCGAATAAAGCCACTTTCACGGCTTCTATAACTTTCTCCGAAATATCTTTATCAATAATTTCTCTCTCGCTTTTACTAAAAGACGACAAAACATAATCGTTTACTTTTTTTCCAAAATTCGGTCTGCCGATTCCGATTCTTATTCTAAAAAAATTATCGCTTTGTAATTGAGCTATCAAACTTTTTATTCCGTTATGCCCGCCCGAACTTCCGCCTTTTTTTATCTTAAAAGTTCCAAAAGGCAAATCCATATCGTCATAAATAACAAAAATATCTTCGACTGAAACATTAAATAATTTTGAAATATGAAGCGCCGATTCTCCCGAAAGATTCATGAATGTCTGCGGTTTAAGAAGTATAAATTGATTTTCGTCTTTTTTCATTCTCGCGTATAAAGATTTTTTTTTATGATTATCAAAACCGATAGATAGATTTTCCGCTATTTTATCGAGCATAATAAAACCGATATTATGTCTGCTGTTTTTATATTCTTCGCCGGGATTTCCAAGACCTATAAGCAGTTTAGTCATTGTATTTATTTTTAGCCGCTTTTGGAGATTCAAATAAAGCTATGCAGGCGGCGTCAATTATTTCTTCGGATATATCTTTTATTTTTCTTCTTTCTTCTTTCGTAAACGGAGCGAGCAAAAAATCGGCTATCTCTTCGTTTTCCGCTGGATTTCCAATTCCAACTCCGATTCTTGTGAAATTATTACTTTTTAAAGAATCCTCTATACTTTTAATGCCGTTATGTTTAAGCGGACCTTCTTTCGGTTCTCTATCTCCGTAAATATCGTCATCTTTTTTTGCGGGAACTACTCTGAATTTTCCAACTGGAACATTCATGTCGTCATAAATAACTATAATATCGTCAACGAGTATTTTCATGAAACTTGCCATATATAAAGCCGCTTCGCCCGAAAGATTCATAAAAGTAAGAGGTTTCAAAAGCAAATATTCCATTCTTCCATGCTTTCCTCTTCCAAATATGGTTTTCTTCTTTCTGATTTCCATATCGACTCCGAGCTTTTTAGCCATTCTATCCAATATCATATAGCCGACATTATGCCTATGATTTTTATACTCTTCGCCGGGATTTCCAAGCCCCATAACTAATTTCATCATATAATAAATACCCAATTAAATTATGACGCTGGAGTTTCCTCTTTTTTGTTTACATTATCTTCATCTTGAGTTGTAACGACTGTAACTACCGCTTTTGAAGAATCTCCTACTGGGTCAACGCCTTCTGGAAATTTAATATCGCTAATATGCAAACTGCTTCCCACTTTCAAATCGCTAACATCAACGATAAGCTCTCTCGGTATAGAATCTGGAAAAGCCTTTATAGGAAGTTCGTATTCCACCTGTTCCAAAGTTCCGCCGCCCAAACGAACTCCTTCTGGAATTCCTTCGATGTGAATAGGAACGAAAGTTTTAATTTTTTTATTTCTGTCGATTTCGTAAAAATCTATATGAGTAATGGTTCTTTTTATTCCATCAATTTGATAATCTTTCACCAAAACTTCTCTCGGTTTATCGTTTTCTATATCCAAAGTTATAATGGAATGCTGTCCCGCAGAAGAAAATACTTTTTTGAAATCTTTTAATTCTACGGCTATGGAATATTCTTTTCCTCTTCCGTAAAGAGAGGCAAGCGCGTAGCCTTCGTTTCTTAATTTTTTTCCAACGCTTTTTGTTTTAGTGTCTCTTTGTAACGCTTTAATAGTATAATTTTCGCTCATTTTTACTTCCTTATTCTAAATTTCAAATTAATTTATCTTTTTTAATTTATCTTCAAATTTTATTAATTTCATTTATCAAATAAAACGCTTATAGACATTTCCATATGTATATGTCTAATGGCGTCCGCAATCGCTGGAGCTACCGAAATAATTTCTATTTTATTTCCGAGTCTCTCCGTCATAACTTTCAAACTATCCGTTATATAAAGTTTGTCGATTTCGCTCGCGTTAATTCTTTCATAAACATCGCCCGAACAAACCGCATGCGTTATGAATACGAATATTCTTTTCATTCCCGCCTGTTTCAAGGCATGCATACTTTTTATAAGAGTTCCTCCCGTGTCGATTATATCGTCCACAATAATTGCGTCTTTTCCTTTAACATCTCCGATTATATTCATAACCTCGCTTTCGTTCGCTCTGTCTCTTCTTTTATCAATAATCGCTATATCGAGTTTTAAGGCTTTTGCTATGAGTCTAGCTCTTCCTATTCCGCCTATATCGGGCGAAACTATGATGGAATTTGAAATATCAAGGTCTTTTCTTATCTTATCCAAAAATATATTTTTAGACTGCATATGGTCGACTGGTATATCGAAAAATCCTTGAATCTGAGCCGCATGCAAATCCAAACATAAAACTCTGCCCGCTCCAGATTCCGCAAGTAAATTCGCAACCAATTTAGCCGTTATCGGAACTCTCGGTTCGTTTTTTCTGTCCTGCCTCGAATAGCCGTAATAAGGAATCACCGCCGTTATTCTTTTTGCGCTCGCTCTTTTCAAAGCGTCTATCACGCAGTAAAGTTCCATCCAGTTTTCATTACTCGAAGGTCTGCCCGTTGGCTGTATTACATATACATCCTTATTTCTCACAGGCTCTCCCACTTGGACGAAAACTTCTCCGTCTGCAAATCTGCGAATTTCCATATCGCCCAGATTGAGTCCCATGTTTTTAACGACATCTTCGGCAAGTTTTGGATTAGCCGTGCCACTTAAAACCAGTATCTCGTTTTCCATACTCATTTTTACAATCCTAAATTTAAGCGGATATATTGGGGTGGGAGGATTCGAACCCCCGAATAATTGGACCAAAACCAATTGTCTTACCGCTTGACGACACCCCAGTAATTGACTTAATAATTTTAAGTTTAATTATTTTACTATAAAATATATTTTTGTCAAGAATATAAATATATTTAAAATCCATAAATTCGGTTATTTTCTTCGTTATATTCTATTATTTTGCCGCGTTTCCCGCAACATTCAAAGCGTCCCAAGTTCTTGCAAAAGGCGGCGCATAGCATAAATCGAGCATTCCAAGTTCGTCTACCGTAAGCCCAGAATATATTGCAGTAGCTATAACATCCGCTCTTAAAACCGCTCCTCTTTTTCCCGCAATTTGTCCGCCTAAAATTTTTCGACTATCAGCGGAATATATTAACTTTATATGCAAATCTTCGTAATTAGGATAATAATGAGCATGGTCAACATCTTTAATCGTTACAGTTTTATAATTTATATTTCTTTTTTTAGCTTCTTCTTCGGTTATTCCCGTTCTTGCAAATTCAATTTCAAAAGCGAGTATGCATGCGCTTCCAAAACTTCCTAAAAATTTTTCATGCCCGCCGACTAAATTACTTGCAACCATTCTTCCCAATTTATTCGCTCCCGTAGCAAGTGAAAAATAATTTTGTTCGTCCAAAACTTTATCGTAAATAGTGGCGCAATCTCCAGCCGCGTATATAGAATCAATATTTGTTTTTCCTTCTCTGTCTACAATTATAGCTCCGTTGCCCGCCAATTTTATTCCCGTTTCTTTAGCCAAATCGCTATTAGGAATAACGCCTATTGCAATAACGACATAATCGGCTTTATATTTTCCCTTATCGGTTATCAAAGATTTTACATTGTTATTTTCATCCGATTCGAGAGATAAAACTTTTTCGTTTAAATGCAAATCTACTTTTTCTTTTATATGTTCTATAGCCAAATCGGAAAATTCTTTATCAAATTTATTTCCAAATACTCTGTCCGAACGTTGAATAATAGAAACGGTTTTACCCAAATGTTTTAATGCATGCGCAATTTCAATCGCTATAAAACCAGCTCCCAGTATTACGACATTTTTTATATTTTCGTCTTTCATTTTTTCTTTCATATTCAAAGCGTCTTTAAAATCTTTCAAAGTCGACACATTTCCAATATTGATATTTTCTATATTTGGAATAATCGCTTTCGCTCCCGTAGTTATTAAAAGGCTGTCGTATTCGTCCTCAAATTCTTTATTCGTTTCCAAATCTCTAACCAAAACTTTTTTATTTTTAGAATCTATTTTTAGAACTTCGTTTTTTATTTTTAAATCAATTCCCGATTTTATTGTCGCTTCGGCAGTTCTCGCTATCATAACATTAGAATCGTCAAAAAATCCTCCGACATAATAAGGCATTCCGCAAGCTCCCCAAGAAACGAATTCCGTTTTTTCATATACGGTAATTTTCGCTTCTTTATCCAATCTTCTTGCCTTTGCAGCGGCGCTCATTCCAGCGGCGACTCCGCCAATTATAATAATTTTTTTCATTATAATAAAAACCTCTTCAATACAAATAAATTTTATAATTAATTTTTTAGTTTAAGTATAATAATACAAAATAATTTGTCAATGTATTATCTTAAAAAATAATCATTATGAATAAATT
>NZ_JBNMIZ010000209.1:0-4693 GCF_050873525.1 Brachyspira sp. | reverse complement strand
ATTGATAGTTATGAATATGTAATAACCACTAATAATATTAATGATACATTTAAGGCTATTATAGATAATAATATATACGACATGACGCCTTTAATATACGCTTCATTTTCTGGAAATCTTCCGCTTGCTAAATTTTCAATAGAAAACGGAGCGGATATAAACGCAAAAGATGAAAACGGTTCTACGGCTTTAATCGTGGCTACTACTAATGAGAATTTGGAAATAATAAAACTTTTATCGGAAGAAAGAGGACTTGAGGTTAACGCCATAGACAATAGAGGATGGACGGCTTTAATATATGCGGCAGGAATTGGAAATTTAGAAATTGTAAAATATTTGATAGATGAAAGAAGAGTGGATTTCAATATTAAAGATAGTCAAGGACATGACGCTTTCATATTCGCTATACTTTACGGGCATTTAGAAGTAGTAAAATATTTTGTCGAAGAAAGGAGACTCGATATTAACTACAAAGATAACGAAGGCTGGACTGCCTTTATGCATGCTCCAGAAGCTGGACATTTAGAAGTCACTCAATATTTATTAGAAAAAGGCGCTGATATTGACGCTAAAGACAATAATGGCTGGACTTCTTTAATACATGCCGCATATAATGGACATCTGGAAGTGGTTAAATATTTAATAGAAAACAAAGCTAATATTAATGCGAGAAATAAATATAATTCTACAGCTTTAATGTTGGCTTCATTAAATGGAAAATTTGAAGTAGTTAAATATTTGTTAGAAAAAAATGCGAATGTTAATATTAGAGCAGAAAGCGGTAGAAATGCTTTAGATTTTGCTAAAAGATATGTAGATAGATTATTTGGCGTAAATAATGAAGAATAAATTAAATTGAAGGAGAAAAACCATGATTAAAAAACTAACTTTAATAACAATTTTATTATTAGGAAATATCGCTTTTTCGCAAGAACCAAAACTTACAAGAAAATATTTATTCGCAACCTTGAAAGGAAAAATTGACGACAAATACGATATAACAATGAATATAAAAATATATGATGTTTCTTATTCTTGGACAGGAGAAATATCTGGTAATGTGCGTGGAAATTATTATTACGATATATTTGGAAAAAATATTTATTTTTATGGAGAGATATATGAAAATTCTATGATTATTGAAGCGGAAGGAGACGAAGTTTTTAATTTCAAAATTGACGAAGAGACTTGGAAGAAAATTTTGGAATTTAAAAATATAACGATAAACGGAACTTGGAAAAATAAATCAAAATCTTTTCCATGCGTTATAAATAGCATCTCTCCTTTGGGTGGAAAATTAAGCGAAATGTTTGAATATACTATATCGAATAATGAATATGGTTATGGAAAAAATATTTTATATTCTCCGTCAATGAATATTTCTTATTTTGGTAACGATACGGAAAAGATTGAGATAAAAAATTTAAAAAATATTTATGAACAAAAATTAAAAAAAGTTGTCCATAATGAAACTTATACTTATTCCAAATGTTTTTCAGAGATTACTTATTTTGATGATAAAATATTATGCATTGAAGATATGCTTACCTCTACAACGAATATATATTTAGAAAATTTGGATGATTATTTAGAGACTTCATATGCTTACGATTACGATTATAATATTCTATCGCTTGAAACGGGTAAAAAGCTAAATAATACTTTAGAGGATTTAGTCGATTATGATGAAATATTTATTGCATTTTTAACAGAAGAATATAAAGATTATTTTAAAACTAAAATTGAAGGTATAATTGAAGAACAAAATAGTATAAAGGAATTATTTAAGAATTTATATAAAGATTTAGATATTCCTGAAAATGAACAGCCAAATGATAATGATTTTAATTTTCCAGAGCCGACATCTTATTTTCCCGAAGATTTTGATTTACCCGAAGAAATAAGCAAATCAAAATTTATATTTAACGGTTACGGAACTATAGACATATATAATGATTGGCTTCTTACAATTACAAAAGGAATGGATTATTATGACGAATATTTAACAATAGACATGAAAAAATTAAAACCTTATCTTAAAAAGGATAGTTTTTATAGGTATTTGTTCGATTAAATAATTATAATAATTGCACAAAATTATAACCGAGTTCTTTTTGATTAAAGACTCGGTTTTTTATTGTAGATTACTTCGCCTAACTGCTCGTTCCCTACGGGACGCCTTTGGCGAATGACAGTAATAAAAACATCGTCATTGCCGTGAGGCACACAGCGTGTGCGAGCCAATTTATCGGCGGGCAATCTATAGTTTTATTTTAAATCAATAAATTTTTAATAATTACTTGCAACCGATTATTAAATAAAATATAATACTTCGATTAATTAATTATTAACGGGAGACGACAATGAATTTTAATTTTTATATGCCAAGTAGAGTTATTTTTGGGAAAGGAAGTTTGAATAATTTGCATAAACAAAAATTTCCCGGAAAAAAGGCTTTAATAGTGGCGGAAGTTTTTATGAAAGAAATAGGTTATTTAAAAAGGCTTGAAGAACAATTAGACAAAGCCGATATATCGTATATTTTATTCGATAAAATAGTTCCAAATCCTATAAAAGAACATGTTATGGAAGGAGCGGATATAGTCAAAAAAGAAAAATGCGATTTTATCATAGGAATGGGAGGAGGAAGCAGTATAGATTCGGCAAAATCAATAGCGATTATGTCGACAAACGAAGGCGATTTTTGGGATTATATGACAAGAGGAACGGGAAAAAAGAAAGCCATACCAAACGACCCTATCCCCGTTATAGCCGTTTCCACTACTTCTGGAACGGGAACGGAAGCGGACCCTTGGATGGTTATAACGAACGGAAAAGAAAAAGTAGGTTTCGGTTATGATAAAACATTTCCGTATTTATCTATAGTCGACCCCGAACTTATGAAAAGTATTCCTCCGAAATTGACGGCTTATCAGGGATTTGACGCTTTATTTCACAGCGCCGAAGGATATATTAATAAAATTGCAAACGAAATGAGCGATTTATTTGCGTTAAAATCAATAGAACTTATAGGAAAAAGTCTGGCAAAAGCGGTTGCAAACGGAGAAGACGAAGAAGCGAGAGAAAATGTCGCTATGGCAAGCACTTTAGCGGGAATAGTTCAAAGCGTTTCCGATTGCACAGCAGAGCATTCTATAGAGCATGGTTTGAGTGCGTATTATCCTAAACTCGAACATGGAGCGGGATTGATTGCAATAAGCCGAGAATATTACACTTTACTTGCAGAATCTCATGACTGCGATGAAAAAATGATAAATATGGCTAAAATTTTGGGCAAAAAAGACGCTTCAAAACCTATGGATTTTGTAAACGCTTTAGTGGAACTTCAAAAAGCCTGCGGAGTTGACAATATAAAACTTTCCGATTACGGAGTGAAGAGAGAAGATTTGCCAGCTATAGCTCAAAACTCGAAATTTACCAGCGGATTATACGAAACGGACCCGCATGATTTTAGCGATGAGGATATATTAAGAATATTAGAAAAATCTTATAAATAATAGAATAATATTTTTTATTTTTAATTTTTTTTAATTAAAAATCAATTGGGAAAAGTATGATTTCTATAGCAAAAAATTATGCATTCTATATTATTAATTCCGTTTTCTTTTAAGGTTTTTATCGCTTCTTTCAATGTAAAACCCGAAGCGTAAACATCGTCTATCAAAAGAATATTTTTATTTTTAAGTTTTTCGGGCGCGATTATGCGAAATGCATTTTTTATATTTTCTTTTCGTTCTTTAAGAGTTTCCAAATATTTTTGTTCTTTTATCTTATTAATAGAATTAAAAATTATCGAGTCGCTTTTTTCTATATTCAAATTTTTTGAAATATAATCCGCAAAAAAATTCATTATATTTTCGTTTTTATTTGAAGGAATAAATAATAAAATGTCGGATTTCAAATTTGAAGATTTATAATATTCTATAAACGCATTTAAAATTTTATTCGGGAATTCGATTTCTCTTCTTTTGAAAGCTCTCAATTCGTCTCCCAAATCTTTATCCAAATCTCCGAGCGTGGAAACTTTAATATTGTCAATATAAAATGTTTTGTATATGATATTAATTCTCTTTATTATATTTTAAATCTATTTTTGAAAATAAAATATGTAGCGATTGCAAATAAAGAATTGATTATAATTCCTTTATAACCGTTTATTATTCCGTTAAACCAAATCTCAATATTTTCATTTAATAAAAATACAAGCAAAATCGAAGAAAATCTCGCGCTTATAAAAGAGAGCGGAGCTAATATAAAAAACGGAAATTTATTTTTAAGCGAAGATATTAATATTGAAAAAATAAAACCTTCAAATATTAAAAAATATAAAACAGGAATTTGAGGCATTCCCGTTATTATCGAATTAATTAAAGGCGAGGCAATCGAAAGAATTATAAGCGTCAAAGGATTTAAAATAAAAGAACCTAAAGACAAAGCGAAAAATATAGGCAAATATTCAGTTCCTTTTAAGCCGAAATAATGAACTAAAATCGGCGAACCTAAACTTACCGCTATTAATAATATAAAAGCCAAAATTTCAAAAATTTTTGTTTTTTCTTTATTTTCTTTAATCAAATATTTAATCATAATTTAATCCTAAATAATATTTAACGATATTATATTATATTTTAATTATATTCAATATATTTACGCTTGAATTTTTATTTTTTAT
>NZ_JBNMIZ010000208.1:0-4704 GCF_050873525.1 Brachyspira sp. | reverse complement strand
TATATAATAAAATTAAATAATATATTTGAATTACAACTAACGCCAAAAACTGAATAATGATAAGTCCCGCCGATTTTGAAAATATTAAAGTTATCGGAAGAATAAATATAAATATTCCGTAAATTCCAAAACAGTTTCGGACAAATATTTTCAAATTATTTCTATCGTTATTTTTAGAAAATATAAAAACTGTAAAATTAATAATCGCTATTTTTATAAAATTCGATACGGCTATATAAGCGGCTATTCCAAAAGTAATTATAAGAAGATTTAATATATTGCTTTTGCTTCCGATTGAATATAAAAATGAAATTGAAACCGTTAATGCCGTTATCAAATATATTATATAAGAATATTTAAAACTTATATTTTTTTTAATCGCTTCTTTTGGAAAGAGTAAATAATAATATAAATATTCGCAGATTTTCATTAATTTTCTCCCGCATAATTTGGAATATAAATATACATAGGAATTCCAATATATTTTGCGCTCATTATTTCTTCATAATATGGAATAACGGATTTTATTTTAATTTTAGCCGAAACATTTGAAAGCAGTAAATTTAATAAATTTTCTTTCTCTTCAGGTTTTTCGATTATATAAGGTTCTTCATCTTCGATTCCGCCCGTTTTTGCCGCGTCTTTTATCGCGTCTTGTAAAGTTCCTATAGAATCTATTAATCCGATTTCCAAAGCCATTTTACCGCTGAAAACTCTTCCGTCAAATATTTCGTCTCTGTTTCCTTTTATTTTATCTCCTCTTGATTCTTCGACTACATTAATAAACTGTTCGACAAATTCTCTCGTCATATTCTGCCAATATTCCAATTCGTCTTCTCTCGGTTCTCTAAAAGGCGAGAGCGAGTCTTTATTTCTTCCGCTTTTTACAGTATACATTTTTACTCCGTATTTATCCATCAAACCCGAAAGATTAATAAATTGAGATATTACGCCGATGCTTCCCGTGAGAGTCGATTCGTTTGCATATATTTTATCTGCTATCATTGAAATATAATATCCGCCGCTCGCAGCCATACTTCTAAAAGACGCTATTATCGGTTTTGGATATTTTTCTTTCAAATCTTTCAAATATTTTAAAGCCTCTTCGCAGGAAGTTAAAGCTCCGCCAGGGCTGTCGACTTGTAAAACGATTGCCTTAACATTATCGTCTTTCATATAATATTCAAAATCGTCCATCAAAGATTCCGTTACGGATTTCATTTCAATTCCGAAATTTGAAGTTCTTTTTTCATGCGAAATTACGCCGTTCAAATCGATTATCGCTATTCCTTCTCTTGCCGAAACGGGCATTGATTTTGTTAGATTGCTTCCTATTCGTATAGTTTTTACCGCCGAAATATTACTATTTTTTTCTCTCGAAAATATAGCGGTTATTCCAATCAAAATGGATATTAAAATAAGTATTGAAAATATTATAAATTTTTTATCTTTCTTTTCTTTCTTTGCATCATTCTTTTTAAAATAGCTTTCCTCTTCGTTAGTTTCTTTTTCTTCTTCGATTGACATATAGCCTCCGTATTATTTTTTATATTATTATGTTTATTAATAATTTCTTCATTATCGTTCGATTTTTCCAAAATATCAATATCGTTTATATAAAGCGAAACGAAAATAACAGGTTCTCGTCCGATTATTTGCATATATTTTTTTCTTAAAGCTTCTTTCACTTCGTATTTTATTGTAGAAGGAGTTTTTTTATTTCTTGATAGCAGTTTTTTTACAGATTCCGTTGCTGAAATAATTCCTTCTTTTCTTAATTCTTCCGTTTTTATTAATAAATTCTCTCTATCTCCGCCTTTATAAATAAAACCTTTGCTTTCCGTATCGACTTTTATATCGTAATTTCCAGATTGATTTTTTGAAAGAATGACATTTGCGACAACGACTCCGTTTAAAGAAAGCTGTTCTCTATCATGAAAAATGCTTTCTTCCAAATCGCCGACTCCCTTTCCGTCAACATATATATTTCTGATTTCTATCGGCTCGGATAATTTCGCTTCCAAATTTTTATCAATTTCCAAAACATATCCGTTATAAAGCAAAAAGCCTTTAGCGTTTAGTCCGTTTAAACTTTCCACAAGTTTTATATGATTTATTAAATGTCTTTTCTCTCCATGAATTGGAATAAAATATTTCGGTTTAACTAATCTATACATTAATTTTAAATCTTCGCTCGAAGCATGCCCCGATACATGAAGAAGTTTTTTATCTTCTCCAACCATTTTTGCGCCCAAATCGAAAAGATTATTTATCATTCTTGTAACAACCATTTCGTTTCCCGGGATTATGCTCGAAGAAAAAATTACCATATCTCCGTCTTCCACTTTAATATGTTTATGCGAACCGAACGCGATTAAAGATAACGAAGAATAAGGCTCTCCCTGAGTTCCCGTAGTTATGCAAACAATTTTTTCTCTCGGATATCGGTTTATTTTATCAATCGGAATAACTATATCGTATAGATTCAAATATCCCATCTCTTCTGCGATTTTTGTAAATTTGAGCAAACTTCTTCCCGAAAATGTCACATATTTTTTATTGACTTTTGCGGCGGTAACCAAATCCTGTATTCTTTCTATACTGCTTGCAAAGACGGCGACTATTATCATTCCGTCTTTATAAGAAAACATTGGAATTATTGAATCCTGAACTGCGCTTTCGCTTATTGAAAAACCTTCTCTTTGACAGTTGGTGGAATCGGCTAAAAGCAAAAGAACTCCGTTTTCTCCGTATTCGGCGAATTTATAAAGGTCGATAAATCTGTCGGTTGTCGGATTCAAGTCGATTTTGAAATCTCCCGTATGAATTATTATTCCCAAAGGAGTTTTTATTGCGACTCCGACTCCGTCTGGAATGCTGTGATTTACTCTTATAAATTCTATTTCAAAATTTATTCCCAATTTTATTTTATTTCTCGGTTCTAATTCGTATATTTTCGTTTCTTTATATTCGTTTTTATATTCGCTTAATTTCGCTTTTAAAAATGCGGCGGTTAATCTCGTTCCGTATATTTTTACATTTGGAAAATTTTGCAAAAAATGAGGAATCGCCCCAATATGGTCTTCATGTCCATGCGTAAGTATAAGTCCGATTATATTTTTATCTTTAAGGTAGGAAGTGTCTGGTATAACATAATCCACTCCAAGCATGTGGTATCTCGGAAACATAAAACCGCAGTCTATTATGATTAATTCGTTTCCATATTCAATGACTGTCATATTCATACCTATTTCTTGAACTCCGCCAAGCGGTATGATTCTTATTTTATCGTTATTATCGTTCATTAATCGGTATTCTATTATAATATGAATTTTCTTATTTTTTTATACTTAATATTTTAATTCTATTTTAACCGTAAAACCGCTTTTAGTCAAGGCAATTATTCGTATAATTATTATAAATTAGGCTTGACATTTTTTAACTAAATGTTATAATTTTTTTTAATTAAATTAATTTTAATATTAAAGGGTAGGTGGCCGAGCAGTCAATGGCAGCAGACTGTAAATCTGCCGACAGTAGTCTACGGGGGTGCGAATCCCTCCCTGCCCACATTTTTATTTTAAGTAAAGGAGATATTTTGGCTATAGAATTTAATAACGGATATTTATCTATAGTTATAGAATCCAATCTCTCTTTGCCCGAAGAAGTAAAAAAATTCAAGGAAGATTGCGAAGAAGCATGTTCCGTTTCAATACCCGCCGTAGTTTTGAATATGCAAAATGTCAAAGAAATAAACAGCGCGGGAATAGCTAAAATCCTCAAACTATTCAAAGATTTACAATCAATTAAAATCAAATTATTTATGACAAATGTTGACGAATCGATTACTCCAATTTTCAAAGATTTAATGATATTCACTCTTATTAAAGATTTCAAAGACGCTGAAGAGTTTTTATCGTAAAGTATAAAATTAAAGATTAATAGAGGGATTGACAATGAAAAAAGTAAAAAGCAGAATATTAAAAATTAGAAATTTTAAGAACATAGGACTTTCCAAAAAAGATAATGAATATCAAGAACTTTATTTAGATAGCTATTTGGATGATAAAATTGTAGGAAATCTCATAATACTTATAGGCGAAAATAATATAGGTAAATCTAATGTGTTAAAATCTATAAATATGATACAGGATACAAAAGATTGGGAAAAGAATAAAAATAGTTCAGATATTGATAATGATGAGTTTCAAAAAGAATTAAGTAATATTTTAGAAAATAATAGACCTAATAGTCCAGATTATAATGACAATTCTTTGATAGAACTAATAGATGAGAAAGAATATTCATATTCTGTGAATTTTGAAAATGAAAAATATGAAGTAAAAATAGAACCAAATCCTAACAAAATATATGATACAAAAAATATAGAAAAAATAAAAAAGTTATTAGAAAAATATTATAATTTATCTGAAGATGAATTATTGTATAAAGGATTAAAAGAAAAAGCTCAAAAAGGTCCTTTATTACCCAAAGAACAAGAGAGACTTGAAAAATATGAACGTGTATTGACTACTGATGTTGGTAAACAATATCAAAAAGATGCAAAAGCTCAAAATCTTTTAACATTACAAGCAGAATTTAATGCTTTGGATACAAAAGTAAAACAAGGAAAGTCCTTATCTACTGAAGAGAAGGGTACTTATAGTATATTAAAAGAATCTTTAAATTCAGAAGAAAGTAAAG
>NZ_JBNMIZ010000207.1:0-4711 GCF_050873525.1 Brachyspira sp. | reverse complement strand
TAAATAATCTGATTATATTTTTATTACGATTGATACTTTTCTAATAAAATAATATAATATAATTTATGAATTATTTATCTGTATCGCAAATCGCAAAAAAATGGAATATGTCCGAAAGTTCTATTCGTAATTATTGCGCTAAAGGAAAAATAGACGGAGCTTTTTTAATCGGCAAAACTTGGAATATTCCAAAAAACGCTAAAAAGCCGAATCGTATAAATAAAAAATCTTTTAAGCCAGAAACTTTGCTTGCGATACTTCAAGCCGAAAAAAAGAATAAAATCGCGGGCGGAATATATCATAAAGTTCAAATAAATTTAACTTTTAATTCTAATCATATCGAAGGCAGTAAATTAACTTTAGAGCAGACGAGATATATTTTTGAAACGAATACTATAGGCGTAAATAATAAATCTTTAAATGTGGACGATATAGTCGAAACTGTTAATCATTTTAAATGCATAGATATGATTATCGAATCGGCGAAAAAAACAATATCGGAAAAATTTATAAAAGAATTGCATAAAACATTAAAAAACGGAACGAGCGGAAGCAGACTCGACTGGTTTAAAGTCGGAGATTATAAAAAATTACCAAACGAAGTTGGCGGAAAAGAAACGGCGAAGCCTGAAACAGTTTCAAAAAAAATGAAAGAATTGCTCGATTGGTATAATTCGCTTTCTTTAGTATCGTTCGATAATATTCTCGATTTTCATTATAAGTTTGAAATTATTCATCCTTTTCAAGACGGAAACGGAAGAATAGGAAGACTGATTATGTTTAAAGAATGTTTGAAGCATAATATAGTTCCTTTTATTATAGACGATAGTTTAAAACTTTTTTATTATCGCGGGTTAAATGAATGGAAAAAAGAACGAGGATATTTAAGAGATACTTGTTTAGCGTGGCAGGATAAATTCAAAAAATGGCTGGATTATTTTAAAATACAATATAAAAAATAAAATCAAAAGGAAATGAGAAAATGAATTATTTGATTATAATTATTGAAGCGATTATATTTACGGGCATTTTAGGTTTATACGGTTTTAATAATTTTTAGCTTAATATAAACCTTGAAAATATATTTTAAAAGATATAAAATATATAAAAATAAATTTTAATTAGGATATTAATATGGAATATGAAGCAGTCATAGGATTGGAAGTGCATGTTCAATTAAATACAAAAACAAAGGCTTTCTGTTCATGCCCAAATACTTTCGGAGCGCCCGCAAATACTTTAACTTGCCCAAGATGTCAGGCGCATCCAGGAACTTTGCCGATAGTCAATAAAGAGATGGTTCATAAAACTATAAAAGCGGGAATCGCCACAAATTGCAATATACAAAAAGTGAGCCGATTTGCAAGAAAGCATTATTTCTATCCCGATTTGCCTTCATATTATCAAATCACGCAGATGGACGAACCGATTTGCACGGAAGGACATATAGATATAACGGTTTTAAACGAGGATGGTTCTTCCTATAATAAAAGCGTCAGAATAAACAGAATACATATGGAAGAAGACGCGGGAAAATTGGTGCATGACGATACGGGCAGACCTTTAAGTTATGTCGATTTGAATCGCGCTGGCTGTTGTTTGATAGAATGCGTAAGCGAACCCGATATTTCAACGGGAGAGGAAGCCTATCAATATTTAACCGAATTAAAAAAGATTCTTCAATATATAAATGTTTCCGACTGCAATATGGAAGAAGGTTCTCTTCGTTGCGATGCTAATGTTTCAATAAGACCGAAAGGAAGCAAAGAACTCGGAGTTAAAACCGAAGTAAAAAATATGAATAGTTTTAGAAATGTCAGACTTGCAATAGATTACGAAATTAAAAGGCAGATAAAGGCATTAAATAACGGAGAGAAAATTCTTCAAGAGACGAGACTTTATGACGCCAAAGAAAATACTACTAAAGGCATGCGTTCAAAAGAAGGAGCGGCGGATTATAGATATTTTCCAGACCCCGATATTCCCGTTTTGATTCTTAAAGAAGAAGAAATTGAAAGCGCAAGAAAAGAACTTCCAGAACTTCCGCAGAAAAAAAGAGAGAGATTAAAAAAAGATTACGATTTGCCAGACCAAGACATAATCGTCCTAACCGAAGAACCCGAACTTGCAGATTATTACGAGGCGGCGGTTAAAGCCTATCCTAAACAGCCTAAAAAAATAAGCAACTGGATAATGGTTGAAGTGAACGCCTATTTGAATAAAAAATTGCAAACTATAAAAGATTTCAAACCGAAGCCCGAACATATAGCCGAAATTTTCAAACTAATAGACGATGGAACGATTAGCGGAAAAATAGCCAAAGAAATTTTTGAAGATATGTGCGAAACGGGAGAATCTCCTTCGGCAATTGTAGATAAAAAAGGCTTGAAACAAATGAGCGATACGGGAGAACTTGAAAGCATAATTAAAAAAGTTCTTGCCGACAATCCAAAATCCGTAGCCGACTTCAAAGCGGGAAAAGAAAAATCGTTCGGTTTTTTAGTCGGACAAACAATGAAAGCGACAAAAGGACAGGGAAATCCGAAACTCGTTAATGAAGTTTTAAGAAAAATTTTAAGCGAAGAATAAAAATAAAATATCTAGATTTTTATTTTGTCATTACGAGTTTTCGTAATAAGTTGTGGTAATCCGCAGGTAAACCGAAGACTTAAGTCTTCGGTTTTTTACAAAACCTCGCAATGACGAATTTAAAAAACAACGGACGAAGTTTTTTCCTCGCCCGTTCTTGAGTGTGTGAATTAAATCATATTATCTGCTTTTATTAAACTTATTATTTTTTAGTAATTGTTAAAGGGTCTTCTTGATTTTGTGCTTCAGGATAATTACCCGTAAATGTTCCTTGAGTGTCGCTACTAAAAGTTAAAGTGATATTAGCTTTACTACCTTGACTGCTGTCATAATATTCAAAAGTATAACTTGTATCGCTATTTCTCGTTATAGAAGTTGAAGAAATTTGCGTATCTTTGGTGTTATTATATTCTTTTTTAACTATGAGTGAACCATCAGAATTTATTGTAAGCAAATGTGTTTCGTTATTTCCATCAGGGTTGCTAAACCAATTGCCAGCATAATAGGACAATGTTCTTGTTCCACCGCCTGTCGTTCCTTCATTACTGCAGCTAATTGAAAATAATAATGTTAATGATAATAATGAGATTAAAAATATTTTGAAAGAATTATTGATTAAAGACAATAATAACCGTTTCGTTTCGTTTCGTTTCGTTTCGTTTCTTCATGAGAATTTATTTCCTTGTTAAATAGATTTAGTCCGAATTTTTTCCTTTCGGCTATGAGCAAATTATACGATATTTAGAATTTTTTGTCAACAGTTTAAATAAAATTTTTTTTAAAAATTTAGTCATTGCAACCTTTTCTAATCTGTCATTGCGAGCCGTAGGCAAAGCAATCCACTATTAACAAAGTTAAATTTTTAAAATTTTTAATTGGATTACTTCGGCATTTTCAATGCCTAGTTCCCGCAGGGACGCAGAGCGAATGACAAATCATATAAAACAAAAATAGAGGATGCCGTTAAGCACCCTCCTATATAAAATCAAACCAGAACAAAACAAATTGGTATATCATTTATTTAATATTATAGTAATTATTTTAAAAAAAGTCAAGTGTTTTTTAAATAATTAATGCTCCGAATGTGGATGAAATTTATTATAAACTTCAAACATTCTCGAGTTTGTAATATGAGTGTATCTTTGAGTAGTTGAAATGCTTTCATGCCCCAATAATTCCTGAACTCCTTTTATTTCCGCATCGTTAATAAGAAGATGAGTTGCAAAAGTATGTCTTAAAGTATGCGGTGAAAAATCCCGAGCCAAATGCGAATTTCTCATTAATCTTTTCATGGAAACTCTTATACTTCTGTCGCTTATCGGATTTCCAAATCTATTAACAAAAAGATTGTCGCAGTTTATATTATTTTCTTTTTCTATAATTGCTCTCGCTTTCATATATTTATCCCAATTATCGTATATAATCGGAAGAAGCGGAATATCTCGGAATTTTGAACCTTTTCCCAATATTCTTAAATATTTATCGCCTTTTTTTATCATACTTAATTTTATTGATGCAAGTTCGGATACTCTCAAACCAATAGTATACATAAACAAAGCCATCATTTTATCTCTGATTAATGTAAATTTGTCGCCGTCTCTTATATTAAGAACTTCCTCCATATCCGAAAGCGTTAAAAATCTTGTCAAATGCTCTTCTCTTTTCGGATTTCTCATAGTTATTATTTTTGCCTTATCCGAATAGCCGTTTCTTATAAGATATTTATAAAATTTTCTAATCGAAGATAAATGCCTCGACATTGTCGCTCTGGTTAATCTTTTTCTTTGTAAAAATCCTAAATAATCTCTCACGGTATAATGATTCGCTTCTTCAAATAAAATATTTCTTTTCTTCAAAAAAGTTATAAACTCGCGCAAATCTTTATTATAGCTGTTTATCGTAAACGCTGCGTAATTTAATGTTTGCAAATAATCGCTGAATTCGTCAAGCAAAAAATATGTATATTCGTAAACCGATTTTTCGGAATTTAGGTTCATAAAAAATCCTCGATTAATTATATAAATTATTATCGAATATTTTATTAATAAATTTATAAAGTATGTTAACCGCAATACTTTTTATATTTACATATATTATAATATTGCTTTTTTAATCTATAAAC
>NZ_JBNMIZ010000206.1:0-4714 GCF_050873525.1 Brachyspira sp. | reverse complement strand
CAATAAATATTTATTAGAGATAACAACTTCTGATATCTCAAAAAATATAATAAAAATAACTTCTGATAGAAAAAATAATATAGTTTTAGATAATATTATAGATTGCAATTTAAATAAAGTTTCTATTGAGGATAATGAAAAAAAATTGGAGATTATTAGAAATCTTAAAAATAATTGGAATTATTATGGAGCTAAACCTATAAGCAAAAAAATAATTAATATAGTAAGTTATCTTATAAAAGAGTTAATAATTCAACCTAAAATATTTCCAACCGCTAATGGAAGCATACAGCTTGAATATTATGATAGAATGCATCCAAATAAATATTTAGAATTTGAGGTTATTAATAGAAAAAATATAAAAATGTATCAAAAACGACAAAATAATATAAGCGCGTCTTCAATTATTGATTATGATAATATACAAAAAATTAATAATATAATAATTAGATTTTATGGAATTAAAAGATAATAAAAATGAAACTCTTTATAGAAATATAAGAATTGATAATATTTGTTGGGACGATGAATTTAATCGTCCAAGCCCGTCTGCTTTTAAAGATAAAAATGGGTTATCAGTAGAGAAGTTGGCAAATAGAAAAGAAAATGAAATAATTAAAAATTTAAAAGTTAGATTTCATAGAGATAAGAAAAAAGCTATAGTGAAAATTAGTGTTAAAAAATGTTTAGATATTAAACTATATCCTATTGATAAGCCTACTAAAAAGAATAAATATCATGCAGAAATACATAATGGTCCAAATGATGATAAACTTATAGATGACGATAAGTGTTTAGATTTATCTAAATCAGTGA
Organism: Brachyspira sp.; assembly: GCF_050873525.1. Taxonomy (GTDB): domain Bacteria; phylum Spirochaetota; class Brachyspiria; order Brachyspirales; family Brachyspiraceae; genus Brachyspira. The sequence goes on along the minus strand of NZ_JBNMIZ010000206.1, from coordinate 3,898 downwards.
TATTAGTAAATATATTTAAATAATTAATTAAATTAATAAAAATCACTTGTCAATCAAATTATTATCAGAAATATTTAAATTCTTTTCCATATTTTTATTAAAGGAATATTATTCGGAATCAATTTTTGAATTTTTATTATATTCAAGGTTTAATTATGTCGGCATGTAAAAAATAATATTAAAGTTATAGATGCGCCTTATCCGATTGCAATTTGTGAAGATAAACAACTTGAAAATGAAAATAGGTTAAGGCATTTGGAAAATGTTATTTGGCAAATAAATAATAGAACTATAAAAAGAAATATATGGGATTTTATTTTTTCTATATCGGAGGATGGGAAGTATAGAATAATTACTATTTTTGGAATTAGGATAACTTCGAAAAAATAAAAGAGAGACTGCAAATTACAGTCTCCCTCAATCAAATTAACTCAAAAAGTAAGGATTATCTATATCGTCTGCCGTAATTTAACTGCTCCTTCTGTTCGGGCGTCAAAACATTCAATATTGAAACTTCTTTTTCTATTCTCAAATAGTCGATTTCTTTTTCAATATCTTTTCTTTGATTAATTAAATCTTTTATCGTGGCTAAATCTATATCCGCTTTTTCTCTTTCGTATTCAAATTTATAATCTACGCCTCTTTTTCTGTATTCCACTTCTCTTATTTTCGTTTCGTAATCATAATCGAGTTTATTAATCTCGTTTCTTTGTTCTTCGGTTAAATTTATCCATTCCAATCCTCTAACTCCGCGGACATGTCTGTCTTGCCTTCGTTCATGTCTTGGCGCTGGCTGATAACCGTTTTGAGCTGGAGGAACTGGAGGCTGAGCAAACACGCTCGATACCGCTAACATACTTAAAATAATTGTGGTTAAAATTTTTTTTGTCATTTTTAATCTCCTGTTTTGTATTTTGTTATAAGTTGTTAGACGAATATAATTAAAAAAAGTTCCCGATAGATTAATTTTTTTTATTATAAATATTATTAGAAATATTTTTTTAAATAAAAATCAATTATTTAAAATTAAAAAGAGACGGCAAGTGTGCCGCCTCTTCAATTAAATTTTATTTTAAGTAGTAGTTTATAAGTTTATCTGTATAGTCTGCAATATTTTAGTTGTTCTCTTTGTTCGGGAGTCAAAATATTGTTAATCTTATTTAACTGCTCTTCGCTTAAATTTATTCTTCCCAATCCGCGAACTCCGTTAACATCTCTAAAATATCCTCGTCCATAATATCCGTATTGCTGATAATAATCTAACACCTCTCTCTGTTCGGGAGTCAAAATTTTATTAACCTCGTTTAATTGTTCTTCGGTTAAATCTATTCCTCCGAATCTGCTAACGCCGTAAGCGGCTTGGCAATACCCTTGTCCATAGTAGCCTCTTCCGTAGTAGCTACGATTATAATAGCCCCTTCCGTAAGAACCTCTTCCCCAAGATAGAATTGAAGTTTGAGCGAATACGCTCGATACTATTAACATACTTAAAATAATTGTGGTTAAAAATTTTCTTGTCATTTTTAATCTCCTGTTTTGTATTTTGTTATAAATTATTAGACGAATATAATTTAAAAAAGTTCCCGATAGATTAATTTTTTATTATAAATTAAAAAATATTTTTTAAATAAAAATAAATTATTTAAAATTTCAAATTAAAATAATCCGCTTATCTTTCCGTTTTTGTCTATATCGATATTGCAAGCTGCAGGAATTTTTGGAAGTCCCGGCATATCTATTATTCCGCCCGCCATCGCGATTATGAAGCCCGCGCCAGACGCGAGTTTTATTTCGTCAATATTCAAAGTATAATTTTTCGGCGCTCCTAGTAACGAAGGATTATCCGAAATTGATTTTTGAGTTTTCGACATGCAAATCGGCAAATTTCCGTATCCGATATTTTCTATTTTTTTTATCATTTTTGAAGCTTTTTCGGAGAAAGTTATTTTTCCCGCTCCGTAAATTTCCTTGCATATAATTTCAATTTTTTCTTTCACTGGAAGATTTAATTTATAAAGCGGTTTATAATTTTCCGTTTTATTTTCGTTTATTATACTTACAACTTTTTTAGCCAAATCTTTAGCTCCGTTTCCGCCATGTTCCCAAGCCTCGCATAAAGCTATTTCCACATTTAAATTTTTGCAATGTTCTTTTATAAGATTTATTTCTTTTTCCGTGTCGGAAGAGAATTTATTTATCGCCACAATAATCGGAATATTATATTTTTGCATATTTTCTATATGTTTATCCAAATTTTCAAAACCTTTATTTAAAGCTTTTAAATCTTCTTTTGAAATATTTTTTGCCCCGCCATGATGTTTTAAAGCTCTGATTGTCGCCACCAAAACTATGCAGTTAGGTTTAAGATTTGCAAGTCTGCATTTTATATCCAAAAATTTTTCCGCTCCCAAATCCGCCGCAAAGCCCGCTTCCGTTATCGTATAGTCGGAAAGTTTTAATGCAATTTTTGTAGCCAAGATTGAATTGCATCCATGCGCTATATTTGCGAAAGGACCGCCATGAACTATAATGGGAGTATTTTCAAGAGTTTGAACCAAATTAGGTTTTATCGCGTCTTTAAGTAAAGCGCAAGCCGAACCTTCTATTTTCAAATCTTTAACTTTCAAAGGATTATCGTTTTTATCGTAGGCGAAAATTATATTTCCGATTCTTTTTTTCAAATCCATTAACGAATTCGACAAACATAATATAGCCATTATTTCGGACGAAACGGTAATTTGAAATGAAGATTCCCGCGGAATTCCGTTTTGACTTCCGCCGAGTCCGATTATTATATTTCTTAAAGCTCTGTCGTTCATGTCTACCGCTCTTTTGAAAACGATTTTATTGATGTCGATATTCAATTTATTTCCCTGTTTTATATGATTGTCTATGCAAGCCGCTATAAGATTATGCGCACTCCCGATTGCATGAAAATCTCCATTGAAATGCAAATTAATATCTTCCATCGGAACTATTTGAGAATATCCTCCTCCGCATGCTCCTCCTTTTATTCCGAATACGGGACCGAGCGAAGGCTCTCTTAAAGCCGCTATAGTTTTTTTGCCGATTTTATTTAATCCTTGAGTTAGCCCGATTGTAACGGTAGATTTTCCCTCGCCCGCTGGAGTCGGAGTTATCGCCGTTACTAAAATAAGTTTTCCATCCGATTTATTTTTTAATTTATCTAAAAGCGACAATTCTATTTTTGCCTTATATTTTCCATAGACTTCGTAATCTTCGTATTTTAAATTTAATTTTTTCGCTATTTCTTCTATTCTTTTTAATTTGCATTCTTGAGCTATTTGTATATCGGTTTTCATTTCCGCCTCCGAAATATTAATTTTTTAATTATATATGATAAGATTATAAATAACAAATTTTTTTAATTCTTTTTTGTCGTTATTAAGAATTGGATTGCTTTATTTCACTCGCAATGACGGGGTTTTTAAGTGTCATTACGAGGTTTTGTAAAAACCGAAGTAATCCACAGAAAAGAAAATTTTTTATTATTTTGGATTGCTTCGATTTGTAAAACAAATCTCGCAATGACAATGCATTTTTTGTCATTCGCCGTAGGCGTCCCTGCGGGAACGAGGGCTTTAGCCCGAAGTAATCCAATTAAAATAAAATTTTATTTTAAAATTTAATTCCATTAATATTGGATTGCTTCAGCAGAGCTTCGCAATGACAGATTAATTAAAAATTTCAATGACCAATTTTTTTTGGCTACAGCCCCATTTTAGCGAATTTTTTAAAAAAAAATTTTATTTAAACTGTTGACAAAAAATTCTAAATATCGTATAATTCAACCATTATGTTATTAAACCTATTAAATAATATTTACGGCTCAACCGCGAACCGCGAACCGCGAACCGCGAACAAAGTAGTTTAAACT
>NZ_JBNMIZ010000205.1:0-4728 GCF_050873525.1 Brachyspira sp. | reverse complement strand
TATTTAATCTTAAATTTTTTTAATTATATTAAATCTCTCATTGAGAATCAATTGCAAGTAAAGTTCTATAATCGAATATTGTAGTTATAAATTCGTATTGCAAATTTAACAACTGCGTTTGAGAGTTGACAAGTTCGAGTCTCGAAGTAAGCAAATCGTCAACTTCAACTCGTCCCTGCTCCAATTTTTGCATTTGAGTTGCAATCCTCGAATTTATCGCTCTTATCTGTGCTCTCTTGCTTTCCATTAAATTTTTATAAGCGCTAAATCTCGATATATAAGTTTGCAATTGAGTATTATAATTCTTTTCAGCCTGTTCATATTGAGCTATTATTCCGTATAAAGAATTTTCAGCCAATTTATACTGCGCTTTATTAGCTCTGTCTCCAATCGGATAAGAAAATTGAACTCCCGCGAAGAAATCGACATTTGTCATGCTTCCGAAAGACTTAAAATATCCCGTAGTATTTGGAGTTATTCCGTTTAAGTTTACGCTTCCCACTATTGATAAATCGGGCAAATTACCGCTCTTCATAGCTTCCAAAACATATTCCGCCTGAAGTCTCGATTGATATGCAATTTGTCCGTTTACGCTATCTCCGAACGCGACATTTTCCATTTCCATATTACTTCCCAAATTTAGATAAGCGTCCCAAGTGGCATGGTCGGGACTATAATTCGTTATATCGGGAATAAAGAAAGCTATAGAGGTTAAAAGGCTGTCCAAATAAACTCTATTTTGGGCATAATAATCGCTATAAACCATAGTTTGAGAACGGGCATTTTGATAAGAATCGTTATCTATGAGTCCGTTTTGGTATCTCGCTCTCATTTGATTTTCAAAATTTCTTGCCGTAATATACATGCTTCTATAATAAGACAATAATTTTTCATACATTATCCATTGATAGTAAATTTTTTGATAAGAAGCCAATACGGAAGTGTCGTCCAATCGTCTTTGAAGTTTTGCAATCGTTAGAGAATATTCGGCGTTTTTTATAGGATATTTATCTAAAGCTCCGAAAAAATTTCTTAATAACGGCTGAGAGACTTCTATTGTAAGCGAAGGATAATAATTTTGAAATTTATCGCTTCCTCCGTTTCCGTAATATATTCTTCCGTCCAAATAGGAATTATGCGTCAAATTAACGGACCATCTTGTTCCGCTGTAAGGAATCAAACTGCCGACTCCTATTCCCGCTCTTATTCCCGTAGCTTCGGCGGATTGTCCTCCCATAGACGAAACCGTGCTGTTCGCTCCGTAAGTTCCAATCGCTCCAAGCTGCGCCGTCAAATTTACATCTCCCGAACTTTTTGCGCTCAAAAGATTCATTTCGGCGTTAGTTTCCGCAACGGCGTTTATTTTCATTTCTGGTATCAAATCTCTTATCGCTTCCATATATGACGAATAACTTACCGTATTTGTATTATTGGAATTAGTTTGTCCGTATAGATGCATACTTAAAAATATTGACAAAAATATCGCTATTTTTATAGAATGCAATTTTATCGATTTTAATTTTTCAATTTTTGATTGTATCATTAATTCTCCTTTGTTTATTTATTGATTATTTTAATTTTTAATTTTCTTAATTTAATTCCTTAATTTAATTCTTCGCTTCCCATTAAAAATAATATCGTTTTATATACTATTTCCATCAAATCGTCTAATTTTGTCTCCGAATCTATTCCATATTCTTCTTTCAAATCTATTTTATAGCCTCTTTTTTTATTATAATATTTTACTAAAATCAATTCTTCTCCTATTCCGCTTAACATAAGTATTATTTGAGCGTATATATCCGAAAGTTTCGCTATAGGATTAAAATAATTTTCTTTCGTTTTTTTCTCCAAATAAATAAATAATTCTTTAAACCAATTTCGCGGATGATTCATAGAATTCGTTTTACTTGTATATCTTTTTAATCTTTTTTTATCGTTAATAAGTATAGGATACAATTCAAAAAATATTTTTCCATACTTTTTATGCGATTCAAAAAAACAATTTTTAAATTCTTTTAAGAATTCAAATATAACCTTTTTCGGATTATTATAATTATCTTTTATAATATCTTTCGGATTTACCGCAATTTTATTTTCATTAATCAAAGAAATTATAATATCGTCTATATTCGAATAATATTTATAAACTCCTCCCTGACTCAATTTCGATTCTTTTATTATATCTTTCATGCTCACCGAATATGACGGTTTTTTGGAAAATACTTTTAAAGCCGCATCCAATATTATTTTTCTTTTATTTTCAAAATATTCTTTGCTTACTTTAGGCATTTTATCTCTTTTATCTCTCAAAAATTTTAAATATTAAAACCGTTAAACTATTAAACGGTTAAATAAAAATGACAACTATGTCGTTTTTATTTTGATTGATATTATAGATAAATAAAAATATTGTCAATATGAAAAATGCAAGCCATTGCGAGATTTATCGAAAGAATCCAAATTTATAAAATTAAACTATTTGAATTTTTCTTAAATTAGAATTATAATATTTTAACTTTATGACTTTACTTTTTATTTGGCTTTATATTCTTTTTTATTTTTTATAATTACAAAATATTTATAATTAAGGAGTTAAAAAATGGCGGAAAAACAAATACTTAATTTTGAAGCTGAAACCAAACAAATTTTAAATTTAATGGTTCATTCTATTTATACTCATAAAGAGATATTTTTAAGAGAGCTTATTTCAAACGCAAGTGACGCTTTGGATAAAGCAAGATTCGAATCCATAACGAAAAGCGACAAATATACGGGAATGGATAATTTGAGAATAAAAATAGAAATAGACGAACAAAACAGAATTCTCACTATAAAAGACAACGGAATAGGAATGACTAAAGACGATGTTATACAAAATATCGGTTCTATTGCAAGAAGCGGAACGAAAGCTTTTTTGGAAAGAATCAAACAAGAGAGCGCAAATAAAGAAAGCGGAATCGATTTGATAGGGCAGTTCGGAGTCGGTTTTTATTCTGCTTTTATGGTTGCGGATAATATTATAATTGAAACAAAAAATGTCGAATCGGATAACGGAGTCAGATGGGAAAGTTCTGGAGACGGTTCTTATTCTATAGAAGACATTGATAAAAACGACAGAGGAACGAATATAATATTAAAATTGAAACCTAAAGACGAAAACGAAGACGATTATTCCAACCGATATACTTTAGAGAGACTTATTCAAAAATATTCAAATTATGTTCATTATCCCATAGTTATGGATATGCCGATTCCTAAAAAAGACGAAAAAGAAATTCAGCAATACGAAGAAAAAACGATTAACTCGATGATTAGCATTTGGCAGAAAAATAAAAGCGATGTCAAAACGGAAGAATATAACGAATTCTATAAAGAGCATTTTCATGATTATGCCGAGCCTTTCGATATAATTCATACTAAAGCGGAAGGAACTTTGGAATATACGGCTTTATTATTTATTCCTTCAAAAGCGCCTTTCAATTTTTTGCATCCAGATTTTGAAAGAGGTTTGGAACTTTATTCAAGAAATGTTTTTATAATGGATAAATGCAAAGAACTACTTCCAGAATATTTGAAATTCGTTCGAGGATTAGTCGATTCGCAAGATTTTTCGCTAAATATTTCGAGAGAGATTTTACAGCATACCGCTCAATTAAAAAGAATCTCGTCAAATCTTGAAAAGAAAATTTTGGAAACTTTGGATAATATTTTAAAAAACGACAGAAAAAAATACGAAGAGTTTTTTAAAGAATTTGGAGAATCGATTAAAATTGGAATTTATAGCGATTTTACTAAAAAAGAAAAATTATCAAATCTTTTATTGTTTCAATCTTCGGGCATAGCGGAAAACGAATATACGACTTTAGCGGAATATAAAAACAGAATGAAAGAAGGACAGGAATTTATTTATTACGCTGCGGGAAAAGATAAATCGGCTATTGAAAAACTTCCGCATATGGAAGGAATGAAAGATAAAGGCTACGAGGTTCTTTATTTTACAGATAGAGTTGACGAGTTTATGGCGGGAATGATGCGAGATTATGAGGAAATAAAACTTCGCTCAATACTTCAAGCCGATAATGAAAAAACGGATAAAGATTCCGCAAAAGAAGAAAATAAAGAAATAAAAGATATAATGAAAGCGATTAAAGAAGTTTTGGGTGATAATAAAGTCGCCGATGTGAGAGAGAGCGACAGACTGAAAGAAAGTTTGGTTTGTTTGGTAAATAAAGAAGATTCGATTAGTTTCAATATGGCTAAAGTTCTTGCCGAAACGGGAAATAATATGTTCGGTATGAAGCCTGAAAGAGTTTTGGAAATCAACTCTTCGCATGAGGTTTTTAAAGCTATGGAAAAAGAATACGAAGCGAATAAAAAATCCGACTTATTTAAAGAATACAGCGAGCTTTTATACGATGAAGCATGCATACTTGAAAATTTGCCTTTGGACGACCCAAAATTATTTGCCGAAAGAATGAGCAAATTAATGCTTAAATTATAAATATTAAAACAAGTCGATAAATGCAAGGGCATGCAAAGTGCATGCCCTTTTAAAAATTATATTTTAATGAGAAGTGTGGAAGAGTTCTCGTTCTCATGGAAAGAAGCAATCTAAATCATAATTCAAAATAAATCTTATATTTCTTAATATTATTAAAAATATTAAATATAAATAGTTTATAAAATTTAAAATAATAATTGTATTGTATTGTATTGTATTGTATT
>NZ_JBNMIZ010000204.1:0-4732 GCF_050873525.1 Brachyspira sp. | reverse complement strand
TAATTAATTGTAATGGAGATAAATTATGGATTATAATAAATATACTATAAAAGCCCAAGAGGCTATAAACGAAGCGGCGAATATTGCAAACGGAGAAGACCATTCTGAAATAGGAAGCGAGCATTTGCTTTTAGCTTTACTAAAACAAGAAGACGGTTTAATCAAACCTCTTTTGGAAAGGATAGGAATTCCAGTTAATTCGCTTATAGAAAAAACTCAAAAATTAGTAAATGAAAATGTTAAAGTATTGGGAGAAAATGTTCAACTTCATTTATCTACCAATGCGGGAAAAGTTTTGGCAAAGGCTGAAAAAGAAGCGGCGGCTTTGAAAGACCAATATGTTTCAACCGAGCATATATTTTTGGCTTTAGTCGATGCTGAAAATAGAGCGGGCAGAATGCTTAGAGATAATAAAATAAATAAAAAAGAGGTTTTATCGGCAATCAAATCTTTAAGAGGAAATCAAAATATTAACAGTCAAGACCCAGAAGCGAAAATGCAGGCTTTGGAAAAATACTGCCGTAATTTAACCGCTTTGGCGAAGGCTGAAAAAATAGACCCAGTTATCGGGAGAGACGAAGAAATAAGAAGAGTTATGCAGGTTTTATCGAGAAGAACAAAAAATAATCCCGTCCTTATAGGAGAGCCAGGAGTCGGCAAAACGGCTATAGTCGAAGGACTCGCTCGAAGAATAGTGTCTCAAGATGTTCCCGATAGTTTGAAAAATAAAAAATTACTTGCTTTGGATTTGGGCGCATTGGTTGCGGGAGCAAAATTTAGAGGAGAATTTGAAGAGAGATTAAAAGCGGTAATTAGCGAAATAGAAAAATCTGAAGGCGATATTATATTATTCATTGACGAGCTTCACACATTAGTCGGAGCGGGAGCTACGGAAGGAGCAATGGACGCGTCTAACCTTTTGAAACCAGCTTTGGCGAGAGGCGAATTAAGAGCAATCGGAGCGACAACATTAGACGAATATAGAAAATATATAGAAAAAGATAAAGCGCTTGAAAGAAGATTTCAGCAGGTTTATTGTAAAGAGCCTACCGTTGAAGATACGATAGCTATATTGAGAGGACTCAAAGATAAATACGAAGTCCATCATGGAGTGAGAATAAAAGACGAGGCTTTGGTTGCGGCGGCTGTTCTTTCAAATAGATATATAACGAATAGATTTTTGCCCGATAAAGCTATAGATTTGGTTGACGAAGCGGCAAGTCAATTAAAAATAGAAATAGAAAGTCAGCCAACGGAATTAGACCAGCTTGAAAGAAAAATTTTACAGCTTAATATTGAAAAACAGGCACTTTCAAATGAAAATGACGCGGCTTCAAAAGACAGACTCGAAAAACTTGAAAAAGAATTATCAGAAATTACGGAAGAGCGAAATTCAATGAAACTCAAATGGGATAACGAAAAAAAACGAATAGAGGAGATAAGAAAATTAAAAGAAGAATTGGAAGAATTGAATATAAAAGAAACTCAATATACGAGAGAAGGCAATTTGGCAAAAGCGGCGGAAATCAAATATGGAAAAATCCCCGAACTTAATAAAAAATTGGAAGAAGCGAATATTGAAAATTCAAATTCCAAAGACGAAGAAAAAAGATTATTGAAAGAAGAAATTTCCGAAGACGATATAGCTCAAGTAATATCCGTCTGGACAGGAATTCCAGTAAGCAAAATGCTCACAAGCGAAAAACAAAAATATTTGCAGCTTGAAGAAGTTTTGCATAAAAGAGTAATAGGGCAGGACGAAGCGATAACTTCCGTTGCGGACGCGATAAGAAGAAACAGAGCGGGACTTTCGGATGAAAATAAACCGCTTGGAAGTTTTTTGTTCATAGGACCTACGGGAGTCGGAAAAACGGAACTTGCAAAAACTTTAGCGGATTTTCTTTTCAACGATGAAAGAGCGTTAACTAGAATCGATATGAGCGAATATATGGAAAAATTTTCTGTAAGCAGATTAATCGGAGCGCCTCCGGGATATGTCGGTTATGACGAAGGCGGACAATTAACCGAAGCGGTAAGGAGAAGACCTTATAGCGTGATTTTATTTGACGAAATTGAAAAAGCGCATCCCGATGTTTTTAATGTTTTGCTTCAAGTTTTGGACGATGGAAGATTAACGGACGGACAAGGCAGAGTTGTAGATTTCAAAAATTCTATAATCATAATGACGAGCAATTTAGGTTCGGATTTGATACTCGAAGCCAAAAATACGGACGATATAAAAGAAAAAATTAACGAGCTTTTGAAAGTTTCTTTTCGCCCAGAATTTCTAAATAGAATAGACGAAATAATAACATTCACGCGGCTCGATAAAAAATATATTAACGCCATAGTGAAAAATCAAATTGAAAAAGTTGCGGAAAGACTTAAAGATAGAAGAATAAATTTGGAAGTTTCGGACGAAGCTATAGAATTTATTTCCGATGTAGGTTATGACGCTCAATTTGGAGCGAGACCTTTGAAAAGAGCGATACAAAATTATATAGAAAATCCGCTTGCAAAAGAAATTCTTGCGGGAAAATATTTTGAAGGCGATACTATAAAGATTATAAAAGGCAAAGACGGTTTGGTTTTTGAGAAATAGAAAAATTAAACATGAAGATTTTAATTTTATTCGTCATTACGAGGACGAAGTCTGAAGTAATCCAAAATAATAGAATTTGATTTTAAAATTTAACTTTATTAATAGTGGATTGCCACGCTTTCGCTCGCAATGACAAATTCAAATGTCATTACGAGGTTTTGTCGCCGTAGGCGTGCCTTTGGCAAAAACCGAAGTAATCCAAAGAAAATGAATGTTATTATATTTGGATTGCTTCGCATTTTTCAAATGCTCGCAATGACTATAAATATATGCAATGACAATTAAAAATAAAAAAGACACCGCAATTACGCGATGCCTTTTTATATTGAAACTTCAAAACTATTTATTTATATCGTCTACATGAATATAATAACTCCACCAACCTGAACTTGCAAGCGAACCATGAATTAATTGTCTTTTTGACTGTTTATTTGTAAAAAATGTAAAAGTAGCGTCAGGATTATTTACATCCTCATAATAAAGAATAGCCTTACCGTTATATGAAAAACCATTATTAACATTTGTATCTTTTAATACAATAGGTTTAGTATAATACCCTTTTGAATGAATAATAAAATTAGAAGATGTGGTTTCAAAATAATCACTATAATCATAACTATCATCTGTTTTCGGAAGTATATATTTTCCCGAAAATTCTTTAGGTATTAAACCGTTATATGTTTCTTCAATTAAAGAATAAGTAATATCCAAACTATAATTACTAAATCTTATTACTAAATAACCGCTTTCGTTAAAAGTCACTTCCGCCGTAAGCTTATTTCCGCTTTGATATCTCACGCCTTCCAAATTATAAAACTCTCCCGATTCGTTAGTAGATGTCTCGTAAAATTTGCCTTCCTCTTCTATAATCTCTCCGTCCTCGCTTTTCGTTATCGCGCTTATGTAAGGCTTTGAGTTTTCATCGACTTTTATATCGGCATAATAATATATTTTTTTCGTATAGTTGCCGTTTATATAATATGCGCCAGATTTAAAAGATAAATCTTTAAATTGAATTAAACCTTGATTTGTATCGACCGTTAATTTCATTTCGGGCTTAGGCGATTGTTCCGCCTGTTTAGCGACAATATAATCGCCAGCATTTGTCGGATTTCCCGAACAGGCTACAGATACGATAACCATAACAATAGCTATTGCCATTAACCATAAAACTTTCTTTTTGTAAATCATAAGTTTCTCCTTAATTTGAAATTGTTTGTAAATATATTATAGCAAATTTTATATTGATTGTCAAGTTTATTATTAAAAAATTATTTAAAAAATTGATATTTATCCTTAAATAATATATAATATTTGAAATTAAAAAATTAAATAAATCAAGGAGATTAAAAAATGGCAAATCCAGTTTTATCCGAAAAAGCTTTTGATTATGCGATTAGAAATTCAAGCGAAGAAACTATGACTATAAACGGAGCGATTAATAAAGCTATAATACTGTCTTTAATACTTACGCTTTCGGCTTTGATTAGCGTTTATTTTGTATTGGCAAAAAATTTGGAATTATTATATCCCGCCGTAATGGTTTCAAGCATAGGAGCGGTTATTCTTGCGATTATAATGGCATTCAAAAAAGAAACGGCTAAAACCTTATCTATTCTTTACGCTATTTTGGAAGGCGTGGCTATCGGAGGAATATCTTTTATATTTAATGCGGTTTATGACGGAATAGTCGCTCAAGCCGTATTTTTTACATCCGCAGATTTACTCATTATGCTTTTGTTATATAGATTTAGAATAATAAGAGTAAACGATAAATTTAGAAGCGTTATATTCGGCGCGACTTTATGCATAGCCGTAGTATATTTGATAAATTTTATACTCGGTTTTTTCAAAATGTCAGTTCCTTTTCTAAACGATTCGAGTCCAATCGGAATAGGAATAAGCGTTGTAATAGTAGCGATAGCTTCGTTTAATTTACTGCTCGATTTTGATTTTATAGAACGAAGCGCAAATGCAAATATGCCGAAATATTTTGAATGGTATTCCGCGTTCGGTTTACTCGTTACTTTGGTATGGCTCTATTTTGAAATATTAAAATTATTATCAAAAATAAGAAGCAGAGATTAAAATTTATTTAATTTTACTTGAAAGTTTATGAATATATTATAT
>NZ_JBNMIZ010000203.1:0-4735 GCF_050873525.1 Brachyspira sp. | reverse complement strand
GTATAGTAGTAAATGTTATATTCAATATTATATTTATACCTCTTTTTTTATCATAATTAATATTTCTTTTCTTATACGCTTTAAATCGTCTCTTCATTATGCATCACCTCCCCTTTATCTTTATTTAAAAGTAATTTTACAACTGAAAAAGATACTGGGGAGGACATGAAAATTCTAATAATTAGAATTAATCCAACTGCTAGCAAAGTATATATTTTGATTATACTGGTATTTTGTATTTCTGCTATATAATGATATTTGATAGACATATTTATTACTGCCTTACCATATTGTAGGCTGTTCTATAGACTTTACCACCTAAATTGAATGATAGTTCTATTGAGCCAGCCACATTCTTATTATACCAAACAAGGAAATCGGTAGCTCCATTCGGTGCATTAATAGTTGCTTCTCCTTTAGGGTATGTAGAACCAGCACTAACATAATCACCATTACCATCAGAATGAAGCCACTTTGTTATTGTAATATCATACTGCTCTGTATATGTAGTGTCATCTTGGTTATAAGCAGTTCCCTTAATGTTACAAGTGCCTCCCGAAGTAGTAACGGTTGCCGTTACTTTTATACTACGAAATGTCTCACTGTATGTGCCTGATGGCGGATGATTACTGTGAGTATTATCCTGTTCTGGTTCTTCGTTCGATTTACAGCTTATAGATAAAGCCATAACTAAAGCTCCTACAACCATATAGGTAAAAAATTGTTTGATATTCTTCATGAATATCCTCCTTGAAAATAAATTTTTATTTATAACTAAACAAGGAATTTTTATTTTCCTTGATAAGCTATCGAAAATAATTGAAGTTAAAAAAGCTATATAACAAGGGGTTTTCCCAACGGGACGCCTTTGGCGAACCCCTTGCATTACACAATGGGCTAAAGCCACATTGTTATTAAGAACTGCAAAATTATTTTTATTGTCATTGTATATTTTAAATTTGTCATTGCGAGCGTTGCCATTAGGCACACAGCGTGAAGCGTGGCAATCCACACAGAATAGATTACTTCGGCTATCGCCTCGTAATGACAAACTATTTTTACCAAAAGAATTTTTAATTAAAGAACTTATTTTTGCAAAACGAATAAATGCACTTAAAAAATTAATTGAAGTTAAAAAAGATTTAATAAATAAAAGTTTGTCTTTTGAAAAATTAAAAAAGTTTAAACTACTTTGGTTCGCGGTGAACTGCAAATGTTATTTAATAAGTTTAATCTCATAATGGTTGAATTATACGATATTTAGAATTTTTTGTCAACAGTTTAAATAAATTTTTTTAAAAAAATTCGTCATTTTAAATTGAAGTAAATAGAGTGGTAATCAAAAAAATTTTAAAGATTAAACGGTTTTCATATATTATATAATCAATCCCGCTTTAATACAAACTTACTGTAAATTATTGATATTCCTATAAACGCCGCTCCCATAAATATAAACAATACGACTTTTCCAAGCGAACTAAACGAACTGGTATCCACAAAAAATACTTTAAGAGCGACAATGACAAGCAAGGCAAAACAATAATGTTTAAATCGTTCCACTTTTCCCGCTATTCCGATTATTAGCAAAGCAGCGCTTATGCAAACTAAACCTGCCGAATAAGCATAAATTTCGTTTGCTCCGTTTATTCGGAATTTGTAGATTAAATTTCTTAAGTCCATATCGACTTCCACTCCAAAAGCGCAGTGAATTAAACAAAGAATGGCGCATATTAATAATGAGAAAGCGATAAAATCTAAACAGTATCGGATAAATTTTTGTTTTATAATTTTATATTTGAAAATTGCTCCGTTTAGGCAAAATATGGCGATAAAACCAAGTAATGATAAAATGCAATAGCTAATCATGACGGTTCTTAACCAGTAAAATTCATCCAAAGAGTTGGCATTTACTTGAGAGAAAAATATATACATCCAGCCAAATAGAGCGACTAAATAAAGCCATAGCGATTTTACGCCAAATATGTAAAATACAATTTTTGTTTCTTTGTAAAATATAGGATTTCCGCTAACATTTTCGAGTTTTAAGCTAAATTGCCCATAGAGTTTTGCAATAATAATCGCGCAGATTCCAAATAATGTCGCGCTTGCAATATCATAAAGCGAATTATCTATAAAAGCGATAATTTCAAGTTCTAACGCGTTATAAATTTTTGCGCAAATTTCTCCGATAAAAGCGATAACAAGCACGGATATTAGGCAAAAAATGAATCTCTGAAAATACAAGAAAAAATTCATGAAATCCTTAAACGAAGTCACAATAACGCTTGGATATGGAGACAAATTTTCGCTAATATATTTTGAATTTTTATTGGAGAAAAATCTACGTAAAAACCATAAAATAGCGGCGCACATAATAGTAAAAATAGCGTATATTTCAAGATGCTGAAATGCGTAGGACGGACTGCCAATTAGATTAAAAATTAATCCTAATCCGCATTTATCACAGAATATAATCGCCGAGAAAACAAAGAATATAAAACCGATAAAGGCTAAATCTGGAATATTTCGCAGTCTTAAACTTTTTCCATTAAAATTAATAATTCTATCGTTGAGAGCGTAAAGCAGTAAAAAAGCCAAAAAACACATAAAGCAAAATAAATACAGATAATAATATTCGTTTCTTGGAATTATATTCGTGTTTTCCGAAAGCAAAAAAATCGCCCCAAAAAATACCGCCGTATTTAACAATAAAATTATACGAATTAATTTTGAATCTTCCAAATCTTTTGCCACGATAAACGCGTATATTATAATGCAAATGACGAACGATGCGATATTGCTAATAATCCAAGTAGTTTCTATCATTTCAATTGCAGCAAAAATTACGCTTGTTATAAGAAGAAGCGACAAATAAAGCAGTTTTTTACTACCGTTAAATAAACGAGCTGCAAATCCAATGAAAAAAATCGTTTCCAAAATGATAATGCAATAATTAGGCAATGAACGGCTAAAACTTAAAAGATATGCAACCGCCAAGATAAGGCTAAAAATCGCGCTGTAATCAAAAATTATTGGATTTTTCAGACTTTCATCGACTTTAAATATTCGCGCAAATTTAGGCGATTCTATAATTTTTATCAAAAACGGAGCAAATAAATTCATTGTGCAAATTAGAACGATAAATACAAATCCATACATTGCATTTTCAATATTTTCAGGTTTTGAAATATTAAAAACTACCCAAAAACCAAAAATTGACACAATCCAAAATAAAACTTTATTTATTATTTTATATTTAGATTTATTTTCTCTATCTTCAAAAATCTGCATTGCCAAAATTGAAAGAGCAAAAAATACTACGCAGCACATAATAAATGCAAATATTGATTCGCCGATAGTTATAAATCCCGTTCTTTCGACAAAAAGCCACATATAACCAAAAATGAAAGCGCTCGATAGCAACGGAAGAATATAACCGCGATTATACGAAATATAGATTACGCAAATATGCAAGGCAAATAGATAACCGCATAGCAAGTAAAAATTAGGATTTTCAGCGCTTATCAAAATAGGAGTTGAAAATCCGCCCAAAAGTCCGAAAATTCCAACTATTAAACCAAATCGTATAGTCAAAAATAACGCTCCAAAACTTATCGCACAAAGCAATGCAAAGCTAATAACTTCGCCAAAAAATCCGTATAAACTATAGCCTCCATAGACGCTAAAAAATTCCACAACGATTCCCGCTCCTATGCATGTTTGGGCGATTCGCTTCATGAATTTTGTAGGCATGGAAAATCCTTGAAAGATTTTTCGCTCGATTTTATGAAATAAAGATTTTTCTGCAGAATCTTCAGGTTCTTCCGCCACTTTAAAATTTTTAAGGCTGTCGAATGTCATGCCTAAACTAAATAGAATAAGTCCGAAGATTATCGCCGCCGTTATTCTTATAGCGGGAGTAAAAAGATTATTGTCGATTGAATATTTAATAAAAATAAATGATGCGATAATAAAGAAAATTCCGCCTAAAATTATCATAACTTTTTGGGCTAAAAATCTCTCGAAAGAAGCCAAATCGAATGGGGCTTTTTGATTTTTATTGGTTTTTGGTTCGGATAAATCAGGACTTTGTTGCATTTGCAAATCGAGAGAATTTTTTGAATTTTCCAAATTGTCAATATTTTTTTCAATATTAGAATTCTCCGAATCGTTTTCAGGTTCGTTTATATTAGCGCTAAACTGCAACTTTTTTGATTCAATCTTTTTTATAATCGCGTCAATCCTTTTATCTCTATCGTTATTAGCGTTATTAGATTCGTTTGTATTAGAGTTTAATTGCAAATTTTCCGATTTAACATTTTCAATAATTGCATTAGTTTTTTTATCGCTTGAAGTTTCAACCGCTTGAGACGATTCAACTTTTTCTATTAATTCATCGAGTCTTTGAATCATATTTTCTTTATTTGGAGTAATAATATTTTCCAAATTCGTTTCATCCTGTAAATTTTCTTTCTGTAAATCCGCATTTTTGGTGGAATCCATTTTTTCTATAAGAGCGTCAAAGCGAGATATTAATTTTTGATTTGTTTCTTCAAGTTTTTCGATTACTTTGTCTTGTTTTTCTTTATCCGATGAGATTTTTGCATTTTTATCTAATAAATAAATTATTACAATAGCGAAAGCAATAATTATAATAAACCACATAAAATTCTCCAAATATATTTGAATGATTATATAAATATATCATATTAAAAAATTTTGTTAAGCCTTATTT
>NZ_JBNMIZ010000202.1:0-4767 GCF_050873525.1 Brachyspira sp. | reverse complement strand
TTATAGAAATTGATTTAAATTAAAGTAAATAAAAAATATTAATAAAAAAGGACGAGCTTTCATAGTGCATTCACAAATTTAATAGTCGATATTTATGTCAAATAAGAATTTGGAGTTGCTTTTTGTAAAATAGAAAAATTTAAATCTTCTTAATTTTATTCGTTTATATTATGTCTTTTTTTAATCTATATTGAAAATAATAAAAAATATAATATAATATGCAAAAATGGAAAATCTAAATAAAATAATTTGTATTGACGCTTTGGAAGGTATAAATTCTTTGCCTGATAACAGTATAAATTTAATAATAACAAGTCCGCCGTATTTTAATTGTAGAGTTTACGGTAATGAAACTATAGGAAGAGAAGAAAATCCTTTAGATTATATAAATAATCTTTTTAAGTATTTGAATCCGTTAAAAAGAGTTTTGCATAAAGAAGGTTCTTTTTATTTGAATATAGGCGATTTGTATTTTGGGACTAAAGGGTTTAGCAGAAATAAAGGCAGATATTCGAGGAAAACCGATAAACATTATTTGGAATATAAAATAGCAAAACCAGACGGAAAATATCTCCAATATAAACAATTATTAATGTTGCCAGAAAGAATAGCCATAGAAATGCAAAATGCAGGTTGGATATTGAGAAATAAAATTATATGGGAAAAACCCAATCCTGTTCCTTCGTATTCTAAAGACAGAAGGTATCCTGTATATGAGCATATATTTCATTTTGTAAAATCAAAAAAATATTTTTTCGATATAAAGAAAGCTAAAGAATTGGGGCATCATAGAGATGTGATAAGAAATAAAATAGAACCGTTTAAATTTCATCAAGCGTCTTTTCCTTTATCACTTATAAAACCTTTAATAGAAATTACATCAAAAGAAGGCGATATTGTTTTAGACCCGTTTATGGGGAGCGGAACGGTAGCGGAAGCATGCATCTTATTAAATAGAAATTATATTGGCTTTGAAATAAATGAAGATTTTTGCAAGATAGCCGAAGAAAGATTAGAGAAAATATATGATTTTCAATACTAACTCTAAAGAATATAAATTATATTGCCATTATATAAAAAGCGTCTCATCTTTATCAAAATTATTTAGCGAATCTGATATTCCTTTTTTACATTATAGATTGGCGGAGAATTTATTTTGTAAGGCTTTCAATGCGGAAAATTTATCAAGAACCGATACGGCTTATGACGCAAGAATAGATAATATAGGAATTGGGATAAAAACTTTTGTATGTCCGTCAAATAGTAAAACTGAAAAAATAGCGGAATTTGACAAAAAAAATTCAGAATTAAAAAATTTGAATGTAGATAAATTTGTAATCAAGTTGGCTGAATTAAGAAACGAGAGAATCAATTTTTCAAATAGAACATACAAAATAGAAAAATCTTATTATCATTGCATCGCAAGAAAGAAATCGTCTTTAGTAATTTTCGATACTAGTTACGATTTAATAAATATAGATAAAATTAATATTATATCCGATAACGATGCAAGCATAAAATTTAAAGATAATATAAACGAATATTCTTATAATTATGCAAAATCTACATTATTCAAAAAATTTATAATTCCTCAAAATCCTAAAACGATAGATATACAAATAATAGATAATCCGCTCGATTTGATATTAAAAATATTTAACGAATATAATAATTTTGAAATTACCGAAACGAAAGATTTTGTAATATTGCCTTTATATTCTTGCATTAAAAGTAAAATCAAAAATGAAAATAAAAAATATGTCCCAGAAAAAAGCGGTTTAAATCAATGTAATGCGGGAGGAAGAGTTCGCAAATATGGAGAAGTTTATATTCCCGTTCCAGCTGAAATTAGAAAATTAAAAAGCGGATTTTTCCCAGAAAGAGATAAGATATTTAATTTAGAAATTCCTTCGGGAGACAAATTAAAAGCGAAAATATGTCAAGACAACGGAAAGGCTTTAATGACTAATCCTAATGTAGCTTTAGCAAATTGGCTTTTGAAAGATGTTTTGCAATTAAAAGAAAGAGAATTATTGACTTATAAAAAATTGGAAATACTTGGTATAGATAGCGTAAAAGTAGAAAAAATAGACGATGAAAATTTTAAAATATATTTTTCTAAAATAGGAAGCTATGAAAAATTTATTAACGGCAAATTTGATTAAAAAATAATAAAGAAATATAGTCTTTAATATCAAATTATATTATATTAGCTATTCTTAAATATTAATCACACTCTCAAATTTATTTATAACTTCTTCGGGCTTTATAGCCTCTCGGCATTCAAAAGTTCCGATTTTGCATTCTTTACCGCCGCAAAAAGCGCATTCTATTTTTTTTTCTATTAAATGGCTGTTTATTCCGATTGGCGAATTTTGATACGAAGGAGTGGCAAAATATAAAGCGAGAGTCGGTATTCCTACAATCGAAGCGACATGCATTGCTCCAGAATCGTTTCCGATAAATCCCGAACATAAACTTAAAATTGCGGCTATCATATCGAGTCCGAAATAGGGAATTATCGGCTCTTCGTTTAACATAGACGAAATTTTTTCTTGTATTTTTTTTTCTGCGGGAGTCGTTATAAATAAAGTCAAAGCGTCATATTTTTTTGAGAGATAATTTGAGGTTTCGGCAAAATATTCTTCTTTCCAAATTTTTCCGTAGCTATTTGTAGCTCCGATTCCGTAAGCGAATATTTTTTTATTTTCGGGATTTACTTTTTTCAAATATTCTTTCGCTTTAATTAAAACTTCTTCTTTTATTTTTAATTTAATTTTAGGGCGCTCTTCGTTTATATCAATCGCTTTAAGCAAATTAATATAATAATCCGCAGTGTGAATCCATCGAACTTCCTCTCTATCGACCGCGTCCGTAAGTAAAAATTTTCTATAATCCGCTTTATATCCGATTCTTCTTTTTATTCCATGCCCGAATATTCTAAACGCGCTTTCAAAAGAATTTGGAAATAAAATTGCAGTGTCGAATTTATATTTTCTTAAACTCGGAAAATTTTTTAATTCAATAATATTGTCGACTAAATCGCTAACGCTAAATATTCCGAACATAGATTTTTTTGTCATAACTGTAATTTTAATGTCTTTATATTTTTCTTTAATCAAATGAATCGCAGGCATCGACATTACAATATCGCCAAGCCAAGTGGGAGAATGTATAAGAATATTTTTTATTTCGTTCATTAGTTTTAAAAAAAGTCCAAATCTAATATAAATTGTTCGTATTTTTTTATTATTCCAACGCAAACATTTTTTTCCAATATTATTTTGCTTGATTTTCTTAAATTGATATAATAATCGTATAGCATATTAAAATTAGTTCCGTTGAATATTTTTGTCCAAATTTCTTTCGCTTCGTCAATTATATTTATTCCGTTGCATTTCAGCATATAATATCTTAATTTATTATTTTCGTTTTGAGATTTTTCTTTTTCCAAAGATATTACTATTTCTATTTCGTCTTTTCCAATATAAGTTATCTGGTCTTGAATATATACGCTTTCTTTTATATCTTCTTTCGTGGGAATAAGTATTTCGTCTTTATCGAGATAATGATTCGAGCAGTAATCTATATTGTCAAATAATATATCGACATAAAATGGTTCGATTTTTATATCTTTCAAAGATTTCAATTCTATCAAAGCGTTTGCCAAACTGTTTATTCCGACATCGAATAATTTTATTTTTAATTTATTTTCTTTCAATTCTATATTTTTTATTACGGCGTTATGCATTTGATTTAAGCCCAAATAATTAAGCGCTTTTCCAAGTCTTGTCGAGTTTGCAAATAAAAAATTTCTATAAATACTTTCGTCAATATAATATTTTTCAAAGACTTCGTTATCCAATATTAAAGATTCTTTATCCGCTCTTCCCTGATATTGATTATAAAATATCGTTTCGTATATGCTCGGCGAAAGCATCGGCGCTATCTCGTATAACTTTTTTATTTTATAATCCATAATTTAAAATCCGTCTCTATATAATATTTACCGCTCTCTTTATATCGTATCCGATTATAAACAAATCGTATTTAGTTTTTATGT
This sequence comes from Brachyspira sp., assembly GCF_050873525.1. Classification (GTDB taxonomy): domain Bacteria; phylum Spirochaetota; class Brachyspiria; order Brachyspirales; family Brachyspiraceae; genus Brachyspira. The sequence continues at coordinate 704 of NZ_JBNMIZ010000202.1, read as the reverse complement.
TAGGATTATTATCGAAAAAATCCATATTCAAACATGTAAATTTTACGGGAATATTTTTTTCTTTCGATAATTCGCTCGCTATCAATTCGCCTTTATTTATATCGTCTAATGAAGTTTCGTTCATTAAATGAGTATTGTTTACTATGCTTGTTATTTTTAAGCCTAATGTCGCTTCTATATTATTAAAATGTCCCAATGCATAATCCAAAGTTGAATTTTCTTTTCTATTTGCGTTCAAAATAAATATAATATCCGTTTCTTCAATATCGACATTATCTCTAAATGTTGCAAAAGATAAACTTCCGACTGAATTTCCGCCCATATCGACTATTCCTATAATATCTTTATTTTCAAATAATGTATATACTTCGGCGGAAACGGCGGGCAAATCCGCTCCCGATTGTGGCAAATAACTTCCTATTACTTTTATATTTTTATCTTTCAAATAATCAAAATGTTCTCTCGACCTAAAATAAGGATTTACCACATCCAAATCGGCAATATAAATATCTCTATTAGTTTGATTTCTCAAATAGAGAGCGTAATTTATAGAAAAAGTGGTTTTTCCCGAACCGTAATGTCCGCATACTATAGTAATTCTTTTGTTTTTCATACACAATATAATATAATATATTTTTAAATATTTTCAAATTTATTTTTTAGCTTTTTATTTAAAATTAATTTAATATTATTTGATATTAAAT
>NZ_JBNMIZ010000201.1:0-4840 GCF_050873525.1 Brachyspira sp. | reverse complement strand
ATTTTATTTAGGTTGCTATTTATGACAGATAATGATAAAAAAATATTGACAGAGTATTTTAAAGAAAATAAAATTGATTTTGAATTAATTAATGTAAATGATAATGATAACAAAATAACCTTAAACGGTTTTTTAGTCGATAGTCCATTTACTAAATCAAATAAATTATTTTTATTTTTTATTGATAATAAACCTTATATAAAAGTTTTTACTAATAGCGATTATGAAACTTGCTTTAATGATAAAAACAGAGACGAACATGAATATAAGGATATATCCGTATTAATTTATTGTTTAAATAAGTATTACCGTATTATTTGATAAAATATAAAGTATAATTAATATATGTGGTAAAATATGGCGAGTAAATTTAACGATATTGATATGCAAGATTGGAAAAATTGCGATATTAATATAAATTCTTTATGGTTAATCGATAGACGAGATAAAAGCGGAAAACATAAAAATATTTATCATGGTAATTTTATTCCACAAATTCCTAATCAGCTTATACGCCGTTATACAAAAGAAAATGAAATTATTATTGACCCTTTTTTGGGTAGCGGAACTACGCTTTATGAATGCGACAGTTTAAAAAGAAAATTAATCGGATTAGATATTAATGAAAATGCATTGGAATTTGTATTTGATAACATGGGAGATAATTTTGATAATAAGCGTTTTTTTATAACAGTATGCGATAATACGAATAGCGAAAGTATAAAGTATATAAATGAAGGATTAAAAACTTTAAAATCAAAAAGCACTCAATTTGTAATTTTTCATCCGCCCTATATGAATATAATTAAATTTACCGATAAGAAAGAAGATTTAAGTCAAATAAATAATATGAATGATTTTTTAAATGCCTTTTTAAAAACCTGCGAAAATATTTTGCCGTTTTTAGATAAAGACAGATATTTTGCAGTCGTTATAGGCGACATATATAAAGACAGCGAAGTTAAGCCTTTAAGTTTTAATGTAATGAATATTATTCAAAATAATTTTAAGGTTAAATTAAAAGGAATAATAATAAAAAATATAGAAGGCAATAGAGGAAAACTTAAAAATGAAAATATTTGGCGGTATAGAGCTTTAAAAAGCGATTATTATATATTTAAACATGAATATATTTTTGTTTTTAAAAAGGAGTTTTAATGCAGAAAACAAAAACGGAATTATTTTTAGAACTTGCAAAACCGAATAAAAATGGAGTTTCTCGTTGGGTTCAAACTAATGAATTTATAGGAATTTATAAGGATTTACAATTAGGTAATGGCGGTAGCTGGTGCAGAGCGAGTTCAAGCCTTGCAAAAAAATATATTGTTGAATTTGATAAAAGTCAAACTAACGGAAATTCAATAGACGCTATAAGGTTAAACGGTTTTAATATTCAAAAATCATTTAATCAATCAATAAGAAAAGATATTAAAGATTTTTATAAAGATAAAAAATGCGTTATGCTTGGAGTTTGCGGTAAGTCTGAAAATACTAAAATAGAAATAGACCATAAAGACGGTAGAAAAAATGATTTTAGAGTTGCCGATTTAAAATCTCAAAATATAAATGATTTTCAACCTTTATGCAAAGCTGCAAATGATATAAAAAGACAAATTTGTAAAACTTGTAAAGAAACTGATAAAAGATGGAACGCTAAAAATATAAGCGGTAATCCTTATGCGTTTTATGAAGGAGATGAAAATTATACGCAGGAATTGGGATGCGTAGGATGTTATCAATACGACCCTGTGGCTTATAGAAAGGAAAGCGTTAAAAAAATAGCTAAAGAAGCGGCTGATTATATAGCCTCAAAACTATATGTTAAGGACGAAGAATGAATTATATAGGTTCTAAATTTAAACTTTCGTCTTTTTTGGAAGAAAATATAAAACAAACTCTTAAAGAAAATAACGCAAAAAATCTTTCCGAAATCGTGTTTTGCGATTTATTTACGGGAACGGCTGCGGTAAGCAAAATATTCAAAACTCAAGTCAAAAAAATTATAGCAAACGATAAAGAATATTATAGTTTCGTTTTGGCAAAAAATTATATCGGAAATCATAAAACAATAAAAAGAAAAGACGAATTAATCGAGTCGTTAAATAATTTGGACGGATTAAAATCTAAAATTTGTTTTAATTATTCTACATTAGGAAAAGAAAAACGACAATATTTTAGCGAGAAAAACGCGATGAAAATTGACGCGATTCGTTCTAAAATCGAGGAATGGAAAAATAAAGAGGCTATAAACGAAGAAGAATATTTTTTTCTTTTGGCTTCGCTTTTGGAATCCGCCGACAAAGTGGCAAATACCGCTTCGGTTTACGGCGCTTATTTGAAACATATTAAAAAATCCGCTCAAAAAGAACTTATATTAAAACCCGCAGATTTTGAAATAAACGATAACAAGCATGAAATTTTTAACGAAGATTCTAATATTCTTATCAAAAAAATTAAAGGAGATATACTTTACCTCGACCCGCCATATAACGCCAGAGAATACGGGGCTAATTATCATTTGCTTAATACGATAGCGCTTTACGATGATTTTACCGCAAAAGGCAAAACGGGATTAAGGGAATATAAAAAATCTAATTGGTGTAAAAAAGATAAAGTTTATAACGAACTTAAAAGTCTGATAAAAAACGCCGATTTTCAATTTATATTTTTGAGTTATAACGATGAAGGTTTACTTTCGTTAAATCAAATCAAAGAAATTTTTGAAAGCGCAGGAAAATATAGTTTAAAAAGTAAAACCTATAAAAGATTTAAAGCGGATAATAATCGCTTAAATAAAAGAGACGAAACAACGGAATATTTGCATATCTTGATTAAATAAAGAATTCTTAAATTTTCAATATTGAAATAAAATATTTTACGGTTATAATATTTAAAAATTGGTAAAAACATGTATATAGAAAATATAAATAGTCCTTTGGATTTGAAAAAATTAAAAAAAGAAGAGCTTCCTTTACTCGCCGAAGAAATAAGAGATTTTATAATAAAAACCGTTTCAAATACGGGAGGACATTTGGGAAGCAATTTGGGAGTAGTTGATTTAACCGTAGTTCTTCATTATTTATTCGATTCTCCTAAAGACGCTTTTATATTCGATGTCGGGCATCAAACCTATACTCATAAAATTCTAACGGGAAGAAAAGATAAATTCCATACACTACGAACCTACGGAGGAATTTCGGGATTTCCAAAAAGATGCGAGTCCGAACATGATATTGAAGAGACGGGACATGCTTCGACTTCGCTTTCTTTCGCTTACGGAGTCGCAAAGGCTAAAAATATTTTGGGAGATAGCGGAGAGGTTATAGCGATTATCGGAGACGGCGCTATGACGGGCGGAATGGCGCTCGAGGCTATGAATAATATCGCCCACACGAATACAGATATAATTATAGTTTTGAATAATAATGAAATGTCGATTGGAAAAAATATTGGCGCTATTTCAAAATTTCTAAATGCCACATTAAACGATGTTTTGATACAAGAGGCTTCTTATAAAGTTAAAGATTTGGTTTCCACTCTTCCTTTCGGAGATATTGCAAACGAGATAATAGACAGAGGAAAGGGAGCGATTAGAAGTTTTGTAGCCCCGGGAATCGCTTTTAGAGAAATGGGATTCAAATATTTCGGACCTGTAGACGGGCATAATTACGAAGAGTTAATTTCCACTTTTGAAAAAATAAAACAAATAAAGGGACCTAGAATTATTCAAGTAAATACGATTAAAGGAAAAGGATACGAGATAGCCGAAAAAAATCCCGCTAAATTTCATGGAATAGCTCCTTTCGATATTGAAACGGGAGAGCTTAAATCAAAATCTTCGGGAAAAACTTTTTCCAACCTCGCGGGAGAATGCATCATTGAAGAAGCAAAAGAAAATAAAAATATTGTGGCTATAACGGCGGCAATGGAATCGGGAACGGGATTAACCGAATTTGCGAAAAATTTTAAAGACAGATTTTTTGATGTGGGAATCGCCGAACAGCATTCGATAACTTTTGCAGTAGGACTCGCGGAAAGCGGACTCATTCCATTCGTTTGTTTGTATTCGACTTTTTTGCAAAGAGGATACGACCAAATTATTCATGACGCTTGCATAATGAACGCAAATGTTAAATTTATGATAGACAGAGCGGGACTTGTGCCAGAAGACGGAGACACTCATCAGGGAGTTTTTGATATTTCTTTTTTGAGAATAATTCCAAATATCATAATAATGTCTCCAGTTTTTGAAGAAGATTTTAAAGCAATGGTTAAAAAATCTATAGAACATAAAGGACCGACTGTAATAAGATATAATAAATCTGCAGTTAGAGATAGCGAAAAAAATAAAGAAAATATAATTGCAAGCGATTTTGAAATTGGAAAAGCGCATATTGTTAGAGAAAGTGTGAGTAAAAAAAATTGTATAATAAGCTACGGACAGACTTTGATTGATATTGTAGACGCGGTAAACGAAATCAATTTGGATACTTCGATTTTAAATTTATCGACTTTAAAACCGATTGACGAAAAAACTATAATCGATTTTATAAATAAGTCGGATAAAATTTTGATAATAGAAGAAAGTATAAAAAAAGGCGGAATTGGAAGCGCAATTTTGGAAATCATGGCGGATAACGAAATATTTAAACAAGTCAAAATTCATGCATTGCCCGATAAATTTTTTGAAGTTGCAAAGAGAGATAAATTATTGGAATTATATAAACTTGATAAAAACGGTTTGAAAGAAGTAATAAGCGAATATTTTAATTTATAATTATTTCCACTTGACAAAATTTATTAATTAAATATTACTAAATAAATTATATACTTTAAACAT
>NZ_JBNMIZ010000200.1:0-4876 GCF_050873525.1 Brachyspira sp. | reverse complement strand
TATTGTAAATGAATTGAAAGAGGGCGAAGATTACAAACAACTTACAGGAATAATAAGTATCAATTTACTTAATTTTAATTTAGATTTTGGAGACGAAGGTAAACCGCATCGCTGTTTTAAATTAATTGACACGAAAAACCATAATGTAGATTTAGATTTTATCCAAATGCATGTTATAGAAGCGAAACGATTTATTGAAATAATAGAAAAATCAACTTTGGACGAATTAAAGAAAAATAAATTATTAACTTGGATGAAATTTTTTACAACAAAAAATTTAAAATCTATAGAAAAAGAATTGAAGGAGGCAAACCCAATTATGACAAAAGTTATTGAAGAATACAAAAGATTTACTTCTGACGATAAACTTATGCGAGCTTATGACGCAAGGGACGCGTTTTTGGTAGGACAAAAAATTATGCTTGATAGAGAACGAGAAGAAGGAATTAAAGAAGGCATTGAAAAAGGAATAAAAAGGGGAATTAAAAAAGGTATAAAAGAAGGCAAACTTGAAGGCATAAAAGAAGGTAAACTTGAAGGCATAAAAGAAAGAAATTATACCATAGCAAAAGATATGAAATCAAAAAATATGGACATAAAACTAATAAGTGAAATTACGGGCTTAACCATAGAAGAAATTGAAAAACTATAAATTCAATATCGCATTATTAAATTTTATAAATTGTTAATCCGATATTATTTTTATAAATATAACAAATTAGTCATTCGCCGTAGGCGTCCCGCACTTTGTGGGCTTTAGTCTAGGGAACGAGCCTTTGCCGAAGGCACGCAGGTCGAGGCGAAGCAATCCACAGAAAAGAAATTTTATTATATTACTTGTCAACTTCTATTACTAACCAAAAATAAAGGCGACACACTTTCATGCATCGCCCTTGAGAATAACACAAACAAAATAATCTAATATCTATTTTAACAACCGTGAACTTTCAAATCTATAATCGTTTGGAATTAATAATTAACTCTCAAATCGCTTTTCAATTTTAAGTCCGATTAAACCTTAACGCAAATATTATTTAATCGTGCCTTCGGTTATACTTGTTTTAAATTTTCTAAATATTAAACCGCCGTCTTCTATAGTCAAAGTATATATATTGCCTTTTCCATCCGTAGCAATAGAAGCGTCTCTAGTATTGTTTCCTACCGTAGGACTTGAACTTATACCCGTTATTTTTCCGTTAGCAGTAATCGAATAACTTTCGGATTTTTCGGCTGCCTCGCTCGTTTTAAATATGCTTCCATTTTTATCTATTTTTATAACATCGTTATTTCCTTTGGTAGTTTGTCTAGAATCTTTTTTCAAATCCCAGCCCCATCCTGAAACATTAAGGTCGCCTGTTATTTCTTTAGCCTCTAATATTAATTCTATATTTCCTCCAACTTCGCTTAAAGGAATTTGACGACTATTGCCTATTCCTATTCCCGCGCCCGCAGCCGTTCGGATTGTCTTACCGCTTCCAAAATATTTATCTGCGCCTAATACACTGCAGCCTCCAGCGACATTATCCGCGTTTATTATTCCATCCATAGCTTTAGAGGAAGTAGATTTTATCTGGAATGCTTCTCCGTTTAATTCAAATGTTCCTTTTATCTCAGCTAAAGGCATTCCTGGTCCAATTTTGCCATTATATTTCGTTACTATAGCGCTAACCGTAGTTCCGTCAAAGAAAATATAAGGATATTTTGCGGAAGAATCTAAAGTCATAGCTTTAGATAAACTATCGCCTCCGTCACCGCTCGTGCGATATTTAATATTGTTTCCTTCTCCGTAAGCGATTATAAGTTTATCGCCCGAAACTACAACTACGGGGCTATCTATATTATTGGCTGTCGATAATGTTGTGCTTGTAACGGTATTGTCTCCAGTTCCAGTGCTTGAGGTAGGCAAATCTTTGTCTATTTCGGCAAAATCGTTACTCGCTGTCGGCTTTTTGTTACATGCAATGAATACTATTGAAATTAAAACCGAGATGCCTATTAGATATAATAAGCCCTTTCCTTTCCTTTAATTTAACTGCATTAATTATTGTCATTTTGTTCTCCTCGCCTTTCGGCTCTCGCCTCTTGGCTTTTTCTAAAATTTTTTTTCTTTACTTATAATAACCGTTATTTTAAAAAAAGTCAAATATTTTTTTAATAAATTTAATAAAATTGTCATTGCGAACGAAGTGCGCTAAAGCTGGCAGTCGCCAAGCAATCCACACAGAATAGATTATTCGGCTATAAATAGCCTCGTTCCCTAGGCTAAAGCCCACAGAGTGCGGGACGCCTTCGGCGAATGACAATAGTATAATTTTTATTAAATTCTCAAAAAACAAATAACTTAATCAAATAACAATTATTACTTTCTATTTATCGACTTTTAGATTCATAAAATTTAATTTTATATAGTCATTGCCGTTGCCGAAGGCACGCATGGCGAGGCACACAGAGTGTGCGAGCTTTCGTAAGAAAGCGAAGCAATCCAAAATAATAAAATTTCTTTTCTGTGGATTACTTCAGACTTTGTCAAGTCTTCGTAATGACAGTAAAAATATTGTCATTGCAAACATTTAAATCATTCATAATAAAATAGAGAACATCTTACGACATCCTCTACTTTAATTTTATTCTTTACGAAATACAAAATCTATCACAACAAACTATAAAGCATATCTCCGTAAGTCGGAAGTTTCCAGTATTTTTTAGAAACCGTTTTTTCAAGTTCGTCAATTATAGGACGCATTTCGTTATCCATATAATTCAAAACTTTATCTCTATAGAATTTTGACGATTTTTGAACATCGCTTATTTTCTTTCCTTCCGCAATATAGCCTTCAAATTTTTTAAGTTTGTCGGATAAAGATTTTGTCAAATCGCTTATTTTATTAAGCAAATCTTTTTCCACTTCGTATTTTATTTTTAAGTTTTTCTTTCTTTCGGCTATTTTTGAAAGCGCTCCCTCGTATTCAATCGAGTCGGGAATAATATTTTTATTAATCATATCGATTAAAGTCAAAGCTTCGATATTCAAAACTTTAATATATTCTTCCAAAACTATTTCGTATCTCGAATGAATTTCAACTTCGGTAAACACTTTATGTTTAGTCAAAAGCTCGACTGATTTTTTCGTTATAAAATGTGGCATAACTTCGGGCATAGATTTCAAATTATATAATCCTCTTTTTTCCGCTTCTTTTACCCACTCGTCCGAATAATTGTTTCCGTTATATACTATTCTTTTATGTTTTGCAAAAGTGTCTTTAATCAATTCTTCCAAATCTTTTTCAAAATTGGAACTTTTTTCCAAAGTATCGGCAAATTGAGATAAAGCTTCCGCAACGATAGTATTTAATATTATATTCGGTCCCGAAATTGACAAACTCGAACCAACCATTCTGAATTCGAATTTATTTCCCGTAAAAGCGACAGGAGAGGTTCTGTTTCTGTCTGTTAAATCTTTAGTTAATTTCGCCAAATAATGAACTCCGACTTCCATATCTTCTCTGTCTTTCGCTTTATATTTTGAATTTCCGAAAGCTTCGAGCATTTTAGTAAGTTCTTCTCCCAAGAAAATCGATATTATCGCAGGAGGCGCTTCGCTCGCTCCAAGTCTGTGGTCGTTACTTGCGCTTGCCGTAGTCACTCTAAGCAAATCCTGATATTCGTCAACCGCTTTTATGAACGCCACTAAAAATAATAGGAATTGTTTATTTTTCCAAGGAGTATTTCCTGGTTCGAGCAAATTCATTCCCGTATCGGTTGCAATAGACCAGTTATTATGTTTTCCGCTTCCGTTTACTCCCGCAAAAGGTTTTTCATGCAGAATGCAAGTTAGATTATGTTTTTCGGCGATTACTTTCATTAATTCCATCATAAGCTGATTTTGGTCCGCCGCAATATTTGTAATTGAAAATTCTGGAGCTAATTCGTATTGTCCAGGCGCCACTTCGTTATGTTCCGTTTTCGCCATTATTCCAAGTTTCCAAAGTTCGTTGTCAAGTTCTTTCATAAACTCCGAAACTCTCGGTTTAATCACTCCAAAATAATGGTCTTCGAGTTCCTGCCCTTTAGGAGGACATGCTCCGAATAATGTTCTTTTACAATATCTTAAATCTTGTCTTTGCAAATATAATTCTCTGTCTATTAAAAAATATTCCTGTTCCGCTCCGACTGTCGTATAAACTCTTCCGACATCGTTATGTCCGAATAATTTAAGTATTCTTTTAGCTTCTTTCTCCAAAACTTCCATCGAACGAAGAAGAGGAGTTTTTTTATCCAAAGCCTCGCCTCCGTAAGAACAGAAAACTGTCGGAATGCATAAAGTATTGTCTTTAATGAAAGCATAGGAAGTCGGGTCCCAAGCCGTATATCCTCTCGCCTCGAAAGTCGTTCTAAGTCCGCCAGAAGGAAAACTTGAAGCGTCAGGTTCTCCTTGAGCCAATTCTTTACCCGTGAATTCCATGCGAATAGAACCGCCCTCGCCTTGCGTTATAAAGCTCGTATGTTTTTCCGCCGTTATTCCCGTCATAGGCTGAAACCAATGCGTAAAATGAGTCGCGCCTTTTTCTATAGCCCATTCTTTCATGGCATGAGCGACAACATTTGCAAGTTCCAAATCCAATCTCTCTCCGTTTTTTATGGTTTTTACCAATTTTTTATAAACATCTTTTGGGAGTTTTTCCCGCATAACATTATCGTTAAAAACCATACTGCCAAAAATTTCAGGCACATTTTTCATGAGTTTTACCCTCCAATGAAATTAAATTTTTTTATTAATAAAAATTTTTATTTTTATTGGCAATAATTATAAAATTTCTTAAAATTAAATCAATATTACTATATATAGTTATTTAAAAAATTTTGTGAAGTTTTAAAT
>NZ_JBNMIZ010000199.1:0-4901 GCF_050873525.1 Brachyspira sp. | reverse complement strand
GTATTAATTATATCAATATACAAATTATTTTATTTTAGTATATAATAAATAAAAATAAATTTTTGGAGTGCATTATGGCAACTGCGCATATAGAGGCAAATAAAGGCGATATAGCTGAAACTATACTTTTACCTGGCGACCCTTTGAGGGCGAAATTTATAGCGGAAAATTTTTTGGAAAATGTCGTTCAATATAATTCGGTTAGAAATATGTTCGGCTATACGGGAAATTATAAAGGAAAAAAAGTTTCGGTTCAAGGCACGGGAATGGGAATGCCATCTTGCGGTATATATTCCTACGAACTTATACATTTTTTCGGATGCAAAAATCTTATAAGAATTGGAACGGCGGGAACTTTATCCGAAAAATTGAAAATAGGCGATTTGGTTATAGGAATGGGAGCTTGCACCGATTCAAATTATGCATATCAATACGAACTTAAAGGAACTTTCGCACCGATAGCGAGTTATGAATTATTAAAAAAAGCTGTAGATAAAGCGGAAAGCATGAAAATAAATTATCATGTTGGAAATATTTTGTCTTCCGATGTATTTTACGGAGCTAATAATTCAACTATGGAATGGGCAAAAATGGGAGTGCTTGCCGTAGAAATGGAAGCCGCCGCATTATATATGAACGCAGCTTACGGAAAAGCGAACGCTCTTTGTATATTGACGATTTCAGATTCTTTAATTACAAAAGAAGCGACAACGCCCGAACAGAGAGAAAAAACTTTTACGAATATGATGGAAGTGGCTTTATCTTTGGCTTAATAATTTTCAATAATATAAATAAAATAAATTTAATTCATATTACCGATTTATTCCTTCCCGTTTGTTTCGCTTTATAAAGAGATTTATCCGCATTGTCTATAAAATCGTCTAAAGAAATATTTTCTTCTTTAATCGCTCCGCCAAAAGATGCAGTCGCTTTAAGGGAATATTCTTCCGTTGAAAAATCCGTTTCGTTAATTTTATTTCTTATAAATTCCATAGAATTAAAAAGTTCTTTCTTATTATTTATATCGAAAACAATTATAAATTCTTCGCCGCCGTATCTTGCGAAAATTGATTTATAAGAAATTTTTTTTAAAGATTCTTTTATAACTTTTACCGCAGTTTTCAAAATATAATCGCCGACATTATGTCCGTAGCTGTCGTTATAATGTTTGAATTTATCCAAATCTATTATCACTATCGAATAAATTTCTTTTGATTTTTCTTTATTCAATAAATATCTGAAAACATAACCTCTATTATAAATTCCCGTGAGTCTGTCTCTATTTGCCAAAAACGATAATTTTTCGCTATAAAGAATCAAAGATAAATGATTGATTAAAATATATAAATATTCTTTTTGAATTTCGCTTTCTACTATAATAAAACCGAAGTTGTAATTTCGAGCAATTAATTGAAATTTAAAACCGTTTTTTAAATCGAATTTATTATTTGAAATATTCCATAAAATCGTCTCTCCATTTTCCTTATAAAAATAAATTGCAAAATTTTTTATTATTTTTTTTGAATTATTTTCAAAGATTTTGATTATTCCGTCAACCGAAAAAGGCTCGGGAATTTCGTTCAAACTTTTAATGATTTTATTTATTTCTTTTATTTCGTTCATTTTCATTTATTAAAAAATTGTTAAAAAATTATTAAAAAAAATTATTTAAAATAAAGACTGTTAATAATATTTTTCGCAAACGATATTAAATAACCGCTTATATAAACCGTTGAAGATAAAGTTAAAATAATAGATTCTTTATTTTTTATCGCCATAGCCATCGCGTTAAAAGTATAATTATTTTTAATTTTTGAAGTAAAAATTGTCGAGGCAAAAATGTCGTTATATTCTTTTCTATTTTCTATCGACATGGGCGACACAATCGAATATATCTCTCCGCATTTTGTTTTAAAATCATTAAATATATTATTTATCTCTTCGTTTTTCAAATTTTCTTTTAAGTTCTCATAACTAATCATAATCGATATTGAATTATTTTCATTTTCTATTTTCAAAATTCCGTTTTCAATTTTCGCGTTGAAATTTTCTGGAACGAGCAAATTGAATCTGTCGGGATTCGCCTGAATCGGAATCAATCTTCCCGCATAGAAATTAGATTTTTCTTTTATGGATTTTATATCGTTTATTCTGCTTAAAATATTATTGTCTTTTTTTACCGTTAAAGCTCTCTCCAAAATATTTATCGCATCGTCATACAAATACATAGCCTTATAAGTTATCGACATATTAATCATAGAAGCAATATCGCTATAATTCAGAGAAATCGCTTTTTTATACTGTTCCAAAGCTTCTTTATATTTCCCTTCCATCGACAAGATAACGCCATATTGTCCGTAAATTGAAGAATCAGCGTTTCCTAAATTTATTAAAGAGTTTATAACGGTTTTCGCGTCTTCGTATTTATAAAGACTCGTAAGCGCTTCGATTTTATTTTCAAGCAAATCTTTATCGTTATTTATATAATTTAGCCCTTTATTCAAAATATCAATAACGGCTTTATAATTTTCTTCCTCGTAATAAATATCCGACAAAACCAAATAAGCTTCTTTATATTGCGGTTCTTTTTTTATCAATTCTTCCGCCAATCTTTTCGCGTATTCAAAATTATTGACATCCAAAAAATTATTAATCTTATCAATAATATTTTCTTTTTTTTGAATCTCAACTTCTTTTATAATTTCCGTTATATTTATTTCGTTTTCTAAAATATTATTATTCATTAATTATCTCCATTTTACTATAAAAAAGCCTTCGTTATTTTTCGCGTATTTCTTAAATTTATTATTAGGATTTACGCATATTTTAGTTTCGGCAAAATTAAGCATAGGTAAATCGCTTATTGAATCGCTATATGCAATATTTTTATGTTTATGATTTGGAAAAATATGCTCGGTAAATAATCTATATCTTTTTGCCGCTCCGTAGCAGTTTTTTCCATACATATAACCCGTGAATTTGTTTCTAAAAGTCCAAAGTTCCGTTCCCATGCATTTATCGAATCCCAAATTTTTCGCTATAAATTTCGCATACAATTCAAAACTCGCCGTTATCAGAATTAGAGTATATTTTTGACTTTTAAGTTTTTTAATTTCATCCAAAGCGTCTTTGAAATATAAATTTGGAATTATCGAATCTGCAAATTCTTTTCCTATTTTTTCTCCGAATTCTACGGTTATATTTTTGAATATCGAAGCTATTTTATATTTTATTTTATTATTATCTATAATTTTCAAAAAGAATAAAATTAAATAAGGAATCAATTTGATATAATAAATTATACTTTTTGGATTTTTTTTTAGGTAGAAAATCATAAACGGAACTAAAGAATCTTTTTTTATAATAGTTTTGTCCAAATCGAAAAATGCAATTCTCATAATGATATATTTTACTATAAAAATCGGTTTTGTCAAAGGAATTAAAAAAGATTGTCCTGCAAAACGCAAGACAACCTTTAATTTAAGGATTAAATAAAAATCAAATATTGAAAATCTTAATCTTCATTATTCAAATCGTATTCGGCAATTTCGCCTTCGTCCGAATGAGCGAAACCGTATCTTTCGTTATGCTGACTTATATCCAAACCTATTCTTTCGCTTTCGGTAGACACTCGCATAGGAATCATTTTGTCTATAATCCAATATCCGAAATAACTGACTATAAAAGTATAAACGAAGACTATAGCCACCGCAAGTAAATGATAAAGAAATATTATAAAACCATCGCCCGTTCCAGCTATTAGTCCTTCTTTAATAAATATTCCCGTTAAAACCGTTCCGAATATACCGCCGACACCATGAGTTGGAAACACATCAAGCGCATCGTCTATACTCGAATGACTTTTCCAATAAACCGCAAGATTCGATATTATGGTTATAACGAAAGAAATGAATATACTCTCTCCTACCGTCACATAAGCCGCAGAAGGAGTTATCGCAACCAATCCGACTACGCATCCTACAGCCGCTCCCATTGCGGAAGGTTTTCTTCCTCTCAAACAATCGAAGAATATCCAAGTCATCATCGCCGTAGCCGAAGCGGTATTCGTATTAAGAAAAGCTTTTATTGCCATTCCGTCCGCATGCAAAGAAGAGCCTCCGTTGAAACCGAACCATCCAAGCCAAAGCATAGCCGCTCCGAGCAGAACGAAAGGTATATTCGCTGGTTCGGATTTTCTATTGTATGCCTGACGACTTCCTAAAAATATAGCTCCCGCCAAAGCGGCGACTCCAGAAGATGCATGAACGACTATACCGCCCGCAAAATCTATTACGCCCAATTTCATGAAAAATCCATCGGGATGCCAAGTCATATGAGCCAAAGGACAGTATATGAATACGAAGAAAAACATCATAAAAAACATATACGCCGAAAATCTCACTCTCTCGGCAAACGAACCAGTTATGAGCGAAGGAGTTATTATCGCAAACTTCATTTGAAATAACGCAAATAAAGCCAAAGGAATAGTTCCTCCGCCAAGTATTTTTCCCGTAGGAGTGGTATAAATATCCGCGCCGACATTATCGAACATAAGAAATGTTAAAGGATTTCCTATTATTCCTCCAATATCGTCTCCGAAAACCAGACTGAATCCGAATACCACCCACAGAACGCTTATAATACCCATAGCTATAAAACTTTGAAGCATAGTGGATATTACATTTTTCGTTCCAACCATACCGCCGTAGAAAAACGAAAGTCCCGGCGTCATCATCAAAACGAATATCGTTGCCGTTATGAGCCAAGCAACATCCGCCGCGTTGATTTTAGAAAAATCGCAGTCGAATGAAGGTTCTTTGGCAAATAACCCCGCTATTGCTATTATAATCATAGCAACCATTAGTATAATCCATCTCTTTTTCATTTTTTATTCTCCTTTC
>NZ_JBNMIZ010000198.1:0-4919 GCF_050873525.1 Brachyspira sp. | reverse complement strand
CTTTTTTATAATAGCTTATTAAATCAACATATAAATAATATTTATAATTAGCTGAGGAAAATACTGCATTATAATCATCATAACTATCAATACTAAGACCACTTGGTAAATAATATTTAAAAGCGCGATTAACCTCATTATATTTACCTGTTTTATTAGCAAGTTCATTTAATAAAGAATCAGTATTCATATTTTTTATATTAATATTTAGTTCTATAATGGCTCAAACTAATATTCAATCGGGGCTTTATATTGGAGCGGAATTGAAAGGAAATTTTGCGCCTTATCTTGACGGCGGCGGACAATTAACATTATTCTATAGATTTATTTCGGATGTTTTTCCGGGCTATATTTGGGAAGGAATAAAAACGGATGTTGGAATAAGCGATTATATGACGGCAGAAAATAATAAATTGACGGTTTTCGCCGACACTTCAATTATAGAATATGTCAATATAAACGCCAAATTGTCTTTTTTGAATTATTATACTTTCGGGCAGAGAGGATTTGTCAGTTTTGCAAGTTCCAATCAGTCTTTTTCCACAAACGAAATCGAAAGTGCAAATAAAACCGAGAATATTTCTTTTGAAGCGGAAATTACGCCGACATTTAAATTCGAGTTTTTAAAAAATATGTTCGAGGGAAGAGGAATAGTTCTTCAAGCGGGACTTACTTTTAAATACGCATATATTAAATATGGAAAATATCATTTGGATTACGATTTGCTTCTTATAAGGGACCAGAATGATATTTCCTATAAATTGGATACTTTACTTATAGCGAATTTATATCCAATGTCGGTTGGGCTAAATTATATGCTCGCTTATATGAATAATACGAAACAATTATGGCAGACTATAGGCGCTTACGCTCATTTGGAATGGGAATTATTGAATAGAATATATATGGAAGCGAATTTGAAAATCGGAGAATATATAAGTCATCCCGCTTTCAAAAAAAGTCTTTACGCCGATATGAACGCGATGATAACTTTCAGAATAATATAATCATCTAATTTGTTTAATTAATTTGCATATTAAATCCGCCTCGCTTTTTTGCAAAGTCGGATATATCGGTAAAGATACGCTTTTTAAGTAAGCTCTTTCGGTATTTGGAAAATCTTCTTTCGGCAGATTCAAATATTGATGCAATGGCTTGAATATCGGTTTTGCAATTTCAACTTTATGCCTTTCAAACATTGAAATCGTATCGTAAATATTCATATCTCCGTTTAACATACAAACATATCTATAATAAGAAGGCTCTTCAGAATCATGCATTGAGAATTTACTTAATTTACTTTCCAAAATCGCCGAGTCGTAAAACGATGCGATATCTTTTCTAACTTCAATCATTCTTTCAATATGTTTAAATTCTTCCATTCCAATTGAAGCCTGCAAATCAGTTGAGCAGTAATTGAATCTTGGAATAAAATTTTCTTTTTTATCATAATGAATAATATCTCTTATTGCGTCCATTCCTTTTTTCTTCGTAAGTATCATTCCTCCAGCTCCGCCAGAAGTTATCATTCGAGTCGCCGAAAAAGAAAAATATGCGAAATCCCCGAAACTTCCCAAAAGTATATTTCTATATTTTCCGCCCAAACTATGAGAAGCGTCCTCTATAACGGGAACTTTAATATCTGCAAGTTCGTCTATCAAAGCGCAGTTTCCGAACATGTGAGAGACTATAATCGCTTTCGTTTTTTCATTTATCGCTTCGATTACATTATCCATCGATATTTGAAAACTGTCTTCGTCAATATCTATTAAAATCGGTTTTGCCTTAAGATTTGTCACAGTTTGAAGAGGAGAAGCGTTCAAAAAAGAAGACATTATTACTTCGTCTCCTTCGCCGATATTTAAATATCTTAATATAATTTCCAAAGCGCTCGTTCCGCTGCTTACAAATATTGCAGAAAAACTTTTTCCAAAATAATTTGCAAATGTTTTTTCAAATTCTTTTATAATATCGCCCGTAGCCAAATTGTCGCTAATCATTACTTTTAAGGCGCTTTCCAAATCTTTTTTTCTTATTGTGGGTCTCGAATGTCTTATCAATTTTATTCCCCGTTATTTATTTAATCGTATTATAATATATTGAAATTATATTATTTTCAATAGAAATTGTTTTGAAACTATTAATATTAATTGGCAGAAAATTATTTTGATATATCATGTTTTGAAATATATTTATTGAATATTTTGCTAAATATTTTATTTACAAGGAAGAAATTATGATAAAAAGTTTTTGTTATTTACAAACTCCAAGAGATTTAATTAGAGCGGAAAAAGTTTTAATGGACGCTGGAATCGAAGTGGTTATTCGTCCCGCTCCCGAACCAGTTTTCGGCGTATGCAATATGGCTATCGATATAGAAGATAACGATAAAGTATATATAGTTTCGTTATTGGAAGCTGCGGGCTTAATTGTTAAAGTGAAAGATATAGAATAAAATTAAATGAATAATAATTTGAAAGATGAAATATTAAATCTTCTTAAAACCAGCGATATAATAAAACCGACAAGATATTTGGGCGGAGAGATAAACGCAATAATAAAACCCGATATGGATTTTAAATTCGTAATGTCTTTTGCCGATTTATACGAAGTCGGAATTAGTAACTTGGGACTTTCCATACTTTACGAAGTTATTAACTCTATAGAATACGCATCCTGCGAGAGAGTTTATGCGGTTGCGCCCGATTTTGAAAAATTATTGAAAGAAAAAAATATTCCTCTATATACTTTGGAAACTTTTAGTAAAGTGAAAGACGCCGATATTTTAGGTTTTACTCTTCAATACGAATTAATTTATACGAATATTTTGCAAATTTTAGAATTGAGTCAGATTCCGATTTTTAGAGAAAAGCGAGGAGAAGATTTTCCGATTATAGCCGCTGGAGGTCCGAGTGTTTATAATCCTTTTCCGCTTGCCAATTTTATCGATGTTTTTTTAATGGGAGAATTCGATTACGAAATAAAAAACTTTGTCGATATAATTTATAATTTTAAAAAAAATAATGCTAAAAAAGACGATATATTAAAAGAATTATCAAAATTGGAATACGCGTATATTCCGAAATATCCAAAAAGGACGGTAAAAAGAATATTCGTTGAAAATATTAACGATATGCCTTATGTCAAAAAAACTTTAGTGCCGATTTTGGAAGGAATACAAAACAGAATTTCAGTCGAGATAGCGAGAGGCTGCACTCATAGTTGCAGATTCTGTCTGGCGGGAATTACTTATCGTCCCGTTAGAAATAGGAGAATTGAAAAAATAATCGACATAGCGATGGAATCTCTGGAAGCGACAGGTTCTGGGACTTTGAATTTATTTTCGCTTTCTGCGGACGATTATCCGAATATTGCCGATTTGATAGATTATCTTCAAACTTTGGGAGAGCATAAAGGATTTTCTTTGTCTCTGCCTTCTTTGAGAATAGATTCTTTCGATAAAGAAACGGCAAATAGAATAGGGCAGTTCAAAAAAACGGGTTTAACTTTTGCTTTGGAAGTTGGAAGCCATGAATTGAGAGAGAAAATAAATAAATCGATGGACGAAGACGCAATATTTAATATTCTTTCCGACATTCAAATTATGGGATGGAAAACGGTAAAAATTTATTTTATGATTGGCTTTACGGAAAATCCCGATAAAGAAGCGGACGAAATTATAGAAACTTTGGAAAAAATGATAAAAGTCTCAAAAAATAAAGTGAAGATAAACGCTGCTATAAATGTTTTCGTTCCGAAGCCTCATACCCCGCTTGAAAATTTGAATCAGCTTACGGATGAAGAAGCGATTATTTGCATAGAAAAAATAAAAAACAGATTTAGAAAAACAAAAGTTTCGATTAAATATCATCCTCCGAGAATGGCGGAAATTGAAGGAATAATATCGAGAGGAGACGAAACGGTTGGAGATATAATTTACGAAGCTTATAAAAGAGGAGCGAGATTCGATTCTTGGGTTGAATATTTTAAATATGATATTTGGAAAAAAGTTATTGAAGATAAAGAACTAACGATAAAAGAATTACTATCAAAAAGAAAAGAAATGCCATGGAAATGCGTTGACACTCTTATAAGCCAAAAATTTTTCGACAGAGAATACGAGAGATTTGAAAACGGAAAATTTACCGATTACTGTTTTACGGGAAATTGTCAAAACTGCGGAATAGATTATAAAACTTACTGCCATAAATATAAAAAAGAAATTTTAAATAAAAATTTTGAAGAGTTGAAAGAAGAATTGAAAAGTTTGCAAAAGAGAGATATTTTTTCGGTTAATCATAAAATATTTGTAAAATTCAAAAAAGAAGGAATTTCATCTTTACTCGGAATGCATGATTTGTCACGAATCATGATTTCAGCGTTGAAAATAGCGGGAGCAAAAATATCTTTAAGTAAAGGTTTTCATCCGCTTGAAAAAGTTTCGTTTACTCCGCCGACTCCTTTTGCCTGCGAAAGCGAAGCGGAATTTATGGAAATTAGTTTAACCGACAATATAGACTTAGGTTTATTAAAAAATAAAATAAATAATTTGCTCGCTCATATTGGAATAAAAATTTTGAAAATAGAATTCATTCCGATTAATCTAAAAAAAATTAACGCTCTTCCAAAAAATATTTTATACGAGATAGAAACCGATAACGATAAAACGGCATTTGATTTGCTTAAAGATAAAGAAGCTTTGAAAATAAGCGAAGAGAGAAACGGAGATTATTTGATTATAATGCCCGAAAATAAAATATTGATTACTTTGCTTGACGGAAACGAAAAATTGATTCGAGTTAGAGATATAAAAAATTATCTTCTTAAAAATAATATCGTTATTCAAAAAATAAAAAAATTGGATTTGGTAGAAATTAATCAATTTGCATAATTTAATTTTTTATGATACTATATAGAGT
>NZ_JBNMIZ010000197.1:0-4923 GCF_050873525.1 Brachyspira sp. | reverse complement strand
CATATATAGATGTTATTTTATCATAATCTTTTAGATAAGAAAGTAATTCTAAATATTCTACTAAAAAAGCTTCGTCTACAAATTGATTTTTATTTTCAAGTATATATAAAGCTTTTTCCATATAGTAAACCGCTTTATCATATTCGTTTTTATTTTTATAGTATATTGATAAATTTCTATAGGTTAGGGCATAAGGTTTTATATCTAAAGATTTAATCCAGCAATCGAACGCTTTTTCCTCTAAAAAATTTTCATAATATATAATGCCGAGATGAATTAAAGTAATAGCGTTTTTATTTTCTATATTTTCCAATTCATTTTTTAAATCAAGCATATAGGAATTAGGCAAATACGATTCTTCCATTTCGTCTAAATTTCCATATTCCAATAATTTAAGCCAAGTTAAACATTCTTTATTTATAGAACATTTTGGAAAACTTAAACTTTTAGGAGATTTCTTTAATTTATATTTTTCTCTCCTTATATTTTCTAAAGCTCCCCAGCCTTTTCCGAACGATAAAATCTCGCCGTTAATTTCTAAATTTGATTCTTCAGAATATTTATAAAACAAATCGTTTAAATGATTTTCTCCGACATTATTATCTATAATATTTTGAATCTTTTCTCTAGCTTTTGAATAATTTTTATTGTATAATTCGTCAATATCGTTTTGATTAATTAAATTAACGAAACTAAACATTTGAGTAAATTCTATGCAACTATTGGCGTTAATATCAAAACCGTTTACTTGAGTCGGAGTTATTCCCGCCTGAATCTCGACATAAGCGCCTTCGTTCTCTTTTGATAAAAAACTTTCCCATTTTCTACCGCCTTCTAAATTTCCCCAGCAAAACATTTTTCTATATCTTAATTTATTTGTAGACCTTTCAAAAAAGATAAAACCGTCATTATATACGGCGGCTTCCCAAGGGCTTAAAGTTTCTTTTTTAGTTTGAAAAAAATACTCGCTGGAATATTTGAAATTTAATGGGAAGCTTCCTTCGTCTACAAATGGAGTTTTAGGAAGTTTTGACGCTCCAAATTTTTTTATGGAATTTTCCGTAGAACCAACGCTATCTGGATATATATAAATAACATCTTCCGTAGACGAAAATATTCTTATATTTTTTTCTTCTCTAACGGCTATATTAGTCCACCAATACATAGGCTTTTTATAATTTTCATCATTGATTATTTTTATATGAGCATATAAATTTTTAGAACCGTTTGGCAATCTAAAATCTATTTGATAATATATTTTTTTTGCTCTTTCAAATTCGTATATTCTGAGAAAATCTTCTTCACCATGAACTATTGCAAAAAATAAAGGCTCGCATGTTTGCAAAGAATGTCCGAATTGCGATACATTCCATTCTATACCGCCAGAAAACCACGCGTTTCTTGTAGATAAATTTGCAAGCTGAAAAACGGGATTTTTAAATAGAAGTTCTTTTCCCGTTTCTAAATCTGTTAGCGAATATAATCTTCCTCCGTATTCACATAAAAATATAGCTTTTAATTTATCGTTTTTTATTACTACAGTTTTTAATTGTATAGTTTTTCTATCTCTATCGTATCTGTCTTGCAATTTGTAGGGAAGGATACGCATGCCTATTTCATATCCAAGATTTTTCATGCTTTCTCTATTTAGAGTTCCGTCAGTTTGTATAGGTTTATCTTTTTGTCTATCTCTAAATATAGGAAGCGGATTTTCGCCTTTTAAAGTCGAGCCTTCTATTGATATGGTAGAAAGATATATTTCCATTATTATCCTTTTATAGCTCCGCCCGTAACATTGGCTATGATTTTTTGAGATAATAATATATATAATATAAAAGTAGGTAAAAATACTATAACTACCGCTGCAAACATTCCCGCCCAGTCTCCCGTATATCTCATAGATTGTATCATAGAGAAAAGCCCAACGGCAACTGGACGCATATCGCCTTTATTTGCAAATATTAACGCCATAAAATATTCATTCCATACGGTTATAAAGTTAAATATGCTTACTGTTACTATACCTGGTTGAGCTAATGGCAACATTATTATCCAAAAAGTTTTCATTGGACTGCAACCGTCTATAGCCGCTGCCTCTTCAAATGTGAAAGAGAGAGTTTTAAAAAAAGTTATTAAGAAAAATATAGTAAAAGGAACATTTATGCCTATATATAATATTATCAATACCAACCTTGAATTAGTCATTTTTAACGAAGTGATTATTCCAAATAACGGCATTATTATCATAATTGCTGGTATTCCTAAAGCCGTTACAAATATTTTTTGTATTGCGCTATTAAATTTAAATTGAAATCTTGCCAAAATATAAGCGGCTGGGGCGGATACGATTATTATTCCAATGCATGAAGTTATGGTATAAATTAGAGAATTGACAAAATATCTCGCGACATTATGGGTTATTAACGCTTTTGTATAATTTTCTGGATGCAAACCGTCTTTAAATAAATTATTTTGAAATATATTTGGAGTCGTTGAAAGCGAAGCCAATATAATCCATCCTATAACTAAAAATGTAAATAAACACCATATTCCTAATAATAAATATCCAGGAATAAGAGATATTTGTTTTGACATTTCTCTATTTTTTCTCATAAAATAATTTCCTTAAAAATAAATTTAAAATTCTATTTTTTTATCTTTGAATAATATATTGGTAATTATAAAAGATAAAACTATAATTAAAGTTAGTATTACTCCTACTGCAGCTCCATTGCCGACATTTCTTTCTAAAACTACTGTATTCCCGCCAAAAACTTCTTGATACATATATACCATTGGGGTAATAGTTCCAGGTTCTGGTATTAATGGCGAAAATAGCTGCGACCATACAAAGAATCCTATAGCGTTAATAGTCCATAAAACTATATTAGTTCTTATTACATCCGTAAGCAACGGCAAAGTTATATAGAAAAATTGCTGAAAAACATTAGCTCCGTCTATCGTGGCAGCTTCATAAAAATCCGAAGGTATCCTTTCTATTCCCGCCATGAATATAAGCATGAAATACCCTACCATTCCGAAAGAATAAGCTATAACTAAAGCCATAAATATATTATTTGGAGATGTCCATTGTATAGCGGCTAATTTATCCATACGAAACAAAGAAAATATTGATTTTAAAAGTCCGTATTTAGAGTTATAAATATAATGTATCCACATAGTCGCCATAGCAACAGCCGAAACTACATTTGGAAGATATATAATTGACCTAAAAAAAGATTTTAATTTAACTCCCGAAGTAAGTATAACTGCAAAAACTATTGCAAAGAAAAATATAATAATTCCTCCGATAAGCCATATAAAAAATATATTTTTCAAAGACTGCATAAATAATTGACTATTTAAAAGATTATTATAATTGCCAAAACCGTTAAAAATCCAATCCGACATTTTATCGGAAATAGAACCCATTTTAAAGAAACTCATAATAATCGTTTTTATTGTTGGATAAAAAAATATTAATCCGTATAAGAAAATAGCTGGAAATAGAAATATTATAATCATTGGCAGTCTGCTTTTCTTTAACATTTTAACCTCTCCAAATTTATTAATAAGCGCATCCTTTAAAATATTATTAAGAATGCGCTTAAAATTATATTAAATTTTTATTATTTTTTTACTTCCGCTACAAATTGTTCCGAAGTTATTTGTCCCGTAATAAGTTTTGTAAAAGCCGAAGCTATAACGGGAGCTTTATCCGTATTATATTGCAATCCTGCCGCCCAAGGATAACAAACTCCCAATTTAGAAAATATCTCTTTCGCATCGGTTAATTGTATGGGCCAATCGGTAGTGTTAGCCATCGGAACGCCGTAAGTTTTTTCCGCCAATTCCTTATCCCATTTTCCAGTAGTAAGATGAACTATTAAATTAAACACTTCATCTGGATATTTGCTGTTTTTATTAATTTGGAAAGACTGCCCGCCGTAATTTAAATCGTAAAGCTTGCCAACTCCTCCTGGAACTGTAGGATATGCAAATTGTCCCCATGGAAAATCTGGTCCCGTTGTAGGCATAACTTCATTTACAAGCCAAGTTCCGTTTAGATACATAGATACTTCGCCGTTTGCAATTTCTTGCTGTCCTTGAGGGAATTTATTTCCAGCTACATTTGGAGATAAATATCCTAATTTATAGATTTCTTCCCAGTCTATTGCAGCTCTTAAAACCGCAGGGTCATCCCATAATCCGTCCAATACTAAACTTTTTACCCAATCAGAACCTTTATATCTTGCAACTTGATAGCCGTATAATATGTCCACATAAGCATCATCAACGGTTAGAGGAATAAATCCCGCAGCTTTTAATTTGGCGCAAACTTCTTTAAATTCGTTCCAAGTTTCTGGCGTTTTTGTTATTCCCGCTTTTGCAAAATGGTCTTTATTATACATTATTAAAAAAGTAAAAGGCTGATACGGTATTGCATATATTTTTCCATCTTCCGAATAAGTTTTAGATAAATCCAAAAGAGATTTCATAACCACATCCTGATATGGTTTGCCGTCCGTATTGTCGTATGAATTAGCGACATAATCGTCTAAAGCAAGCGCATATTTTCCCCAATTTCTTATAGTTCTTTCTAAATCTTCATCCCATAAATCTATTTCTTGATTATTGTCTAATGCTGGCTGCAAAGTTTTTCTTATCTCTCTACCATTCCAGTTTACTTCTACCACAATATCGTCATATTTTTTCATGTAATCATTTATCGCTTCTTTGAGAACTTGTCCTTGAGGTTCGACTTCGTTCCACATAGACCAATATACTATTTTTTTCTTATTTGAATTATCCGTATCGGAACAAGAAAATAAGAAAAAGGCAGTTAATAAACACAAAACTAATAAAATATTCTTCATCGTTTTTTCTCCTTGATTGATTATTTATAATATATTTATTTTATAT
>NZ_JBNMIZ010000196.1:0-4924 GCF_050873525.1 Brachyspira sp. | reverse complement strand
TTTGTAATATAATTTATGCGTAAATTGAATAAATTTATATAAAAATAAAATGTTAAGGTTAGTTTTTTATAATGTTTGAAAATTTAACAAAATCAATATCGGATGTATTCTACAAAATACGAGGCAAAAGAGTTTTATCGGATAAAGATATAGAAGACAGTCTTTTAACCATAAAAGAAGCTTTACTTTCGGCTGATGTTTCTTTGGAAGCGGCAAATAAATTTTTGGAAGACGCTAAAAGCAGAGCGCTTGGAAAAAATAAATTGGAAGGAGTAGAACCTTCAAATCAATTTATAGCCGATGTCAACGATACTTTAATTTCTATGATTGGCGAAGGAGAAAGCGGTTTAAAATTAGAACCAATCGAAAAAACAACGATAACTTTACTTTTTGGTTTGCAAGGTTCAGGTAAAACGACAACCTCTGCAAAATTGGCAAAATATTATAAAGAAAAAAGAAGAGTTTTATTAGTCGGTTTGGATGTTCATAGACCCGCAGCAATGGAACAGCTTTCCGTTTTGGCTAAAGAAGTAAATGTTCCCTGCCATATAGACACAAAAGAGAAAAAACCTTATAAAATATTGAAAAAGGCTTTGGCAATCGCTAAAAAAGAACAGTATAATATGATTTTAGTCGATACCGCTGGACGACTCGAAATTGACGATGAAATGATGCTTGAATTAAGAAGAGTCGTAAATACTACAAATGTTACCGAAAAACTTTTGGTTGTCGATTCTACAGCTGGGCAGAGCGTTTACGATGTGGCAAAAAGTTTTCAAAATAATATTGGAATTGACGGAGTTATTCTTACAAAATTTGATTCTGGAGTTCGAGGAGGAGCGGCGCTATCTCTAAAATACGCTACTGGTTCTTCGGTTAGATTTGTCGGAACGGGCGAGCATTTGGAAGATATAGATGTTTTTGACGCGAAGAGAGTCGCTGGACAAATACTCGGAATGGGCGATATAGTAAAACTTGTCGAAAAAGCTAAAGCGGCGATAACCGAAAAAGAAGCCGAAGAAATGCTAAAAAAAGTTATAGAAAATAATTTTGATTATAACGATTTTTTGAAGCAAATAGAAGCTACCGCTAAAATGGGCGGAATAAGTAAAATGAGTTCTATGATTCCTGGAATGGGAAATATTGATACAGATTTGATAAACAGAGAGGAAGCAAAATTTAATAGATATAAAGCAATAATTCAATCTATGACTAAAAAAGAGAGACTCGCTTTATTTCCATTGAATAATTCGAGGAAAATGAGAATCGCTAAAGGAAGCGGGCAGAGTTTATTTGAAGTAAATCAGCTTATAAAACAATTTTCTATGATGAAAAATATGATGGGAAGCTCAAAGAAAATGGATAAGTTTGCAAAATCTTTGGAAAATATGGGAATGTCGATAGACGATTTAAATAAATTAATGTGATAATATAGTTGATTTAAATGTAATAATATGATATAATATTTAATGTAGAAGAGTTTTTAAGAATAAAAATCGGAGGAAAAAGTGGTTAAATTAAGATTGAAGCGAATAGGTCGCAAGCATGAACCTCATTATAGAATAGTTGCTACGGATTCTAGATTTCCGCGCGACGGTCGTTTTATTGAAGAATTGGGTTGGTTCAATCCAAAAGCTAAGGATGTTTTATATAAGATAAACTCCGAAGGAATCAAAAAATGGCTTTCCAACGGAGCGCAGCCGAGTTATGCGGTAAAAAGTATTCTTATAAAAGAAGGGATAATGGAAAGGGATAAAAATATTATCATAGAAAGAAAGCAGAAAAGAGCTTTGAAAAATCCCGAAAAGAGACGCAAAAATCGTAAGCAAGTTAAAACTGAAACTCCCGAAACTGTAGAAACTGTGGCGGAAGAAAAAAGCGAAGCTTGAGTGCGTGATAAAAAAAATATTTTAAGTGTGGAGGTTCTCTTATGGAAGAGAAAGAGCTAGTAGAATTTATAGCGAAAAGATTAGTTGACGACCCCGATGGAGTGGAAGTAAAAATCATCGAGGGCGAAAAAAGCACTATTCTTGAGCTAAAAGTCAATCCGAATGACATTGGTAAGATTATCGGCAAAAGAGGTCGTATAGCGAGCGCGTTGCGAACAATTCTTTTTGCCACTTCCATGAAAAGCGGAAAACGAGTAATGCTTGAGATTATCGACAATTGATTATTTTTTATTCAAGAATTTCAAGATTACACGGACTTAATGGAGAGGTAGAAATTTCTTTTAGAGATAAAAGTTATTTCGCCTCTCTTCCTATTTTAAAAGAAAATACTCCCGTCATAATAAACGACAAAGAATTTATAATTCTTAAAATAAAGAAAAAAAATAAATCTTTCGTTTTTCAAATAAAAGACATTGAAGATATTGAATCTGCAAAAGAATTGATTGGACATAACATTTATATAGATTCTAAATATCTGCCCGAACTTGACGAAGACACTTTTTACGAAGCCGAATTAATAGGCTATAAAATAATAGACGAAAATAAAAATATTTACGGAGAGATTGTGGATATTTATAATTTGCCTTCAAATTATGTTTTCGATATAGCGCTTGCCGAAAATAATAAAAAAGTTTCGATTCCTTTCGTCAAAGCATATTTCGGAAAATCGGATAAAATAAATAAAACCATCGAAATAATCCAAAAACCTATTTTTGACGATTAAATTAAATAATAAAAATTAAAATCTCAATGTAATTTGTCCGCCAATATCGAAAGAAGAAAATGTAACATTCGTATTAGCCGATTGATTATAATTATCGCTTGGATATTTCATTACGGGAATATCGTATGCTGCATAAATTCCTAAAGCGATATTTGGCAAGAGCATAAAATCCACGCTCGCTTTAATATAAGGAATAATTAAAACATTGCCGAAATTTTCTTTTAATTCGCTATAGCCGTATTTCTCAAGTCGTTTTCCGCCGTAAACATCTATGAAAGAAGAATTACCGCCGAGAGGCAGTTTGACTCCTCCGCCAAATCCTATTGATAAAAATAAAACATCTATTTTTGGAATAAATCCCAAAGCCAGACTGTCGAAAGTGGAATCGCCTTTAAGTTTTTCGTTTTTGTAGGCGAAAGCGTCTCTTTGATAGCCGACTTCCAAAGACAATCCAAAAGAAAGAGCCGAAAATTCAAAATAATAATTTGGTTTTAAATATACTCCGAATTCAAAACCGCCGTTAGGATATTTATTCGTATCTCCATGAAAGAATCCTATTCCCGCTCCAAGCGATACGGTTAAATCCGCTCCAAAACCTTTTTTAGCGAACAAACTCGGACTGATTGCCGTAATTAAAAGAGTAGATATTAGAATAATTTTTTTCATTAAATGATTCTCCAAAAATAAAATTAAATATTATGTTAAGTTAAATAATACAATAATTTTAATAAAAAGCAAATATATTTTAAAAATAAATTATTTAAAAATAAAAAATATAAAAACAAAAAGCCCATGCTATGTTTCAAGCATGGGTGGAATTACAAGGATTATCGCTATCGATTAGAATATGGCGACATATAAACGCGCTCCGCTTCCGCCGTTTGCAGGATTGTCCGTATAGTTATCTGGATTTTCATGGATAACAAAAGATTTTCCCGCTATATCGGAATATTTAATCTTCGAGCTTACCACAGTTTGATTTATGCTTCCGTCCGCATTAACCGTCAAAGCGTCTAAATCTCCTCTGTGTCCGTTTCCGTTTGGTCCCGCATGTTTTTGAGTATTGTCTGGGTCCCAATGTCCGCCTACTACCGTATTGCCGTTAGCGTCTCTTGTAGGTCTTGTAGAATTTTTTTCATGCAAATGAAAACCTACTTGTCCAGCTTTAGCGGTAAGTCCAGTAGCTTTAACTTCGATGGATATTCCATCAGCCGTTTCGGTAACCGTTATAGTTCCGACTTTCTTTCCTGCGCCTCTTTGAGTTAATTCTACAATGTTTTTAGTCGTAGAATTAGGTTTTACTTGAGCCGAATTCGTTCCAGCTTGATTAGTAGAACCTTGTCTTGCTTGAGTTACGGAATTTGTTCCCGCCTGATTAGTGGCGCCTCGTCTTGCTTGAGCAAAACATACTAAAGAGGCAACGCTCAAGATGATTAAGATTTTAAAAATTTTGTTCATGTATTACCCTCCTGTGAGTAATTTGATTTTATATGTTATATATAACAATTCAATTTTTGTAAGGTAAAAAATAAAATAAAAAAAATTTATTTATTTAAAAATTTTTTTTAAAATTATTTAAAACATAAAAAATATTTAATCGTAAAAAATAATTTTTTTAATCACTTAAATTATATTTTAAATATTTAAAAAACAAAAAGCCCATGCTATATTTCAAGCATGGGTAGGGATTACAAAGATTAGCTATGAATTAAAAGCTTGCGACATATAAAGGCTCTTCGTTTCCGTTTGCTAAACTGTCCGCATAGTTGTCAATTTCGTCCGTAATAACGAGGGATTTTCCTTCAATGTCGGAAAATTTAATTCCATCGCTTACAACCGTTTGACTTATACTTCCGTCAGCGTTGACCATTAAAGCGCCTAAATCGCCAATATCTTCGCCCAATCCTCCTCCGTTAACCGAATTAACTTTTGCATCTTTGGCAGATTGCGGAGAATTGTTCCCATACAAATGGAGTTCCGCCACTCCAGATTCCAAAGCCAAACCTTTAGCTTCCAAATCGATTGATACTCCGTTTGTAGTTTCGGTAACCGTTACAGTTCCGACTTTCTTTCCCGCCCCTCTTTCGTCTAATTCCACTATGTCTTTAGTAATGGAATTAGGTTTCACTTGAGCAAAACATATTAGAGAGGCAACGCTCAAGATGATTAAGATTTTAAAAATTTTGTTCATGTATTACCCTCCTGTGAGTAATTTGATTTTATATGTTATATATAACAATTCAATTTTTGT
>NZ_JBNMIZ010000195.1:0-5025 GCF_050873525.1 Brachyspira sp. | reverse complement strand
TAATAGACCTATGATTAAAAGAAAGGTAAAATATTTAATAATATAATTTAGAAATATTGATTTTTTGATATTTTAATATAATTCTTTTATGAATTTTAGTAATAAATCGACATAGGAACTCATAGTTTCAGTTAAAGTTTTCATTTCTTCTTCTCCGATTTCTTTTATAGCCTTTAATTCGCAGTTAATAGCCTTTGAAAAAATACCTTCGGCATATTTTCTGCCCTCTTCCGTAAGATTAATAATCTTTACTCTTCTGTCTTCGGGCGGTTCTACGAGTTTTACATATCCTTTTTTATAAAAATAGGTTATTGCGGCGTTTATCGTTTGTTTCGGTATAGAAATGGCTTCGTATATATATTTTTGAGTGCAATTTTCATTCATAAAAATAACTCCCAAAACTTTCAATGTGCTATATGAAATTCCTTCAGATTTTGAATAATATTCGAGAGCAAAATTCCATTTATGCATGCATTTATGATATTCTTTGATAAATTCTCTAACTTTCTCAAATTCTTCATCCATAAAATTCCGCTCCGATTTTGATATTGTTTTATACGATTAATTGATAAAATTATTATATTAAAAAATTTGATTATTGTCAACAAATAGCATTGATAATTATATTTAAAAATTATAAATTAAGAAAATCTTTTAAGAATTTTCCCACGCCGTTAGAGTGATTATCCAAAGCTATATAATCGGCTTTACTTTTCAATTCCTCTTCTCCGTTTTCCATAGCGACTCCGACTCCCGCAAATTCAATCATTTCGATATCGTTATAATTGTCGCCGAAAGCTATAATATTTTCCCGATTTATTCCTTTTTTATCGCAAAGCCATTTCAAAGCCGAGCCTTTATTGATTCCGTCTCTCAATATTTCCAAAAAATTTGTATGCGAAAACGAAGTATGAACTTTAACCGAATTTCTTATTTCGTCCTGCAATTTTTCCAAAATATCTCTGTCGCCTATAAAAAGCATTTTACTGAATTCAAAACTTTCTATATTATGTAAACCTACAAAAATTTCTTTAAGTTTTTCTTTTTCGGCATATCTTCTAAAATAAAAATCCTCTTCGGATGCGACATATTTATTTCCGCTGTAAACATGCATAAAAACATTATATTTTTTATATTCTTCGTAAATATCCATTATTTTAAGCGCGGTTTTTTCGTCCAAAGGCTCGTCATAAATAAATTTTCCGTCTTCGTCCGTAATTATCGCTCCGTTCAAAACTATCGAATTATTTTTATTATTCAAATGTCTTTTATAGCGAATCATTCCCTCGAAAGGTCTGCCTGTAGATAAAACTATTTCCACTCCGTTATTTGCCAGATAATCAAAAATTTCTTTATTAAACAAACTTATCTCGCTTTCGTTATTTAAAAATGTTCCGTCCAAATCGGTTGCTATTAATTTTATATCTCTATTCATACTTTTAATTTTAACATAAAAATAATCAAAAACAAGTCTTTAATATAATATAAATAATGTTCCAGTAAACAATGATTATAATAATTTATTTTTAAAATTATATATTGACATATAACTTTATTTAGTTTATAATATTACTAAACAATTCTATAAATAATCGTCAAATGATAATCAAGGAGTAAAAATATGATTGGCAGAACACAAATTATGCGTTTATTAAGATACAAAAACGCGCTTATGAGAATGAAAAGTTTCGGATTTATAAAGGCTTATTCCAATAATTTGGGGGATGCCATAGGTTTAAGTTCCGTTCAAGTTAGAAAAGATTTTTCGCTATTTAATATTACGGGAAATAAAAAAGGCGGATATGTTATCGAAGATTTATTAAATAGAATAGACGAAATTCTCGGAAAACATATTTCTCATAATATAATATTAATCGGATGCGGGAAAATCGGAAACGCTTTGATAAATTACAGCGGTTTTGAAAAAGAATCGTTAAAAATCGTAGCTGCTTTCGACCATAATCCCGAAAAAGTAAATAGAGAAGCAGCTATTCCTATACTTCCGATGGAAGAACTGAAAGATTACATAATAAACAATAAAATCGAAGTCGCAATAATAGCCGTTCCAGATATAGAAGCTCAAAGAGTATTCGACCATATTTGCAATGCGGGAATAAAAGGAGTTTTGAATTTCGCTCCAATCAAATTGATAGAAAGACCCGACTGCATCATAAACGATATAAATATAGCGGACGAAATAGAATCGATTTTCTACTTTATAAACGATATGGAATCTAATCCAGAAGCTAAAAATTAAAAGAATAAACAAAAATAAGAAACTTAATTTTACAATAAAGCTTATATAATGTTTAAATTTAATATAAAATTTATTTATTTTATAATAAAAATTTTTTGAGGATAAAATAAAATGCGATTAAAAATATTTATAATAACTTCTTTTTTAATTATTTCGAGCGCGTTATTTCCAGATGCCGAATTAGAAATTTTACCTAAATTTGGAATGACGGACAGCTGGACAGATTTAACCAAAGGAGTATGGAAGCCTAAAGTGGATATAAATTTGCAAGCAGGATATAATTTGCCAATAAATAAAGGCATGTTTAGAGGAATGAGTTTTTTATTCGATTTTGGAATTAATACGGGAATGATTTCAATCGCTCATACGGACGAAAAATATAAAGTAAATCAATTAGACACTATAGAATTATACGGAGGTTTGGCTTTAAAATTTATTCTTGCAGGCGAGCCTTCATCTCCAGTAGATTTGGCTTTTGGAGTCGCTTCGGGCGTAAAATTTATTCCGCTTATAGAAGGCGTAAGAAAACCTACTAAAATTCCTTATTCTCCTTATGTTCGATTATTTTTAGAAGATAGAATTTATGTTACAGAAAAAATGGCTTTAATTGCTGGATTAGACATTTATTACGAATATATGTTTTTCGATAAAAATGACAGAAACAGATTATTTGCAGGCTATAATATAAATAAGCATCATTCAATAGGAGCAGATATAACGATTGGATTGCATTTTGGAAAACGATAAACTTCTTGAAAAATTATATTAAAAAAGGATTGTCTATTAATTTAGATAATCCTTTTTTATTTTCATAGTCATTACGAAGTAAGTAATAACTATAAAAACCGTCATTGCGAGCTTTCGTAAGAAAGCGTGGCAATCTACATAAAATAGATTACTTGGCGACTGCCCGACTTTGTCGCGGGCTAAAGCCCTCGTAATGACAATATTTTTTAACCGTCATTGCCAAAGGCACACAAAGTGCGCGAGTGGAACGAAGCAATCAATTACATTTTTCTTAAAGCTATCGTTAGGAAAAATGCAAATCCGCCCCAAACTGCAAGCAGACTAAGTCCCATAAATATAGCCGAATCTATTCCCATAATTTTCTCCTTTATCTTAATTAATCTTTAATCAATAAACTTATCATTTATTAATATATTTTTCTTTTAGTTTAGCCAATATAATGCCAACTATGAAAGCTATAATCGGCATAGCCCATCCTAATCCAACCAAAGCCGCTTGAGGATAATTTTCGTAAGGAACTTTTAAATCTTCTATTATTTTTAACGCCAAAAAAACCGCTAAAAATACGGGAGTTAAGAATTTCAAACAGAAATCCCACCAAATGCCAACTCTGAATTCGCTCACTCTATTAATCAAATCTTTAAAGTCTTTAAGTTTATAAACCCAAGCTATTAAAACGACTTCGATTAAACCGCTTATTACAATATTATAATTATTTATAAAATGGTCGACTATATCGAGTATATATAAACCGCCGCCCGTAGCATAAACCATAGATATTAAACCTTGTATTATAATAATTACTATAGTTACTTTTTTTCTATTATAATGGAATTTATCAATAAAAGACGATACTACAACTTCCGTCAAAGAAATAGCCGAAGTCAAACCAGCGAATGCAAGAACCAAAAAGAATACCGTTCCAAATATTCCGTTCAAACTTGGCAAAGAATTAATTGCCTCTGGAAATACTATAAAAGCGAGTCCGATTCCGCCGCCGCCCGCAACTTCCGAAACTTCTTTTCCTTGAGAACCAGCCATATAGCCTATTATACTGAATACGGTTATTCCCGCAAGCAAACTAAAACTTGTGTCGGCAAATCCCGTCATAAAAGCGTTATTCGATATATCCGAATCGTCCGATAAATAACTAGAATATGTAAGCATTATACCGAAAGCGATTGACATACTATAAAATACCTGCCCGTAAGCCGCTATCCAAACATTAGGATTAAGAATTTTTGAAAAGTCGGGCTTAAACATATAATCCAATCCTGCCAAAGCTCCTTCCAAAGTAAGTCCTCTGATAAGAATAACTAAAATCAATATGAATAGCAAAGGCATGAATATTTTATTCGCTTTTTCTATTCCGTCTTTGACCCCGCCGATAACGGAAATCAATATGATAATCCAAACTATTATCAAAGGAATTGCAACTTGAGGATTGAAGCCTCCCAATTTGAAACCGTCCGAAATTTTAAGATATTCGTTAAAGAAAAATGCCGAAGTATCAGCCCCCCATTTCATGCCTTGAAGAGAAAATAAACCGTAGGATAAAGACCATCCTATTATAACGGAATAATAAATAACTATTCCAAAGCATGTAAATACTTGCAACCAGCCGAGCCATTCCCAAGAAGGATTTAAGAATTTAAATGCACCTGGCGCGCTTTTATGAGTTTTATGTCCCATAGAGAATTCCAAAACCATAATCGGTATTCCCGCCGTAAACATAGCGATTAGGTAAACTATCATGAAAGCTCCACCTCCGTTTGCCGCAACCATATAAGGAAAGCGCCAAATATTTCCCAAACCTACCGCCGAACCTATAGCCGCCAATATGAATCCCGCTCGAGTTCCCCATTGACCTCTGTGATGATTATGACTCATTTTTAACTCCTTGCTTTTAATTAAACATTTATAATAAGCTTAATCAAAAAATTAAAATTTTATCTAAAATAATATATAAAAAAAGATAAAATTGCAATACTCTATATAGAAACTTTTATATTGATTTATAT
>NZ_JBNMIZ010000194.1:0-5039 GCF_050873525.1 Brachyspira sp. | reverse complement strand
TCCCTTGCGTCATAAGCTCGCATAAGTTTATCATCCGAAGTAAATCTTTTATACTCTTCAATTACTTTTGTCATAATCGGGTTTGCCTCCTTTAATTCCTTTTCTATAGATTTTAAATTTTTGGTTGTAAAAAATTTCATCCAAGTTAATAATTTATTCTTTTTAAGTTCGTCTGTCGTAGATTTTTCTATTATTTCAATAAATCGTTTCGCTTCGATAACATGCATTTGGATAAAATCTAAATCTACATTATGGTTTTTTGTATCGATTAATTTAAAACAGCGATGCGGTTTGCCTTCGTCTCCAAAATCTAAATTAAAGTTAAGTAAATTTATGCTAATAATTCCTGAAAGTTGTTTGTAATCTTCGCCTTCCTTTAATTCGTTTACAATATTTTTTGAAATATAATAAAAAATTCTTTTAAGAAAATCCATATTTCCGCAAAGTTGAATTTCGATTATAACCGTTTTATTATCTTTTGTTTTCGCTTTCGCCGAAGGCGTCCCTTTTGGAATATCAATTATCGATTCTTTCAAGTCGATATTTTCCGAAAGATTGTAAGGGTCGATTATTTCCAAATCTTTAACTTCTTCAAAATTGAAATCTCTTAAAGCTGCGTTAACCATGTCTTCAAGCACTTTTTCGTTTCCGTTTTTGCCGAGCAGAAATCGGACGAATAAATCATTGAGTTTGTTAATTTCTATATTTCTATTTATTTTTTTCTTCATAAGTATATTATAACAGAATAATTTTATTTGTCAAAATATTAATGAAAAAATATAAACAACCTAATTAAAATGGTTTAAAATACCGCCGAATTTTAATTATTTTACGGATTATCTTTATTAATCATTTTATTTATAGCGGACAATTTTATATCTCTGCTTCCACAACTCGGACATTTTAGCCGAATATTTCCCAATTTTTTTATATTAAATAATTCCAAAAGCGGATTTACTTTTACGGATGAGCTAAAAGTTTTCCCGCAGGAATTACACTTATAAAAATATGGCGGTTTGTTTGGCAACATAAATACTCATTATAATACATAAAAATAAATATTAAGCTGGCACTTCTTCCGCTATAACATCTATAATATTTTTTTCTTCTAAAGCCTCATAATGAATTTTTTCTCTATCTTTTATTATTCTAACAACTATAGGCTTTAATTTACTATTAACAAAGGCTCTTCTATAACTTGAAGCAAATACATCTTCCAAGAAAGCTTTATTTTGAGTTATTATAGCGTCTACTTCATTTGTTAATAATTTCATTTCTTCATCTGATAATAAGAAGTTTGAAGCCAAATATTCTAAATGTCTTGTGACAATTTCCATCATTGCTACAGTATCGTCTACTATAAATTCATCCATTACTGTTTTTGCAACTGTTGTAGCTACCATTCCGCCAACAGCTCCTCCTACAAAAGAACCGACTATAGGACCAACTATAGGTATAGGCGATAATAAAACTCCTCCTACAAGTCCGCCTATAGTTCCACCCGTAACTCCGCTTGCCGAAACAACTATATTTTTAATACATTGCATACCTGATATTCTACCTCTAGCCATTCTTATAATTTCAATAGTCGAAGTAACGGCTATTGTTGATGCCGCGGCAACGGCTGCACCTCTTAAAGCTCTATTGGCAACATCATGAGGTTTTCCTACAACCTTTCCGCATCCAGAACCAAGCTTATGCAATCCTTCTTCAGCAAATTGTCCTATTTTATTCTTACCAATTTGTATACTTCTAAAATCAATATTTATAGCTTTATCTAAAAATAATTTAACTTGAGGTATTCTTTGCATTTGAGCGGATACCATAAAAATAGCCGTTGTTTTTCCAGCCGTTTTTATTCCTATTATAGCGGAAGATTTTATAGCAAGTTTTATATCTTTAGTTTGCCAATATGTTATAGCCGTATTAAGAGCGAATGATATTCCGCCCGCAGATACTCCTACAATAGCTCCAACTTTAAAATCGTATAATAAACTTTCTATAGTTCCAAATTTAGTTATATTTACAGATTGTTCATAAGTTAAATGCCCTTTTCTAATGATATTTTTAGCTTCATTAGGGTCAGTTATACCCTGAACTTCGCCGTTTTCTATTCTTTTTTCCATTTCTTTTACGGCTGCATCATATTGGTCTTTCGGAACTTCCAACTGCATAGGTTTCCCATTATCCATATATCTGTATTTGCCATCATTACCAAAAGCCTCGCTTACGCTTTTTTGAGCATTAGCGCAATATTTACTTTGAATTTTTATACCGTCAACTATTCTATCCGCACCGTCTTTAGCATTATCATCTCCAAGTATCTTTGCATCCTTTCCTTGAAGTCTGTCTATAAAATCATTTGCTCTTTCTGCAGCTATTCCATGCCCTTTTCTAATAATTTCACCATTTTCATTTGTAGAAAAACTCAATACTCTAGCTTGTTCATTCCAATATTGAGCCGCTCCAACAGAAGCAACGCCCATAGCTCCGCTATCGCTTATGCTTTCTCCTATAGGTTTTTCGCCAAAATCTTTATCATAAGCAATTTTATAACATAAACTTTCAGTTTCTTCGCATATATCGGAGCAAAACCATTCGCCTTCTATATTTTCCATCATAGACGATAATTTAGCTTTACCACATGAAGCGCATACTACTATTTTATCAATATGAATATCGTTAACATAAAAATCGCCATCGTCAAATTCATGCAATTTGATGTTATCATTTTCAATAATAAAAAAGTCGGATAATAAATTATCTGGCAAAGAAAGTGTTTCTTTAATACTATTTATAGCTATATTTTTATCAACTCGGACATCTGATTTAGAAATATCTTCCGCTAAAGATTTACAAGTATTCAAAAAATCTGGATTAAAATATATATCGGTATTAGATAAATGAACAGTA
Organism: Brachyspira sp.; assembly: GCF_050873525.1. Taxonomy (GTDB): domain Bacteria; phylum Spirochaetota; class Brachyspiria; order Brachyspirales; family Brachyspiraceae; genus Brachyspira. The sequence continues at coordinate 2,126 of NZ_JBNMIZ010000194.1, read as the reverse complement.
TTAACTTTATTTTTATCTATTAATCTTTCCAAAGTCAACATTAGTATAGCTCTTTTGCCTTCAATTTCATCACCTTCTTTAGATTTTTTCTGTTTTTTAATTTTAGTTTCTTCGTCTTTATAATGTATTTCTAATTTTTCAGATAATCCTTCAAAATTACTATAAGTTAAACTTTTTATGACTTTTGACATTTTACGCATAAATATTACTAAATCAAAAGAACAATATAATGAACTCACTACAAAAACAAAAGCAATTATCCTTAAAGTAATGTTATGAAGTATATATGCTTCTCCATTAAATTCCAATAATAATGAGAAAACCGTATATATTATAGACATCATATAAATACTAGAATAATATATAAAGCTTACATATTTTACATAATTAAGTTTCCTTATTTTGAATACTACAATATCTTGTATTATTTTTAAAAATATACTCAATAACATTAACAAGCATAATATTGTATGAAAAACGCTAACTCTTGCATATACGACTACAGATAATAAAGCTATTAACGATAATATAAATGCGACAACTATTCTGATTTTAACAAATTCAAATATCTTATTTAAAAGCATTGCCACAAGCATAGATAAAAAAGAATATAATAAAACGGTTAACATATAATCCCCCATTACTTAAATTATTAATTGAATATATTATAAAGTAATATAAATATATATCAACAATTAAATTTGTATTCTGCCCAAAGCGTAATCATAAATTCGTTTATAAAACTTGTTGCTATGGCAACTGACAATTATTTTAAAAAATTTAAAATATATTTATTAATTAAATTTAAATAATTAAAATAAAATTAAACAAGGAGAAAGTTTTTATGAAACGAAGAATAATAAAAATAGACGAAGACAAATGCAACGGCTGTGGCGTATGCATTCCCGATTGTCCCGAAGGCGCGCTGCAAATAATAGACGGCAAGGCAAGATTGATAAGCGATTTATTTTGCGATGGACTTGGAGCCTGCATAAAAGCCTGTCCCGAAAACGCCATGACTATCGAAGAGAGAGAAGCTGAAGAATATAACGAAGCTAAAGTTATGGTTAATATAGTCAAAGGAGGCGAGAATGTGATAAAGGCTCATTTGAAACATTTGAAAGAACATGGAGAGACAAAATTATTCGAGGAGGCTATAAATTATATGAAAGAAAATAATATAGAAATTCCCGCTACTGACGATTTGCCATGCGGATGCCCAGGAAGTATGCAAAGAGATTTGAGAAAAAATAACCGAAACGAAAATAATCAAAATAATATTTCTGTTAATATGCAATCGGAAATATCAAACTGGCCCATACAATTAAAATTAATGAATCCAAACGCGCCGTATTTACAAAATGCCGACTTGCTAATATCGGCGGATTGCGTTCCTTTCGCTTATCCTAATTTCCATAATAAATTTTTGAAAGATAAAATTCTTATGATGCTATGCCCGAAATTGGATTCGGATATAGATTCTTATATAGAAAAACTTGCGAATATATTTGAAAATAAAAATATAAAATCAATTTCTATCGTTCATATGGAAGTTCCTTGCTGCGGAGGAGTTGAGATGATAGTCAGGGAAGCGATGGAAAAAGCGAATAAAAATATTATAATAAAAGATTATACGATATCTATAGACGGAAATCTTGTATAAAATAAAAAAATAAAAATAAAAAATTATTTAAGGAGAATATAATGACTAAATATATTAACAATTTGGAAACAAAAAAAGTTTTGACTTTGAAAAATTTGGTTGAGACAAAAGAAAATAATTTAAATGTTTTTTCGTTAGTCGAAAGAAACAGTTTAATGATAAAAATTCTTTCGCTCGGAAAAGACAGCCAAGTGCCGACTCATAGCGGAACGGGAGATGTTTTGGTTAATGCTATAGAAGGCGAAGGCTATATTACTATTGATAACGAAACTTTTGAATTAAAAATCGGAGAGTCAATTTTGATTTCAGCGAACGCTCCACATTCTTTGAAGACAAAAGAAAACGCGAATGTTTTTAAAGTTTTGGTTGTCCAAGTGAGAGCCGAATAATAAATTTGAAAAACTATAATATTATTAATTTAATTAAAGCTATAGATTAAATATATTTTTAGTCTATAGCTTTT
>NZ_JBNMIZ010000193.1:0-5049 GCF_050873525.1 Brachyspira sp. | reverse complement strand
TTTTTAAACTCTTCTATAACTATATAATCGTCTTTATAATTTTGATTAATATTTTCGTTATCTATGGCGTCCGTCAAAATTAAACTTCTTATATAAAAAAATCTTTTTGCTTCGTCTATAGTCATTCCCGATTCGACAAGTTCATGCATAGCGTTGTGCATTTCTATTGCCGATACTTTATTCAATTTTTCGGCAAATTCTTTTTTAATAATTTCTATATTTTCTCCGTTATGAAGTCGTTTTATTAAATCTTTCAATATTTCGTTTCTATCGTTATTTTTATTTTCATTGATTGTAAAAGCAAATCCTTTTTCTTCAAACTTTTTTATAATATCTTGCATATTTATATTTTTTATTTTAGAAGCTTTATCTATAGTCATTAATTTAGCCATGGTATTAAACATAACGGGATTTTTTATAGCTTCAAAACCCAAATCAGATAATATATTTTTTATTTCAGGGTATTCTTTGCATAATTCATAAATATTTTTATTCGTATTTATTAATTTTTTTGTCATTATATTATTCTCCTAAATTAGAATTTATTTGTTTTATTATTCTAACAAATTATATCATGTTTATAAATTTATTCAAGCGTATTTGCTATTTTGGATTATGCCGAAATTATATAAAGCGTCATTAATATCTTTAAAAGCTTCTAAAGAATTGGATAATTCCATAAGATTATAATCGTTTTTTACTGCGCCCGAAATATCGGAAACTATTATATCTCCGTTCGATTTTGAAATCTCTTTTTTGAATTCTATTAAATATTTCCATATATCTTTTTCAATAAAAAAACATTCGGAAAGATTTAATATAATTTTATTTATGCCGTTTTCCGTAAATTGCGATAACAAACTTTTTATTTGCGGAATATATTCGCAATATACATTATCGTAAAGACTCAAAATTACGACCGAATTCTCTTTTAGAATATAATCGATTTTTAACGAACAATATTTCATATCCATAAGATAACAATTTTTTTCAAATCGTCAATAAATAAATTTTCTAAAATTTTAAAGTTTATTCTGCATAAAAGTTTTAATTATTGAATTTTTCTTAATTATTATTTATACTAATTTTAAAACTTATATAATTTGATTAGGTTTATTTATGTTATTAAAAATAAATAATTAAAGGATTAAAAATGACTAAAGTAGAAGCTATCGAATGCGTTTTAGAACAAAATGGAGGAAGCGCAAACTTAAATACTATTTATGAGAAAATTCAAAAATTTTATCCAAAGGCAAAAAAAAGTTCCGAATGGGAAGCTGGAATTCGCGGAGTTATTTATAGAGAACTTAAAGAAGGAAATCGATTTAAGAAAATAGGAATTAGTATTTACGCTTTAAAAGATTACAAAGAAAATCCTTTGCCAAAAGTTAGCGAAAAAATCAAAATGCATTCGTTTATGCAGGGAATCTGCTTGGAACTTGGAAATGCAAGAAATTATTTGACTTATACAGCCGACCCTTCAAAACTTTATCGAGATAATGTTTATTTGAAAGATATTGCAAATTTAAAAACCGTTCCAAATTTTACTTATAAAGAAATTACAAAAGAGATTAGACGAATAGATGTTTTATGGTTTAATAATGCAAAATATGCGTTTCCGCAATGCGCGTTTGAAGTCGTTGACAGCGTCAATACTCTTAACGGAGCTTTTAATCGCTGCTTGCAACTAAAAGCTTTTGCCACTAAATTTATTATTGTAGCTCCGCAAATTCATTATAAAAAATTTAAGCAAAAATTAGAACTTGAAATTTACCAAGATAAAAAGAATTTTTTTAAATTTGTCAATTATGATGAAATGATGGAAACTTATGAGCATGTAGTAAAAGGGCTAAAAAATAATAATTGGTTAATTTAAATTACGGATTTTATCATAATGAAAATAGCTATTCTTGGCGGAACATTCGACCCTCCTCATTTGGGACATTTGATTTTAGCCGACACCGTTATTAAAGAATTGAATTACGATAAAGTTTTATTTATTCCGAGCAAAATTCCTCCTCATAAAAATATAAGCGGGGAAGTTTCAAATGAAGACAGATTAAATATGCTCAAACTTTCGATAGAAGACGACAAAAGATTTTCATTTGACGATTACGAATTAAAAAGCGAAGGAATTTCTTATTCTATAAAAACTTTAAATTATTTGTATCAAAATTATAATATTGACGGAAAAATCGCCTTGATTATAGGAGCGGATTTAATAAAAGATTTTCACAAATGGAAAGAGCCAGAAAAATTATCCGAACTTGCAAATATTGTGGCGGTTAATAGAGAAGAAAACGAAAATTTATTTAAAGAAAATATAGAAAAATATAATATCAAAATTATAATCGCTCCAAGAATTGATATTTCTTCCACTTTGATTAGAGAGAGAATAAAGAAAAATAAAGCGTTTAGATATTTTTTAAACGATAAAGTTTACAATTATATAATTTCTAATAAGTTATATTCTTAAAACCAATATCTAAATCCAAAGTCGCCAGAAAATCTGAAGAAAGACGCGAATGTCCAGCCCGTATAACTCGGATACCAGCCGAAAGTTCCGAATCCTCTGCTTCCTATAGAAATAACGCTTAATCCCGGCGTAATTTGAAGAAAAATCTCCCAATCTCTGTCGACTATAAACGAAACTCCAACGGGCATTCTAAAAGCCGCTTCTATATTCCAATATCTATTTCCGAATCCAATTATCGCTTCGAGTCCCGGTCCCAAATATAGCCTCACATCCGATTTTCCCAAGTCGCCAAGTTTTGTAGTAAATCCCCACCAGTCGGCGCTCGCACTTAATCCAAACCAGCTCCAGCCTTTTGACGAAATTCCTATATTGAATATTCCGCCGAACACAAATGGAATTCCCTCAAATTTTCCCGTTATTCCCAAAGATGCCTGACTCGGAAAACTAAAACGAATAAAGAAACCCGCCGCACTTCCAGACGGATAATCAGCAAAAAGTTTATTATATGACGACAGAGAGATTATAATAATAAAAGTAAAAAGGATTATTTTTTTCAATTTCAAAGCCTTAAAAATTACATAAATTCTAATATTAAAAATTTTCTTTATTATAAAAAATTATTAAAAAAAGTAAAGTTTAAAAATATTACATAAAAAGTCCCGCATAAAGCGAGACTCTATATTAAAATAGAAGAGAAAGAAAACAAAAATTAGAACCAGTATCTGAATCCGAATTCGCCTCCAAACCCTAACAAACCGTTTAGCCAGAATCCTCCGCCGTCTCCGATACGCGCGCCAAAGACATAAACTCCGGGACTTCCAACGGCTACAACATTTACAGTCGGAGCAATCTCTATAAATATTTCCCAGTTTTGTTTAACAATAAATGAGAAACCAACGGGCATCCTCAAACCTGCGGTTAAAAACCAGTATCCTCCGCTGCCAAAGTCAACCGTAAAAGCTCCGCCAGGTCCCAGATAAACCCAAGCATCCGAATCTCCAGCGGGACCAAAATTATGTTTGAATCCCCACCAGTCCGCGGTAAAACCTACTCCGAAATGACCGACTCCGAATCTTACAGTTCCTCCAAACATTACGGGAACTTTTTGAGATTGTCCAGTCACTCCTATCGCGCCTCCAACTGGCCAGCCTCCCATGAGCATAGCGCCAACCGCGTCTCCGTCCGAGAAAGCCGCTTGCGCTTTTGTAGGAATAGCAATTATTAAAGCTATCGCTACAGATACAAATAATATGATTTTTCTTAATAACATATTACTCTCCTTGTTTTTAATTTTTTACTATTATAATAAGAAAAAAAAAATGTCAAGCGTTTTATAATAAAAAATTCATAAAAAATGCAAAATTCTTCATTTTTTCCGATAAAATAACAATGTTTAAAGATATAATTTATTTCATAGCGATTATTTTTTCAAAAACTTTTATAGATTTATTTAGATTATTCGGAAATATAATAATTTTCGGCTTTATTCTATATTTGCTCTCTTCTATGACGAGGAGAATATTTGCGAAAACTTTGGGAGCGAAAACCGAACTTTATATAACGGGCTGGATTGGAACTCCGATTCATGAACTTTCGCATGCTTTATTCTGCATCATATTCAATCATCAAATTAACGATATAAAATTATTTACCACAAAATCGGATACAATCGGTTATGTTCTTCATAGCTACGATTCGAGGAGCTGGTATCAGCAAATAGGAAATTTTTTTATCGGAGTCGGACCTATTCTAATCGGCGCTTTGATAGTTTATTTTCTTTTTTTATTATTAGCGCCCGAACTTAAAGAAAATATTTTTTCGGTTAATATTAATTATGATAAATCCGCTGGAATATTGAATATGATTTATAGCGGAATTTCAAATATTTTTATTTCCATATTAAATATATTTTCAAATATTGTTAAAAATATTTTTGCTAGTCAATCTTATAAAAATATTGGATTTTGGATTTTTATTTATCTTTCAATTTCGATAGCCTCGCATATGGAATTGAGTCCCGCCGATATTTCGCATGCTTGGAAAGGAATGCTCGTAATATTTGCCGTTTCTTTGATTTTTAATACTTTTCTTTTGATAGTAAAAATAATTTTTAATTTGGAGATACCAGAAAATTTATTATTGTTTGTCGATAAAGCTTTAAATATTTATTCTTCGATTTTAATATTTTCATGCATTATTTCTTTATTCAATTTTTTAATTTCTTATATAATTTTAACTCCGATTAATTTTGTGAAGAATAGAAGTTTAATTAATCCTTTTTAGAAATTTTATTTTTAAATTTAGTTTTATTAATAGCAGATTGATTTGATTTGTCATTACGCACTATAATGAAGTAATCTATTCTGTGTGGATTGCTTCGCCTCCATTGAGGCTCGCAATGACAAGTAAAATAAAAATTGCAATGACGAGATAAAATAAAGTCAGCAATGACGGTGCAAAAAGAATTGTCATTACGAGGTTTTGAAAAAACTGAATTAATCCACTTTAATTTGGATTGCCACGCTCACGCTCGCAATGACAAATATATTAAATTTTTTCATAAATTCACTAAT
>NZ_JBNMIZ010000192.1:0-5064 GCF_050873525.1 Brachyspira sp. | reverse complement strand
TCCATAAAAACAGAACCTCCACTGAATCACCAAGACTTCAGGTCAAACGATATTCCTATATAGTATACCTCTATTTTTCGGAAATTTCAAGTGTTTTGCCGATGAAAAAATAAAATTTTCTTTTAATATTGAAGATTCGTTTAAAGCGTTTATTATTTTACTTTCTCCGATTATATTTGATTATTTAAGTTATATATCTTTGGGAATTTTGGCGTTCGGAGTGTTTATTAATATTTTATAGGGTTTATTTAAGAGAATATTTTTAAGAAATAGAAAATGAAAACGATAACTAAATATATCATAATAGAAGCTATAGGTCCTTTCATAGCTGGAGTTTTATTTTTTACTTTTATATTCGTAATACAGCTTTTGCCAGAATTATTCAAACTCATAATTAATAACGGAGCGCCGATAAAAACATCGTTCGAGGTTTTCGTTTATATGCTGCCTTTCAATGTCGCTATAACTATTCCAATGTCTATATTGATGGCGAGCATAATGGGATACGGAAGATTATCTTCGGACAATGAAATAATAGTTATGCGGGCTTTGGGATTTTCGCATATGAGAATATATATTCCAATAATGATACTTGGAGTATTAACATTTTTATTTTCTTTATTTTTTAATAATGTGATAATGAGCGAATCGAATTATAGATACAGAGCTTTAATATCCTATATGATTAATATGCGTCCTTCGATTGCGGTTGGAAAATTAGATTTTACTTATATATCGGATATGGGACTTTCGATTGGCGCGGAATATTCGGATAATAACGGAATGTCTAATGTAGTAATATTTGACGGAACTTCCGAATCAAAAAGAATAATAACGGCAAAATCTGGAGCTTGGCATAATAACGAAGCGAATTCAAGAGTAATAACTCTAACTTTATATGACGGAGTAGTTCAAGAGATGCCGTATTTTGGAATAGTGAGTAACGATTTTAGCGTTTTCAATTCTATGGATATTAATATCGTCCGAAGAGTAAGCACTTTATCGTCACATGAAAGAGGTTTGAGAGAACTTCCCGCTTGGAAAATACATGATAAAATAGAAAAAACAAAATCCGAAGCGAGCAATATGATAAGAATTCAAATAACGGATATGATAATAAATTCGTATTCTAATATTGCGGACGGTTCGGTTAAAGATGTGGGAGCTTTTGCAAAAGAATATTTAAATACAAATTCCGCCGAACTTAAAGAAATGCGAACAAAAGGAATGGAATCCGCAGTTCCTTATTTTTATTATGTGGAATTTCATAAATTTATTTCGATTCCCGCCGCATGTTTATTTATGGTAATAGTAGGCGCTCCTTTGGGAATAGTGGGAAAGAGAAGCGGAAGAGGTTTCGGTTTCGGAATATCGGTTATAGTTGTCGTTATGTATTATTTGCTTATAACCGCCGCCGAAATAATCGCTGGAAACAGAACCGTTCCCGCGTTTTTCGCAATGTGGTTTCCAAATATTGTCCTTGCCATAATCGGAGGATTTTTTATGATTACTTCGTTCTTTAGTAAGGGAAGATGATTATTTATGTGAATTGTTAAATTATTTAATAAATAAGTGTTTGCCAACGAATGCAAAATTGAAAGCCATATTGTATTAAAAATTGGATTGCCACGCTCATTATATTTGCTCGCAATGACAATTCTTTTTATACAGCGTCATTGCGAGTGAAAACGAAGCAATCTCTATAATAAATTTTTTATTTTAAACTATTGACAAAAATTCTAAATATTGTATAATTCTTCCATAAATTAAAAAATAAAGTAAAAGCCGAAAGAAAAGATTTCGGAATATTGCAGTTTAACGGAGATAAATTCTCATGAAGAACAGAACAGAACAGAACAGAACAGAACAGAACAGAACAGAACAGAACAGAACCATTATTACGCTCTTTAGCTCCTGTCGGGTTAGTCGTATATAACAGAAAAAATCACACTCAAAAAACTATAGAATCTCTAAAAAACAATACATTGGCAAGCGAAACGGATTTGTATATTTTTTCGGACGCTCCAAATAAAAAAGAAGACGAAGAATCGGTTAATGAAGTTAGAGAATATATAAGAAGCGTTAAAGACGGTTTTAAAAATGTTTATATATTTGAAGCGGATAAAAATCTTGGAATAAAAGATTCTACAGTAAAAGCCGTTAATACAATTTTTGAAAAACATGAATTTTTTATCGGACTCGAAGACGATATAGAAACGAATATTTATTTTTTGGAATTTATGAATAATGCATTGAATTACTATAAAGACGATGAAGATATTATGGCTATAACGGCGTTCTCGCATAAACATGCCACAAAAAATTATAAAAGCGATGTTATATTTACTTACGCGTTTCATAGCTGGGGATGGGGAACTTGGAAACATAAATGGGGAGATATTAATTGGGATAATTGCGATATATCTTGGTATAATAAAAGCCTTAAACATAAAATAATAGGTTCGGTATATTCATGGTTTCATTTATTTGCTATTAATAAAGCCGTAAAAAATAATTCTCAAATAAAGTCTGGCTTATGGGATGTTTATTATTCTTTCGCTATGTATGAGAGGAAAAAATTATGCGTTTGGGCTTCAAAATTTTCTTTCACAAATAATATAGGTTTTGACGGGACAGGATATCATAAATACGATTTTTATCATAATTATTTTGAATCAAATTTGGATAAAAATATTCCAGAGATAAAATTTACAAAAGATAAATCAATGAATTTTTTCGAGCATCTTATAATATCTTTAAAAATAGGAATATTTAGCTGGTGCGGAGGATTTATCACTATGTTTTTTAGCAAATTTAGAAATAAATAAAATTTCAAAATTTCCGCTTATAATCGATTATATTTTTTATCAATTTTCAAAAGAATTGGCGATAACAAAAACGCGGTAAGTATTCCAATAAATAAAAATAATCCGAAAGATTTAACTGGAATAAATCCACTGAAAGATAAAGTTCCGAAAGATAACGCTGTAGTAATCATTGACAAAAATTCTCAATGACAATTTAATTTTTTTACACGGTTATCAATTTTATTCCATAAATATTCGCAAGCTCTTCGTATTTTTTAGTGCAAATATTTTTATCTCCAATCGAACTGCAGCAATTATCCATAAAATAAATTTTTTCCGTTATGTTTTTTTCGGATTTATAAATTTCGCAAAATTGTTTAATCGTTTCGTAAACGCAGTAATCTTTCGCCTCTCCGCAAATATATATTTTATCGTAATCTTTAATCTCTTTTACCCAATCGTTATTATAATGATTTTCGCCCATCAATACTTCTGGTTTTATCGCTCCATACATTTCGGTAAATTTATCCGTTCCTTTTATTATTTTATTTATGGAAGTTTTTTTCGCAGCTTCAAAAAACGCGAGAATATTTGAAAGCTGTTTTTCAATAAGCCATCCGTCCGTTCCGTAAATGCAGTGATAAGTCCAAATAATCAAATTTTGACTTCCCTGTTCTTTTAATTTTTTGACATAATCGGTTTGAATATCTTTATAAACGGGAATAACTTCTTTGTTTTTTATTTTTTCCAAAGTTATTTCGGTAAAAGGTTTGACATATTCGCCGTTTGGAGTTTTCCACAAAAAAGGATGAAAAATAGAATCGTAACTATGAGTGTCGATTGTCGTATAAATTGCAGATAAATTTTCTATATTATCGTAAATAAATTTTATTATTCTTTTTATATCGTCCGCCGATCCTTGAACTGCTAAAGCTCCTTTTTCAGTATCGATAAAATCTCTTTGAGCGTCTATTATAAGAAGCGCTTCGTTTTTATTATTTTTGATATTAACGGAAGATGCGAGATTATAAATTTCATTTTGATTTATAGGATTTTCTTCTTTTCCAATAAATTTTTCGTTTACAATATTTTTCAAATCAATCATAAAAATTTTCCTTCGAGAATAAATTCAATAATTTTTTTATTTTTTAGTATATCATATATTTGACTTTATTGTAAAATTTTGTATAATTCTAACAATAGTAATTTCATTGAAAGGAGAAAACAAATATGAAAAAACTACTAATAATATTATCTGTAATTTTACTTTCCGTTTCTTGTTCAAAAAGCGAATCTTCCGCTTTTAAAATCGGAATATTGCAATTAGTCGAACATGCCGCTCTAGACGATGCAAATAGAGGTTTTGTTGACGGATTGAAAGAAGAAGGATTCGAGGACGGAAAAAATATTATTATAGATTATCAAAACGCTCAAGGCGAGCAGGCAAATTGCACTACCATAGCTCAAAAATTTATTAACGACAAAAGCGATTTGATATTGGCGATTGCGACTCCAGCGGCTCAAGCGGTTGCAAATATGACTAAAGAGATACCTATACTTATTACGGCTGTTACCGACCCTGCGGATGCAAAACTTGTCGCCGATAATAATTTGCCCGGCGGTAATGTTACGGGAACTTCCGATTTGACGCCAGTTAGCGAACAGATGGAATTATTAAAAAAATTAATTCCAAACGCAAGAAGAGTCGCTTTCTTGTATAATTCGAGCGAACAGAATTCAAAATTCCAAGTCGATATTGCAAGAAAGAAAGCGGAAGAAATAGGATTAACCACAAGAGATGCCACGATAACTAATCCTAACGAAATTCAGCAAGTGGTTCAAAATTTAATCGGAAAAGTTGACGCTATTTATGTTCCAACCGACAATATGGTTTCTGCGGGAATGCCTACGGTAGTGTCGATAACCGAACCAGCGAAAATACCAGTTATATGCGGAGAAGAGGGAATGCTTCCAGCGGGAGGTTTGGCTACTTACGGAATCAATTATTATGAGCTTGGAAAGTTGACTTCAAAACAAGCGGCAAAAATATTGAAAGGAGAATCGAAACCCGCCGATATGCCGATAGAATATTTGCAGAATTTATCTTTGCAAATAAATACAAATGCGGCACAAAAATTGGGAATCGTAATTCCTGCAGATTTATAAAAAATCATGAAAATAAAAAAATAATTTTAAATATTTAAGCTCGTATTAATTTTAATATGGGCTTTTTTATTTTCATGATTTTTTATAAATC
>NZ_JBNMIZ010000191.1:0-5077 GCF_050873525.1 Brachyspira sp. | reverse complement strand
CTTCTAGACCTTCCGCTTGGCATTTAGAATAGGTTTTGAGAACTTTATTAAGGTTTTTTAAATATATTTAGATATAATTTATTTTTGAAACTTTGGGGCTTGCTCGTTTAGGGCAGGCTCTTTTTTATATTGACTTTATATATTATATTTAATATAATTCCAAAAATTAATTTTGGAGAATAAAAATGAAAAAAATTATTATATCTTTATTAATAGTTTTAATCGCTTTTTCAATTTCTTGTAATAATAAAACGGAGTCCGATTCCATAGTGGTAAATATGTGGGCTGAACCTAAAACCATAGACCCTAGTCTAAATACTATGAAAGCGGTAGATGTTTATATAATTCATGCATTTGAAGGCTTAACCAAACTCGATTCTAATAATAATGTTATAGGAGGAACGGCTGAAAGCTGGGACATATCGGAAGACGGACTTAAATATACATTTTATTTAAGGACAAACGCAAAATGGAGCGATGGAAAACCAGTTACGGCAGGCGATTTTGAATATTCTTGGAAAAGAGCGGTAAATCATAAAACGGCGTCCGCGTATTCCTATGCGATGGAAATTATAAAAAACGCTAATGAAATAAACGCGGGAATAATGGATTATAACGATTTAGGAATCAAAGCAATAGACGATTATACTCTCGAAGTTATTTTGGAAAATCCTACCGTATATTTCTTGGAATTCATAGCCACTACGGGAATATTTATGCCAATTAGAAAAGATATTGTAGAAACTTACGGAGACGAATGGACATTGAATCCCGAAACTTATATAGGAAACGGAGCTTATAAAATGACGGAAAGATTAATAGACGATAAAATAGTATTTTCTATCAATACAAATTATTATTCCAAAGAAGAACAGATTGCAAAGAAAATAACTTTTATACTAACGAGCGACCCAAATACCGCAATAGCTGGACTTAAAAACGGTTCTATTCATTTTTCCGCTTTAGAAACTCCCGCTCTCGAAATAGAAAATTTAAAATCGGAAAATTATATTTATCTAAATAATTCTTTAGGAATTTATTATTTGGAACTCAATATAACCAATGACGCTTTGAAAGATAAAAGAGTTCGACAGGCTCTCGCTCTTGCCATAGACAGAAATTATATGATATCGAATGTTATAAACGGAATACCCGCTGGAGCTTTCGTTCCTCCTCAAATTAAAGGATTAAACGACACTTTTAGAAACGAATCTAAAGACTATATAGATGTTAATCCCGATAATCATAAAGAAAATGTTGAAAAAGCGAAACTGTTAATGGCGGAAGCGGGATATCCAAACGGAGAAAATTATCCTATATTGGAATTAAAAGTTTCTCCCGGAAATTTATTAAAAGGCGAAGTGATTCAGCAAATGTGGAAAGAGAATTTGAATATTACCGTTCAGTTAATACAGGAAGAATTTACCACTACCATTCAGTCTTTAATAGAAAAAGACTATCAATTAAGCAGAATGGGATGGATTGCCAATTATAACGACCCGATGACTATGCTCGATGTTATGCTTAGTTATGGCGGAGTAAATCATACTGGTTTTTCAAATGCAAATTATGACAGATTGATATTAATTGCAAAACAGTCGCCCGATAATAAAGTAAGAATGGAAGCGATGAAAGAAGCGGAAAGCATACTCATGGACGAAATGCCGATAATCCCTATTTATTACAGATTGGACGCTTTAATGATTAGTCCAAAATTGAAAGGCGCAGTTATTAGCTCTCTTGGAAAACATAGATTTAATTACTGTTATATAGAATAAAAATATTAATAAAATTTATTATTGAATTTATATTGACTTTATATATTCAATTTAATATAATTACAAAAACTTAATTTTGGAGAATAAAAATGAAAAATATTATTATATCTTTATTAATCGTTTTAAGCGGTTTTTCAATTTCTTGCGGGAATAAAACGGATTCAAATTCTATAGTTATAAATATGTCGGCAGAACCTAAAACTATGGACCCGACTTTGAATTCTTTAAGCGCGGTTTCGGTTTATATAATTCATGCATTTGAGGGTTTAACAAAACTCGATTCAAATAATAATGTCGCTGGAGCGGTTGCGGAAGGATGGTTTATATCGGAAGACGGACTTAAATATACATTTTATTTAAGGACAAACGCGAAATGGAGCGATGGAAAACCAGTTACGGCAAACGATTTTGAATATTCTTGGAAAAGAGCGGTTGACCCGAATGTGGCAGCCGAATATTCTTATATGATGGAAGTCGTAAAAAACGCCAAAGAAATAAACGCGGGAATAATGGATTATAACGAGCTTGGAGTTAAAGCGATTGACGATTATACTCTCGAAGTGACTTTGGAAAATCCCACGGCATATTTTTTGGAATTTATAGCTTCTACGGGAATATTTATGCCCGTTCGTAAAGATATTATAGAAACTTACGGAGACGAATGGACATTGAATCCCGAAACTTATATAGGAAACGGACCTTATAAAATGACGGAAAGATTAATAGACAATAAAATAGTATTTTCCGTTAATACGAATTATTATTCCGAAGAAGAACAAATCGCCAAAGAAATAACTTTTGTATTAATGAGCGACCCGAACACGGCGGTTGCTGGGCTTAAAAACGGAACGGTGCATTTTTCAGCTTTAGAACCGCCCGCAGCCGAAATAGAAAATTTAAAATCGGAAAATTATATTGCGGCAAATAACGCTTTGGGAACTTATTATTTGGAACTCAATATAACGAACGAAGCCTTGAAAGATAAGAGAGTAAGGCAGGCTTTATCGCTCGCAATCGACAGAAATTATATAGTTTCAAATGTCACAAAAGGCGGACAAATACCCGCTTACGCTTTAGTCCCACCGCAAGTCAGAGGATTAAACGGAACTTTTAGAAGCGAATCGGGAGATTATATAGATATTAATAATTACGAAGAAAATATAGAAATCGCAAAATCATTATTAGCGGAAGCTGGATATCCGAACGGAGAAAATTATCCGATATTGGAATTAAAAGTTTCGCCGGGAATTTATGTTTTAGTCGGAGAGGCGATTCAGCAAATGTGGAAAGATAATTTGAATATTACCGTTCAATTAATACAGGAAGAATTTCCGATAACTTTGCAGTCTTTAGTAGAAAAAGATTATCAATTAACGAGAATGGGATGGACGGGAGATTATAACGACCCGATGACTATGCTCGATGTTATGCTTAGTTACGGCGGAGTAAATCATAGCGGTTTTTCAAATGCCAATTACGACAGATTGATATTGATTGCAAAAGAGTCGCCCGATAATAAAGTGCGAATGGACGCGATGCGACAGGCAGAAAGCATACTTATGGACGAAATGCCTATAATTCCTTTATATTATAGAGCGGACGCTTTAATGATTAGTCCGAAATTGAAAGGAGTCGTTTTGAATACTTTGGGAAGACATAAATTTAATTACTGCTATATAGAATAAAATTTTTTGATAAAATTTTTATTAGAATTTTTAAAGGCGTCAAATTTTGGCGTCTTTTTTATACAATTTTTATGATTTAATTTTTTATTATTTATTTTATTCTTTTTCTATTTTATCAAAGCCCGTGAATTCTCTTAAAGCTTCTGGAATTATCACGCTTCCATCCGCCTGCTGATAATTTTCAAGAATTGCAATCCAAGTTCTTCCAACCGCGATTCCGCTTCCATTTAAAGTGTGAACTAACTCGGTTTTACCTCCTCGTTTTACTCTCATTTGCATTCGGCGAGACTGATAATCCCAGCAGTTGCTTACGCTTGAAATTTCTCTGTATGTATTTTGTGAAGGAAGCCATACTTCCAAATCGAAAGTTTTATAAGCGGCATTTCCAATATCTCCAGAAGATAAAACAACCACTCTATAAGGAAGTTCCAAAGCCTGCAAAATACTTTCCGCGTCTTTAAGCATTTTTTCATGTTCCATTTTCGAAGTATCGGGCGCGCATATTTTTACAAGTTCCACTTTATCGAATTGATGCTGTCTTATTAATCCTCTCATATCTCTTCCGTAAGAACCCGCCTCCGAGCGAAAACAAGGAGTATAAGCGGTTGCGTAAATCGGAAGCATGCTTTCTGGAATAATTTCTTCTCTATAAATATTAGTTAACGGAACTTCAGCAGTAGGTATCAAATATAAAGCGGGGTCGTCCGTAGTTTTAAATAAATCTTCTTCAAACTTCGGCAAATTTCCCGTTCCAGTCATAGCTTTTGAATTAACGAGAATCGGAGGAATATATTCTGTGTAGCCATGTTCGGTTGTGTGTTTTTTGAGCATAAAATTAATTAAGGCTCTTTCAAGCGCCGCACCTTTTCCTTTCATTAAAGAAAAACGAGTCCTTGACATTCTAACCGCTCTTTCAATATCGAGTATATTTAATCCGACTGCAATATCGACATGGTCTTTTACTTCAAAATCAAATTTTCGAGGCTCGCCCCATCTTATTATTTCTTTATTGCTTTTTTCATCGTCTCCTTCTGGCACTTCGTCCGAAAGCATATTCGGTAAATAAAGTATTTCGTTATTAACTTTTTCTTCGAGTTCGGATAATTTTTCTTCTTTTTTATTTAAGGATTCGACAAATAATTTCATCTCTTCTTTAATTTTTTCAGCTTCTTCTTTTTTGCCCGCTTTCATGAATTCGCCGACTTTTTTTGAAGATTCGTTTTTTTTCGCTCTGTCGCTTTCCACTTCTTTTAATAATTTTAATCTTTCGCTTTCCAGAGATTTTAATTTGTCTAAAGAAACTTTGCTTCTTCGTTTTCTTAAATTCTCTTCGACTAATTCTATATTTTCTCTTATCAATTTTACATCAATCATAAAAAATCCTTAAATAAAGTTTTTATAATTATACTATTATTTTAAAAAATGTATATAAAACCTTATTAAAATTTTTTTTAATTTTTTTTATTTAAAGCGTTGACATATTTTCCAATCCATGTTATATTTTATATAAAATTAAAGCTAAATAGCAAAGGATTACTAAATTATGAGTAAAACTACTGTAACTTTGTTAAGCAAAGCAAAGCAAAGCAAAGCCATAATTGTCTTTTAAACAAT
>NZ_JBNMIZ010000190.1:0-5102 GCF_050873525.1 Brachyspira sp. | reverse complement strand
ATTATTATCTATATTAACATATTCCAAATTATTGCCTGTTAATCTTGAGATTTCTTTTGGCGGAGGAGTAGGCGGTTCAACGGAATTTAGCTATACGGAAGGTTTTAATCATATTCCAAGTGAAAATGGAAGTAGAGTGGATAGCGGTTTTTCAGCAAACGGTTTTTTAGATATAGGAGCTAACTTTGAACTGCCAAATGCTGGGGCTTTAAGTAGTATAAGTATTCTATTTGAAACAGGATACAATTATTATATGAGAATTAGGATGAACTATAAAGATAAAGATATATCTAAATATGAACATTTAGCCGAATATAAAGATATTTTTTATTATCATAATTTAATATTGGGTATATTGCCTAAACTCAATTTTAATAACGGTATCTCTTTCGGAATAGGAGCGGGTATTTTTCTACCTCTATATAGCACAGTAACACACAAGGGAAAGAATGCGTATGGTGAAGAAATAACAACGGGATTGGGAAAATATGTAGGTATAAATAAATTCAATTTTGAAAAAATTTCGTATATGTATAAAGTTCCTATTATGCCTTATATAAAGTTAAATTTTGAGAAAAATTTCTATATGTCTGAAAGATGGGCTTTCAAAATTGGGGTAAATATGCTTTATAATTTTGGAATGGAATTTGATATGGATAAATTGAAATCTGATACAACTACATACGGATACGATAAATATAATTTTTCTTCTTTATCGTTTGAATTGTTTTTTGGTTTCGGATTTGGACGCCCTAAATAAATAAAGGAATGTTTTTTACCTCCTTTAATGTAAGAAGAAATGCCCCGTAGTTTTGCGGGGTTGTTTTTTAACAATTCAAAAAATAATTATAAAAACTCGCCTTCAAGATTCGTTTTTCCTAAAAGATGTTTTTCTATCGAAGCGGCTATTGAAACGAAAGAATCTCTTGTTCCAATATTTATATTTTTCTTTAATTTTTTTCCGAAAGCCAAAATCGGTATATATTCTCTCGTATGGTCGCTTCCTTTGTATGTCGGGTCGCATCCATGGTCGGCGGTGATTATAAATAAATCGTCTTCGTTTAAATTTTCAATCATTTCGGGAATATATTTGTCGAATTCTTCCAAAGCGTTTTTATAGCCTTTTGCGTCTCTTCTATGTCCGTAAAGCATATCGAAGTCGACTAAATTCGTAAATATTAATCCGTTATCAATTTCTTTAATCGCTTTAATCGTTTTTTCTATTCCGTCCAAATTATTTTTATTCGTTTTTCTGTTTTCCGTTATTCCCACTCCCGCAAATATATCGCTCGTCTTTCCTATTCCTATTACGGGCAAATTATTTTTTGAAATTCTATCAAGCATTGTATCTCCGCTCGGAGGCACGGAATAGTCATGTCTTCTTTCCGTTCGTTTATAATTTCCTTTCTCTCCCAAATAAGGTCTCGCTATCACTCTCGCCACTGGTGAAAATTCATTGCATATTTCAAGTGATTTTTCGCATATTTTATAAAGTTCTTCGATTGGAATAATTTCTTCATGAGCGGCGATTTGCAAAACGGAATCGGCGGAAGTATAAACTATAAGAGAGCCGTTTTTTAATTGTTCGTCCGCATAATCGTCTATCACTTCGGTTCCAGAATAAGGTTTATTGCATACGATTTTTCTTCCTGACATTTTTTCTATCGCTTCGATTGTTTTTTGCGGGAAACCGTTCGGATAAGTATTGAAAGGTTTTTTCGATATTAATCCCGCTATCTCCCAATGTCCCGTTGTCGTGTCTTTAGCTTTCGATTTTTCCATAGATTTTCCATAATAGCCGATAGCGTTTTCGATTTTTGAAACGCCTTTTATATCTGTAATATTTCCGAGTCCCATTTTTTCCATGTTTGGTAGATTTACTCCGCCCGTAGCTTTTGACAAATTGGAAATCGTATTTACTCCTTCGTCTCCAAAATCTTTAGCGTCTGGTAAAGCTCCGACTCCGCAACTGTCGACAACTATTAAAACGGCTTTTTTATTACTCATAAATAACTCCTTGCATTTTTATTTAGTTTTTTAATTATATACGAATTATATTATTTGTTCAAATTTTGTATTTTTTGAATCCGCATTATTTATTATTATTTCTTTTTTTTCTTCTTTACCGTTTATTATTTGCGAAATCGTTATGCTCAAATTTTCCGTTTCTTCTTTTGAAAAATATCCCATTATCATTGCCGATTTATAAAGGACTTCTTCCAAATTATTTATATTCTCTTCGTATATTTCCAAATAGCCGAAAGGTCCTCTATTATAATTCGGTTTCAAAGTTATATCGTTTATTCTATTTATTTTTATTCTATCTCTTTTTTCCAAAGCGTCATTTTCTTTTTCGTTTCTTCCCAAGATTAATTTTGCATTATCAACTATTCTTATATGTCTTCCAATAGCCAAATATTGCATCAATTCCATATTGATTATTTTTGTTGTATTATGAGCAACAAGTTCTTTATATCTTTTCGCATAACTTTTATCGACTATAGAACAACCGCTTCCCGCTGGAATTGGATAATCTTTTATTCCAAATTTTTCAGCGAGTTCCATCTGTATATTTCTCGCTCTTCCGTATATTCCAAAAAGATTTTCTCTATTTATTAAACCTTCTTTTTCGGGAATCGTTATTGGAAGAAGTTTTGCCGATAACGGACGAAGCAGTCTTCCTTCGAGTCCGCTTTCTTTTATGGCATTGATTAAATCCTGCGGTTTTTGACTCATAGGGCGCTGTCCTTTAACTTCTCCCGTAGCGACAAAATCGAATCCTTCTTTTTCCATTATTTCTTTTGCCGTTTTTAGCATTAAAATATGGCAGTCCAAACATGGATTTACCGCGCTTCCGTATCCGTATTTTGGATTTAAAAACATATCGATATATTTATCTTTTAACGAAACGAATCTTATCGGAATATTTAGAAAGTCGGCAATTTTTTTAGCAGGGTCGTTATTATATATTTCCATGAGTTCTTCTTTAATAACGGCGTATTCCAAACCAGTGATAAATCTTATTGCAAGAACTTCGATATTTTCTCTTTTTAGTATCGCTCCAGCAAGCGAGCTATCCAATCCTCCCGATAAAAGTAAAATCGCTTTAGGTTTATTCATTTAATTTATTCCCTTACAAAAAAATCAATAATATATTTTTATCATAATTAAATTTTAAGTTATAATATATTTTATTTGTATTTTATTCAATATTTTTATTTGACAATTAAAACTTTATAAAATTGGATTATTAAGAATAAATATTTTCACTTGCAATAAAATAAAAAAAATATATATTTAAAACAAAATTAAGGCATAGAATACGGAGATTTAATAATGCCTATAGCCCCTTTGGATTTACAACAATTATACATGCAACAATCCCATATAGGTCGTATGGAGCATGTTAGAATGGCGGCAAAAACTATAGCCATGCAGTCGGAAGATAGAGATATACATAGAGAATCTTTTATAAGGGATTCTACTGTCGTAAAATCGGAAAATGTTTCTGAAGATAATAAAATTAAAGAAAAAAAAGACGAACAGAGAGGCAAAAAAGGACAAGGTTATATATCATATAGAAAAAAAAATAGAAGAAATATTATTGACAGCGATAATTCTGTAGCGGATTCTATAGATACGATAGAAATAAACGAAATCGGAGCGGCGGAACAAATGAAAGGTTCTAAAATAGATATTTTCGGTTAGAATTAAAAAGTTTAAAATAAATTTAAATTAAAAAGATAAATAATAAATTCGATATGCAAATTTTTATAAGCGTTATAATTAATATAATCATATTGGCGGTTGCGTTGCCGTTATTTTATATTTATATAGTTTCGAGAGCGAGAGAAAGACTTGAAAGAGAAACGACTTCAAAAGCAAGAGAAGAAATAGAAGCGTTGGTTAAAGAATTTAATAATATTGCGTTAAGCAGAATTTCAATACTCGAAGACGCGATAAACAGAGCGAACGAATTATTAAAAAAAATAAATATTGATAATCAAAACAATTTTAATAATTCTAATAATTTTAATAATGATATTAAAGAAAAAAAAGAAACCACAAATAATTTAAATGTAAAAATAGAAGATATTGAAAATATTAATAATAATAAAATTGAAAATAAAAAAAATGAAATTCAAATTATAGAAAATAAAAATGAAATCAAAAAAGAATTTACTAGAGAATTTGGTAACGGATTAAATAGAGAATCGAGAGAAGAATTAAGAAATAAACTCGATATTGCATTTAAAAAAAATATTTATAATAAAGCAGATAAAACTGAAAATAAAAACGATAAAGAAAACGAAAAAACAAATAACGAAAATATTATTAAACTTTATAAAGAAGGTTTTTCAAAAGAACAAATTTCAAAAAAACTTAACTGCGCAATGACTGAAATTGATATTGTTTTGGATATGGAAAATATAAAAAAATAAGATATAATATTTTTAATTTTAATTTATTTAATTTATTTTAAGGAGAAAAAAATGAGTAAATTTAGCAGAGTTTTATGGTTAATATTCGGAATAGCGCTTATAATATCTGGGATAGTCGCGATAAAATATCCTTTAAATACGACAATAGCGGTGGCTTATATAATAGGATTTTTAATGATATTCTCTGGAATAAGTTCGATATTCTATTTTGTAGGTTTAAGACATTTGGCGGGTTCGAGCATTATTTTACTTGACGGAATAGTTTCGACTATTTGCGGTATAATAATAATTTCAAATTTATTAATAAGCGCGACTGTTATACCTTATTTCGTTGCAATATTTACGATAGTTCGAGGCGCAGTTTCAATAGCTTCTTCGATAGATTTGAAAAAGCATGGATACGATAAATGGGGCTGGACATTATTTAGCGGAATACTTACGGTAATAGCGGGAATAATTTTAACATTTAATCCTTTACTTGGAACGGTTTATTTAAGCGTAGTTTTGGGATTAGGATTAATTTTATACGGAATAATAACGATTCAATTATGGTTTGCCTACGGAAAATTTTTTAAATAAATTTTTTAAATAATTATAAATAAAGTTTAAAAAATATCGAATCGGGATTAAATTTTATGACTAAATAAGTCGATATATTAT
>NZ_JBNMIZ010000189.1:0-5204 GCF_050873525.1 Brachyspira sp. | reverse complement strand
TTCAAAAAATATTTGACATTAACCGTTTCTATAGTATTATTAATTATCATTAACTAAATTAATTTTAATAAAAATAAAGGCTTGAATTATGATTTTTGACTACAAAGGAATTACGAATAAAAATAAAGATTTAATATTTATAGCAGGTCCTTGCGTTATTGAAAGCGAAGAGATGACTATAAAAATTGCCAAAAAATTAAAAGAGATTAAAGAAAAATTAAATATACAATTAATATTCAAAGGTAGTTATGATAAAGCGAATAGAACCTCTTTAAATTCTTTCAGAGGATTGGGAATGAAAAACGGACTTGAAATATTAAAAACAGTTTCAAAAGAATTCGATTTGCCAACAATAACCGATATACATATTCCCGCCGAAGCGGAAGAAGCGGCAAAATATGTCGACTTTCTTCAAATCCCCGCCTTTTTATGCAGACAAACCGATATTTTACGAGCGGCTTGCGAAACGGGAAAAGCGATTAATGTTAAAAAAGGACAATTCATAAGCGGATACGACTGCAAATATATCGCCGATAAATGCTCGGATGCCATAAATGAAAAGAGACTTTTTTTATGCGAAAGAGGAACTATGTTTGGATACGGAAATTTAATAGTCGACATGAAAAATATTGAAATAATGAAAAATTTTGCTCCCGTAATTTATGACGGCACTCATTCTCTTCAAATGCCTTCCGCTGCAAACGGAATTTCGGGAGGAGCGAGAGAGTTTATTCCCGCGCTTTTGAAATCCGCCGTTGCTTTGGGAATAGACGGAATATTTATGGAAGTTCATCCGAATCCCGAAAAAAGTCCTTCCGATTCAAATACGATTTTTGAACTTGATAAAGTCGAAAATTTATGGAGAGATATTATAAAGATTAATGATTTGGTTAAGAATTTATAACTTATAATGAAAAATATTAAAAAAAAAAATTACGCGTTAATTCCGATTATAGCGATTGCTTTTATAATAATTATTTCAATTTATAAAAAAACTAAAGAAAGCACAGAAGAAAATTATATTAGAAAAACTATTATAATAAGCGATACGATTTTAAATATAACGGCTCAAACTTCGGAAAAAAAAATGAATAATCTTACCGATTTAATAACGAACGAAATAAATAGAATAGACAATATAATAAATCCTTACAATCAAAAAAGCGAAATTGCAATAGTCAATAAAAAAAGTTTGGAAGGAATAAAAGAAATTGAAATCTCAAAAGAATTATCGCGCATATTTGAAACGGGATTAAAATATTCTCGCCTCAATCCTTCATTCGATATAACCGTTCGAGGATTGATAGAACTTTGGGGATTTGGAATAAAAGAAAATCAAACAGTTCCGACTGCAAAAGAAATTGGCGAAGCGTTAGAGAATATAGATTATTCCAAATTAAATATAATAACTAACGAAGATAAAATATTTTTGAAATTGAAAAAAAATTTGACTTTCGATTTCGGCGCTTACGGAAAAGGATATATAATAACGAAATTAATTGAAATTTTTAAAAGCGAAAATATAGAAAATTTTTTAATCGATTACGGAGGCGATACTTATGCAAACGGAGTCAATCGAAAAGGCGAGGCTTGGGTAATAGCGATAAGAAATCCAATAGAAAATTTGGAAGAAAATTCTGAAAAATTTTTGGCTTTGATAAAATCTACTAATTACGCGATAGTGACAAGCGGAGATTATGAAAGATATTTTACCGAAAACGGAACGAATTACCATCATATAATAGACGCAAAAACGGGCTATCCTTCTTATAATTCGATTTCGGCTACGATAGTTCATACTAATTCGGAAGAAGCGGACGCGTTATCGACAATTGCATTTTTAATGGGAACAAATTTTTTTACAAATGAAAATTTTAAATATAAAGAGGCTTATATACTTACGCCAGAAAATGAATTATTTATTGTTACAAATAATGATTTTTAAATTTTAAAATAATTGACAAAAATTTTTAAATGTTATAAAATATAATTCAATTAATCAATCTTAAAAAAATAAATTAATTGTTGACATTATTTTTAAAGATTGTATAATGATTTCAATTAATTAATATTTTGACGCGAAAGCAGGCTGGAAGCCAAATAAAGACTTGATTAATTTTTTAAATATTGTATAATTTAATCAATATTTAAAGGTTTAATAAAAATAAATTACCGAAAAAAATCGGTGGAGAAAGTTTGATATGAAAATTACAATGATTTACAATACTGTATGTTCATTTGCAACGCAACGCAACGCAACGCAACGCAACGCAACGCAACGCAACGCATACCAGAATTATATTCTAAACAATAATTTTAAATTTTATATATTACAATTTTTTAGGGCAGTTAATTTTTTAAGTGCCGTTTTTGGTTTTGCAAAAATATTTTCTTTTATAAAAGAAAGCAAAAGTTCTTACTTTTTTGAGTGGCAAAAAAGTAAGCAAAAAACCATTTCTTTTTTTGTCAAAAAAATAAACAAAAAAACAACTCCGTTTAGAATTCGCAATTCGTTAGTAAAAACATTGTCATTACGAGGCGATAGCCGAAGTAATCCAATCTGTGTGGATTGCCACGACTTCTTACGAAGTCTCGCAATGACTATAAAAAATAAATTTGAAATAATAAGTCAATTAAATTATGGCTTTTGTTATAAAAATTATTTCTTTAATCTTAATCAAGTTTTTCGCAATAGTTACGATTTCGGCGAAAATTATGATTTTGGAAGAAATCTAAATTATGGTTTCGGTAAAGATTATAATCGCAATTTCAAAAAGAATTGTGATTATGATTTTGAAAAAAATTGTAATGGCGGTTTTGGAAAAAATTATTTCGGGAATTGTAATTTTGGTTACGGTTTTGGGAATGAAATTTGTAGCATTGGAAATAATTTGGCGGGCTTTTTATTTAATAGAAAAATTTTAAAAACAAAAATCTAAAAAATAGCCAGAGGCACGCCTTTGGCGAAGGAGAACAAAAGTGAAGAAAATTCTTCTAACAACAGTAGCTTTGCTTTCTATGGCAAGCGCAAGCGTTTTTGGTATGTATGGGGTTGATACGGATTGGATATTCTTCCTCACACACGGCAATCAGTTCAGAGCAAGATTAGACCAATTAGGTTTCACGCTCGGAAATGACACAATCAAGGGAACTTTCGGGTTCGACAATAACACTGGTTATGGCGGAGCTTACGGAGCTATGTTAAGCTACAATTCTACCGCTAATGTTTCTGGAGACGATTATAATTGGGTTCCTTCTATTTCTATGGGAATCGGTTATACTTCTTCCGTAATCGGAATCGGCGTAGGTTATAATGCGACTATCGGAACGGAGAGATACAAAGCGAAACCCGACAGCAAAAGTGGGAACGAAGTAACGCATACTCCAGTTTTGGTTTTGAACGCATTGGATAACGCTTTTAGAATGGCAATTCCGATTCAAGTTTTCGTTAAGAATACAGAAAATGGCGGCGTTAAACAAAAAGAACAAGCGGTAAGCGTTGATTCACAATTCAGATATTATACGGGCTTGGAAATGTTGCCACAAGTTAGATTGTATTTGAGATATGGTAATTACAGCTACGATAATGGAAATAACGATAAAGGCAAATATGGTGAATCATTCGGTTTCGATTTCAGACTTTATTTTGGTTCTATGGTAGAAGAAGTTGCGCTTCAACCTATAGTTAGATTAGTTTACAATGGAGCTTTAGGAAAACAACATAATAATAGAAGAGTTGAAGCTGTTAAAGCTATGAATGGCACTTATTCTACAAATCCAACTGGAGTTTGGGAACAAAGCGCTTGGGATGTTAAATTACTTACGGCTTTAGGATTGACTGCTAACTCCGATATAGTTTCGCTTTATTTTGAACCTTCTTTAGGTTTAGATATTACGCAAGGTGGAAGCGCTTCCCAAAAGGTTAAAGAAACTTATCGTTTGGCTTACGATGTTTATGCGGAAATCTATATTACGCCAATCAAAAACCTTGAATGGTATTTTGAAGCAAGTATAGGCAATATAGCTACGCAAACTGCGGCCTTGGCTTTCGCAGGCACGACAGGTATTACTTGGTATTTGCCAGCGCTTTAATTAAGAATTTTGATAACAAGGGGTTTTAACCCCTTGTATTACACAATGGGCTAAAGCCACATTGTTATCAAGGTTGAGAATTTGTCATTGCAAAGTGGATTGCTTCGGGGCTAAAGCCCCTCGCAATGACGAGTAAATAAAGTCTCGGCGATGACTATAGGTTAAAAGGTTAAAAATATATTAGTGTCTTCATCTATTGCGAGTGGAGACGCTAATATTTTAATTAAAAAATTGTTCTTTGATAAAGAAAGCAAATCATTCGTTCTTTTTTCTACCGAGAAAAAAGAACCAAAAAAGGCGGCTTCTTTTTGTCAAAAAGAAGCAAAAACAACTCCGTTTAGAATTCGTCATTCCGTATAGTTGAAAATGTTTTTTTATTTTCGTTTTCAATCACGAATGAAGTTGTTTTTTTGTTTCCTTTTTTTACAAAAAAAGGAACGGTTTTTTGCTTACTTTTGGCGTCTGCCCGCTTGTGCGTTGGCGACAAAAAAGTAAGAAGAAATAAAGATTTGTTTACTTTATAAAAGTAATTAATTTGCAATCTTTCTTAAATTTTTCACTATAATTCGGCGTTCTTCGTGTGTTGCGAACGGAGGACGCTGTTTTTTGTTTTGAATTGATTAGTTTAGAAGTTGATGCGGTTTTGTGGGGGATGGATTTTTTATTTTAATTAGTAAGGTTGGAAATTAGATTTGTTATTTGGAATTTTTTATTGTGGTTAATAAAATTTGTGGGGATTTATTTTTTGTTTATAAATGATTATAAATAAGTTAAGTAGTTTCACAGATTAAAGTTTTTCGATTTCTTCGATTGGTAAGCCTGTGTTTTCGCTTATGAATTTTATATCCAAGCCTGATTTTTTTAGATTTTTGGCTATAGTATAATTTCGTTCTTTTATTCCTCTTTCCATCCCTTCTATTATTCCCTCTTTTATGCCTTCAAGTTTGCCTTCTCTTATGCCTTCAAGTTTGCCTTCTCTTATGCCTTCAAGTTTTCCTTGCAATCTTTCTTCGCTCAATGTTAGCATTCTAAAATAATTTTCTTCCCATTCCGTATAGCCTTCCGTTAAATCGTCATTTTTTACAAACTTATTATACTTGTCGTAAATTTCT
>NZ_JBNMIZ010000188.1:0-5210 GCF_050873525.1 Brachyspira sp. | reverse complement strand
GTATAGTATAGTATAGTATAGTATAGTATAGTATTTTGCATGAATTTTCTACCAATTTTTAATTTCGATTAATTATAATATATTTGATAAAAAATGTCAACATATAATTTATATAATAAAAAAACCGATAATATTATAAATGAATAATATTGAAGATGAAATAATTCATAAACCAGTTATGATTAACGAAGTTTTAAGTTTTATACCCGACAATTCGAATATCGTTATAGACGCCACTTTGGGAGAAGGAGGACATACAAAAGCTATGCTCGATTTGAATCTTGAAGTTCATGGTTTTGAAAGAGATAAAAATATTTTGGAAATAGCGAAAAAAAGATTGTCGAATTATAAAAAATTTCATTATTATAACGACACTTACGATAAAATGATTGGTTCGCTTCCTAAAAATATAATCGGAAATGTAGATTTTATGCTTTACGATTTGGGAGTTTCGATGTTTCATTTCAAAAAAGCCGAAAGAGGATTTTCTTTTAACGAAAATAATAAACTCGATATGCGGCTCGGAATAAACGAAAAAAATGCCTACGAAGTGATTAATCAATACGGTAAAAAAGATTTGGAAAGAATATTTAAAGAATACGGAGAGATTAAAAATCCATCAAAATTAATCGATGCGATAATAAAAGAAAGAGAGAAAAAAAATATAGAAACCGCAAAAGAATTGGAAAATATAATATTTCACAATTCGGATAAATCAAAAAAATACGGCAAAATAAATCCCTCGACTTTAATATTTCAAGCCGTGAGAATAGAAGTAAATGACGAACTTAATATATTAAAAAAATCAATAGAAAATATAAAAAATATTTTAAAAAAATACGGAGTTATAGTTATAATAAGTTATCATTCTTTGGAAGACAGAATAGTGAAAAGATTTTTTAAAGACAACGAAAAAACAAAAAATAAAGACGGAATATTTAAGCTGCTAAATTCTAAAGTTTTAACTCCGACAATCGAAGAGATAAAATTAAATCCCGCAAGCAGAAGCGCAAAAATGAGAGCGGCGCAATTATTATAAATTAAAATAGAAAATGTAGAGGCAATCATGAGAAGAAGGTTAAAAGAAAATAAAACGAAAATTGGAAATGTCGAAAAAATAGAAACAAAAACTTATCCTATAGGTTCGCTTTTTATAATCATAATATTATTTGTCATTGTTATAAGCGTATTCACATTTATAAGAAATATAAAATCAGACGAAATTTTAATGGAACTTTCAAGGCTCGATAAAGAAATAGAAAAACTTGAAAAAGAAGTTAAAGTATTAAATGCCGAAGAAGTCAAATTATCTTCCCCAAACAGATTCATAGAAACTGCGATAATAAACGGATTCAATTCCGCGGCAAGCGATAACGATATAATTTATTTAAAAATAAAATCGAATTAACATGAAGTATTTTAAAGAGCTGATTAAAGGCTATAAAAATTTTGATTCAAAAAATATAACTAAAGGATGCCTAAATACAAAAATTAAAAATATATCCTACAATTCAAAATTAATTAAAAAAGATTATATATTTGTCGCAATTAAAGGAACTAAAGATGATGGGCATAAATATATTGAAAATGCGATTGAAAATAAATCAAAAATTATAATATACGATTGCAGCTACGATAAGAAAAAAATAAAAGAATTAAAAAGTAAATATGATAAAGTATATTTTATAGGCGCTAAAAATCCAAGAGAGATTCTCGCTTATATGTCGGCAAAATTATTTGACGAACCGACAAAAAAAATTAATACAATCGGAATAACGGGAACGAATGGAAAAACAACGACAAGTTATTTATTAAAATCGGTTTTGGAAAATAATAAAAATGAAAACAAAACTGCTTTAATCGGCACTATAAAAAATATGATTGGAAAAAGCGAAATTAAAACAAACCTCACTACTCCCGAATCTATAGATTTGGAAAGTATATTTAATAAATCTCTCAAAAAAAATGTCTCTCATATAGTCATGGAAACTTCTTCGCAAGCGCTCGCAATGAACAGATGCGATTATTTGAATTTCGATACGGCAATATTTACTAATATAACGGAAGACCATTTGGATTATCATAAGAACATGAAAAATTATTTGAAAGCAAAATTAAAACTTTTTGATTTATTAAAAGAAAGCTGCAAAAAGAAAAAATTAGCGATAGTAAATATTGATACGGATTATTTTAAAGAAATTTCAAATCATATAAAAAAATTAAATCTCAAAATGATAACCTACGGATTAAACGAAAAAGCCGATTATTACGGAAAAATTATTTCTTTAAATTCAAAATCAACGGAATACAAATTTTACGCGAAAGGAAAATTTATTTCAAAAGTAAAATTATCAATGCTCGGAAAATTCAATATATTAAATTCTTTATCCGTTTTGGCTTATGCATGCGAATATAAACTAGATATAAAAAAAGCGATAAAATCTATAAGCAAAGTTCAAGTCGCGGGAAGATTTGAAATAGTGACTAATGAAAAACATCCTTTTATAGTCGCCGTAGATTATTCACACACGCCCGACAGTTTGGAAAATATTTTAATCGAAGCAAAAAAATTAAATCCAAATAGAGTTATAGTCGTATTTGGATGCGGAGGAGACAGAGACAGAAATAAGCGCCCGATAATGGCAAAAATAACGGCAAAATATTCCGATGTTTCAATTCTAACAACCGACAATCAAAGAACGGAAAGCATAGAACAAATAATGTCCGATATAGAGGCGGGATTTGAAGGATTAAATTTCAATTATAAAAAAATAATTGACAGAAGAGAAGCGATAAAAGAGGCTATAAAAGAGGCGAAAGAAAACGACATAGTTATAATCGCTGGCAAAGGACATGAAACTTATCAAATATTTCCCGATAGAACTGTAGAATTTGACGATAGAAAAGTAGCAAGAGAATTTTTAAACGAATTTTTTAAATGTTAATAATTTTAATTTATAAAACCCAGTCGAGTTTTTCTTCGCTTCTTGTCACTCCGACAGGCAAATTTGTAAAATTAGATTTTTCAACCAAACTTTCCAAACGCTTTATTCCCACTATATCTATTCTTGAAATTGTTGCGTATCTTATCGCATCGGGACTCGCCATTGCGCTTGTCACCAAAATCGAATTGACTATATTATAACTTACCGCATAATCGTATAATTGTATCAACTCTTCATTAAATATCGGGCTGTAAGACTTTCTGAAGAAAATTACTTTTTTTGTGGAATGCAAACTCTTTCCTTCTTTTGCAAATATAATCAAATATTTTTTATCTGTGGTTTTCAAAGAATACGGAATTAAATTCATGCAGGAAACTATTTTCAAAGACCTTTCCGCAAATTCGTCTCCTTCCAATCTGAAATAATTTTTAATTCCTTCGCTGTATCTCGATTCTTTATATTCTATCAATTTTTTACCGACATCTTTATAATTGGAATCTATAATAATAATATTTTCCAAAACTTCTATCGCTTTATTTATATTTTTCATTTTATCGTAGCATTCTACCAAAGTGTAGAGAACGGCTAATTTTAATCCTTTATCGGGGCTGTTGTATTCTATCGCCAAATCTAAAGCGGTTATCGCAAGTTCTATATTGTTTAATTCGATATAGCATAACGCGATTTCATACAAAGATTTAACGGCATAGATTTTATCATGCGAAGAGACTTTATAATATTTGATTGCGCTTTTATAATTTCCTCTGCCTTTATAAGCTCGTCCCATATTGTAATTCAATAACGAGTCGCTTTGGTTTTTCTTTATAACGGTTTCCATTATTGAAATGGCTTCGACATAATTCTCCATATTTACCAAGCAGTAAGCCTTATATTTTAAAGCGTCTTTATTAGTTTTATCTAGTTCCAAAACATTATCGAAATATTTAAATGCCGTTTCATACTGTCTGTTGTCGTAATATATTATTCCAATTTCCATAGAAACTACGCTTTTATAATTATTATCCAATTTTAATAAAGTAAGAAATTGAGATAAAGCTTCTTCGTTTTTTCCAATTTTACTCAAAGATTTTCCAAGCGATAAAACGACTTCGGGGGAATAATAACCTTCGTCAAGAGCATGTCTATATTCCACGATGGCAAAAGGATATTCTTCCGTATTAAAATAACAGTCGCCTATCATTGCATGAACTTTCGCCCTTTCGCTTTCGTCAACTTTACTTTTTGAAAGAATGCCTCTAAATTTTTCTATAGCCAAATCGTTTTTTCCTTCGCTTGCAAGTCTTTTAGCTTTTTCAATATCCGAAACGATATACTTAAAAGATTTAGACAATATTTTTCCAGCAATCAAAAGGAGTATGCAAAATACCGATAAAAAAACTATAATATATATGCCCATAAAGATTCTTAAATTATTTAAAATTTTCTTATAATTATGTTAATATAATTCGGAATTAATTTCAATATGTAAAGAAGTTTATTTTACGCGCCCATATCCATTATTCCGTCATTTAGCATATTATCCGTTTCTGGATATGAAGGAAAATCGTTAGGGGAAGACGGAACTGTATTATTTCTTGGGTTGGTTCTCGCTTCGTATTTTTCAAGTATTCTCGCCGCAACTGACGCGTCCATCAAACTTAAAAGATAAGAGGTTGTGCTGTTTCGTCCTTCGGTAGCCGCTATGGAATCCATTTCTAAAAGAACATCTATAACCAAATCGTCCGAACCGTTTTCAGCCAACTGATTAAGAAGCGCGACTGAATTTTGAGGAGGCATGCTGTTAATTTTATTTGCCAAATCGGTAAGAACCAACTGATACTGCGCCGATTCGTCCATAGTAGCCTGATAATTAGACCAGGCGCTTAATAAATTTTGTCTGTCCTGTTCTATCAATTCCGATTGTGAATTTAATTCAATCGCCCTGCTTGCAATTAAAGATTCCTGCGCCTCGATATCTTTTTCCCGCAAATTGAAAGATTCTCGCATTTTAGCCAAATCGTCTCTTGCCAAAAGCGACATATCTTCCACTCTCGCCCTTTGAGTAAATCTTGCCAAAAGCGGAATATTCGGAGCAATTTTAGTTCGCATTAAAGTATAATAATTTACTACTCCGAAAATATCGAACATATAAAGCAAAGCCGTAAAAGCTATCAAATTAACTATAATCAAAATCGCTATTTTAAATTTCATAATTTATATCGCCTCAATCTAATAACTTTATTATAATTAAAAAATAATAATATG
>NZ_JBNMIZ010000187.1:0-5254 GCF_050873525.1 Brachyspira sp. | reverse complement strand
AACGAATATAATAAAAGAATATCAAAAAAAAGCTCCGATATTAAAAAATATTTTATCCGCCGCAATCATAATGAGCGAGCGAGGAGACAGCTATATTAAAGACAGAATTAATTTTTTGCTTTCGGAAAGTTTGAAAAATGTGAATTATTTTTTAACGCGAATTGATATTACGATAAGAAAATTATTCTAACAATTTAATTTTTATAGTTATTATTTTTTATAATATCTATTCATAATATCGTCAAATATTTTGCAGGCTTCCAAAAGTATATAATCGCATCCGTTTGTAGGATTTCTATATTTTTCTACTAAAGGAATGCAATTAATCTCTCCCATTTTTTCTTGAAATCTCGTTATGAATTCCAATTCTATTTCTTTCAAAATAGAACTTTCATGTCCTTTGTCTATTATAAAAGCTTTGGAGAAAGCCATTATGCATCCCGTTATTATACCGCAAGTAATTCCTACTCCCATTCCTCCGCCAAATCCCGCCGCTAATTTCAAATCGTTTTTGTCTATTCCTAAATCGTATATTTTATTAGCGCCGTATAATATTTTTTCTGCGCAATTTAAATCTTCCGCTTTACCGAAACCTGAAGATAAATATTCGTATAATCCCATAATTACTCCTAAATAAAAATAGTTTGAACTAAAATCATATAAATCACGGTTCCAGCGCCAATGCTAATTAAAACATTTCTTTTTAAAATATGCAAAATAATTATAATCGCTATTGAAATTAATTCTGGAATTCCGTAAGGATATTTTATTAAATTGACATCTTTCAAACAGTAAATAACGAGCAGGGCAATCATAGAATAAGGCATCATATCGCCTAAAAATTTTATATATTTTCTTTCGGCAATCGATTTTCTTATTATCACAAAAGGCAAAAATCTTATAATCAAAGTAGCCGCCGCTATAATTAAAGCCGTTATCAATAATTCTTTATTCGTCATTTTTATCTCTTTTATTTCGATTTTTTATTTTTATATTTTTCTATATTGTATATCACGGTTATAACCGCAAATATTAAAATCATAGCTAAAATTATAAATGTATTCGTTTTAAATATCATTATCGGAATGGAACATATCAAACCGATTATTGCCGCCGTTCGTCCTTTATTTTTATTTTCAATCCATTGTTCTACGAATATTACGACAAATAATGCCGTTAAAACAAAATCCAAGCCTTTAGTATTGAATTTTATAAACTCTCCGAGCATACAGCCAATTAAAGTTCCGATAACCCAATAAGAATAATCTAAAAAAGAAACTAAAAATAAAAAATATTTTCTGTTTATATTTTCTGGAATTTTCGCGCTATAGAGAATCGAAAAAGTTTCGTCCGTCAAAAGAAATATCAAAAACGGTTTGAATATTCCCGTCCGCTTATATTTATTAACCATCGATATTCCTTCAAAACTCATTCGAGCATTTACGGTTAGAGTAAGAATAAAAGCGTATATTGGATTGAAAGGCGCTAAAAATAAATAATTTGCCGCTATATATTGCATGCTTCCGCAATAAGCCGCCAAACTCATAAATACCGCAAGCCAAGTGTCAAATCCTTTCGCTTTCATTAATATTCCGTAGGCGATAGACAAAAACAAATAACCTATAAGAACGGGAACGGTTATCGGGAAAGAATATTTTAAAGCTTCGGTAAATTCTTTTTTTCTATTCATAAAATAAATAATAAAAATAAATTAGATTTTAAATTTGAAATTACTTTTTCAATAATTTTTCTATAGTTTCGTCAAGTTCTTCAGGTTTTACTCTCGAATCGAATCTGCCCGCAATTTTTCCTTTTCTATCTATTAAAAATTTTGTGAAATTCCACCTGATTTTTTCAACGCCTTCTTCCGTAGGTTTTTCGCTTTTTAAATATTGATATAAAGGTTCTGCCTCTTTTCCATTGACTTTTATTTTATCGAATAATTTGAATTTCACTCCGTAATTTTCTTCTCTGATTTTTAATATTTCTTCTATCGGTTCTTTAGCCTGTCCTCCGAATTGATTGCATGGAAAGTCTAAAATTTCAAAACCTTCTTTTTTGTATTTTTTGTATAATTCTTGCAAAGCTGGATATTGTTTTGTAAATCCGCATTTTGTCGCAGTGTTTACTATTAATAAAACTTTTCCCTCGTATTTGCTTAATTTAACATTTTTTCCGCTATAATCTTTTACGATATAATCATATACGCTCATTTTTAATCTCCTAATAATGAAATTTATAAATTTATTTAAGTTGGTATATTATATTTTAATTAAAAAAATTAATCAATAATAAGCCATGCAATCGAATATATTTTTATATCATTACTAGAATTTATCGAAGCAATACAAATAAAAAAGCACCGCAATAAATACGATGCCTTAAAAAAATTTATTCTAACAATTTAATTTCTATTATAAATTTTATTTTTTAAAATTGCGTTCTAATTTATCAAAACTAACATGGTTATAGCCTCCAGTATAATAAGCATGAACTATTGTATCAAATGAAACGGCGCAAGTCGATGCATCGCTAAATATAAATTTTCCAATCGCCGATTTATAAGGAGACTTTGAAATTTCACCAAGCAAGCTATCAAGAGAACAAGAAGCAAATGGAGTATAAGAAGGAATATTAAAAGTTAATTCTATGGTATAAGGATAATCGAAGTTATCCGCAAGCTTTCCAGTATAGTTATAATGATAAAAACCTTTATCTTCATATAAACAATTAAAATTTAGATTGCCACCGCTATCGACAGTAAAAGTAATAGCGGATAAAGCAATATCGGAAGTATCAGATTTCCAAGTTCCCACAAGTTCTGAATATTTAGGCGTTGGATTTTGTTTCGCTTTGCAGCTAATTGAAAATAATAATATAAATAATAATGCGATTAAAGATACAATTTTAGCACTTGACTTGACTTGACTTGACTTGACTTGACTTGACTTGACTTGACTTGACTAACGAATTTACAGTAATTTTTCATTTTTTTTCCTCCTAAAAGGATTTATTTATATTAATATTATAGTAAATTTTTTATAGTTTGTCAAGCGGTAATTTTATTTAAAATTATAAATCCGATTCTTCCAATCTTATCGACTTTATGGCATCCAGACAAATTTCTCTGTTTTCTTCTCCGTTATAAGTAAACCAAATAAGCAAGGCAAGTTTATTCGTAACCGCGGCAACCGTTATTATATTATCTTCGTTATCCAGTTTTTTTTCGTAAGCTATGTTTTTTATATTATCCGCTTCGATTTTTATATCCAAAGATTTTCCCTTGTCTTCGTCCGCTATATCCATTTGTTTAATCACATAATCCATTATAATGTCGGTTTCTTCATTTGAAAAAGTATAAACCTGCATTGCAATATAAATATTAATATCTCTGAATTCAACGAGAGTTTTATCGCTTCTATTCATATTCATTCGCATTGGCAAAACGATTGTAAATCCGCCCGCAACCAAATAACGCGCTTTTTCCGTTCTAAATCCTACATTGATATTCGGCTGATAATTAATTTTATTTTCTTCAAAAAATTTTACCAAATTTGAATCGTCCAAATATTCGGCGACTTTTATTAAAACATCGTAAGGATATCTTAAATTTTTATCTTTTTTATAAGCTTCTTGAAAAGAATAAATTATTTCTTTATAAAGTTTTTTTTCTTTGTCGTCTATAATTTCTCTAAACGGAAAATAAAGCCATATAAGACTAATCAAACTTTTAAACCAGAATTGAGCGTTCATTTCTTCGCCGTTCCAAATAAAAAAATCTTCGGCAAATTTTTCTTTATCTTCTTCGGATGCATTAACAAAATCCGTAAACCAAGTTTTTCCCCAATATCCTAAAGTCGAAAGAGCAAAATATTCTTTTTCGATAATCGGGTAATCGTAAGGCATGGCTATCATAAAATTTCCAAAACCTTTTTCATGATGTTCCAAAAGCATTTTTGAATAATCGGTTAAGGAATCTATAAAAAATTTTTTTAATTTATTAAAATCTCTCTCTACAAAATAACCGCTCGGGTCCTTATATTCTTCGCTTTCTTCAAATTTTATATCGAGTCTTCGCGCTATTCTATCCAAAACATTTATAACGAATTTATGATAACCTGCTCCGAAAGTTCCCGCGCTTACGGTTACAAATAAAGTGTCGTCTTTATATTCAAAATACATCGGGTCGGAAGTCGGATGAAAAGAATATATTAAAGTATTTTCGTTTTC
Source organism: Brachyspira sp. (assembly GCF_050873525.1). GTDB lineage: Bacteria > Spirochaetota > Brachyspiria > Brachyspirales > Brachyspiraceae > Brachyspira. The sequence continues at coordinate 1,024 of NZ_JBNMIZ010000187.1, read as the reverse complement.
TATTATCGAATATTCCGACATCATTACAAGCGGATTAATGCTAACTTCATTTAAAGACGAAACTATCGCTTTAAATAATCTGTCTCGAATAGGAATTACTCGTTTATTATCAAATTTCGCGTAAAGTAAAAATTCTACATTCATATTATTTTATCATATATTCTTTTGCAAATTATTATAAATAATAACATTTTTAATTATTTTATCAAGTATCTACTTTATAGTTTTTTTATATATAGTTTACATAACTTTTATTTGATATTTTTATAAAAAGAATTTCCCGCTCTATTTTTCATTATGAAATCTGCAATTTATACTATGGTCGTTAACTATTCCTATTCCCTGCAAATAACTATAAATTATAATGCTTCCCGTGAATTTGAATCCTCTTTTAATCAAATCCTTGCTTATCAAATCGGAAAGTTCGCTTCTTGCGGGCAAATCGTCAGTCGGTTTTAATTTGTTGTTTATTCTTTTTCCTTTTGTGAAACTCCAAATATATTTATCGAAACTTCCGAATTCTTTTTGAACTTCTATAAATTTATTCGCGTTTATTATTAAAGCTTCCAGTTTTCTTCTATTTCTAATTATTCCTTTATTATTCAAAAGTTCTTCAATTTTTTTGGAATCATATTTCGCTATTTTTTTATAATCGAAATTGTCAAAAGCCTCGCGCATATTTTCTCTTTTATTAAGAATGCATTTCCAAGTGAGTCCCGCCTGCATTCCTTCGAGTATAAGCATTTCAAATAATTTTATTTCGTCATGGCAAATACGACACCATTCTTCGTTATGATATTTTATTTCGACTTCGGTTTTAGCCCATTTGCATATATCTTTCATTAAAAATTTCCAAAAAAATTTTAAAATAAATTCCAAAAAATTATTCTATATTTATATTCGATTCATAGCCGTCCGATTTTATATTATAATTTCCCTTTTTTAATTCCATAGAATAATTATCTTTTTTGCCCGATAGATTTACGATTTTTTCTTTATTATATTCAATGATGCAATAATTTTT
>NZ_JBNMIZ010000186.1:0-5259 GCF_050873525.1 Brachyspira sp. | reverse complement strand
ATTTAATTTCGTTAATAAATAAATTTTATACAAAGTGGATTGCTTCAGGCGATGCCTTCGCAATGACGATTAAAAATAATTTTGCAGTTCTTAATAACAATGTGGCTTTCGCTTCTGCGTGCCTTGACTACTGTCCACCTTTGGTGTGGCAAGCCCATTGTGTAATGCAAGGGGTTCGCCAAGACTATTGTCCGCCTTTGGCGAGGCGTCCTGTTGGAAAAACCCCTTGTTATCTAACTTCAATTACTTTCGATAGCTTATCAAGGAAAATAAAAAATCCTTGTTTAGTTATAAATAATTTATTTTATAGGAGGAATTCAATGAAGAATTCTAAAAAACTATTTCTTATCGTTTTATCAGTTTTAATCGTTGCTTTTGTTTCTTGTAAAAGTAATGAAGACCAGAAGGCGGTTCATCAACTTTCACAGTTTCCTCTATCGTAGGAACTTGGACAAGCACAGTAGACTCAAATAATACTTTTACTGTGGCAGATAATGGCAATGTGACTTTCAATGCTGGAAGCTCATCGGCTACTCTTACCATAACAAGTTGGGATACCGATAAAGACCAAGTAGTTGCTCAATATGCAATAACTTTATCTGGTAATCTTGGTTCAACACAAACTAGTTTCACATTTACATTCAAAAGCGCAAATAGTTGCGATTTATCAATGCAAGGGCAATCTGGAGTTGAACCATTTACAAAATAATAAAATTTTAAATTAAAAAAACTGATAAAAAACATAAGATAAGAAAAAAGCGTCATATTTAATGTGGCGCTTTTTATTTAACCGTTGCATACATTTTTATGCAAAGCAATCCAAAATAAAATCAATGAATTTCTCCCCAGTTTTTGCCTTTATGAATATCTACCGTTATTGGAACATTTGTTTTAACCGAGCGCTCCATTATATCTTTCATAACTTTCATTGCCTTATCAGATTCTTCTTCGGAAACTTCCACGACCAATTCGTCATGAACTTGCATAACTATTTTTGCCGTTTTGAAATGATTTTTAAATTCTCTATGAATTCCAATCATTGCAACTTTAATCATATCGGCTGCGCTTCCCTGAATCAAAGTATTCAAAGCCATTCTTTCCGCTTCGTTTCTTGCCATAGCGTTTGATGAGTTAATAGTTTTCGATAAATCTCTTATTCTTCCCATCATTGTTCTAACATAGCCTTTATTTTTCACTTCGTTAATAACTTCTTCACAGAAAGGTTTGACTCTCGCGTAAGTTTCAAAATATCCTTTTATAAAATCTTCCGCTTCCTTTCTTCTTATATCAAGTTCTTTTGAAAGTCCGAACGCCGTTTTTCCGTAAATTATAGAAAAATTAATTATCTTTGCCGTATTTCGCATAGAAGGAGTGACATGCTCTTTACTTACCGAATATATTTTCATTGCAGTTTTTTTATGAATATCATCGTTATTTTTGAACGCCGCTATCAATACGGGGTCCCCACTGAAATGCGCGAGCAATCTTAATTCTATTTGCGAATAATCTGCGGCTATAAGCAAATTTCCTTTTTCGGCTATAAAAGTATTTCTAATATCTCTGCCTTCGTCTCCGCGAACTGGGATATTTTGCAAATTAGGTTCTGAAGAAGATAATCTTCCCGTTGCCGTTACCGTCTGATTAAACGATGCATGAATTCTGTTTGTAGATTTATTAACCAATGTTGGAAAAACATCCAAATAAGTATTTTTTAATTTCGCATATTTTCTATAACTCATCATATCTTGAGCTATTTTATATTTTTTTGAAAGTTCGCTTAAAACTTCTTCATCCGTGGAAAATCCCGTTTTAGTTTTTTTTGTCGGAGGAAGTCCCAGTTTATTAAAAAGCATATATTCGAGCTGTTTCGGAGATTGCAAATTAAATTCTTCATTCGCTTCTTTAAATATATTTTTTTGAATTTTATCCAGAAGCAAACCGTATTCTTCGGAAAGTTTTTTCATTTTTTCCGAGCTTATATAAACTCCGTCAAATTCCATATCTCCGAGAACTTTTATCAAAGGCATTTCTATATTAAAAAATAAATCTTTAAGTTCCATACTTTCTATAAGCGGAGCAAAACATTCGTAAAGTCTAAAAGTTATGTCGGCATCCTCGCATGCATATTCAACGACTTCTTTCAAATCCACATCGAGCAGAGTTTTTTTAGCGCCGTCCGTTATGTCTCCATATTTTATCGTATTGTAGGATAAATAACTCATTGCCAAATCGTCCATATTGTATCGGCTTCTTGTAGGATTGATAAGATATGCGGCAACCATAGTGTCGAAATACATATTTCCGAAATTTTTATTTATCGCCCGCATCATTTTATATTCGTATTTCAAATTATGTCCGATTATTTTTATATCTTCTTTTGCCAAAATGTCGAATACCGATTTTAAGCAGGATTCGATATTTATTTTTGTTCTTCCGCTAATATCCAAATAAAAAGCTTCTTTCAATTTTATTGCAAACGAAATTCCGATTATTTTATCTTTAAAAGTGTCGAGTCCCGTAGTTTCAAAATCAACGCAGACTAATTTTTTATTATTTATATCGTTTAGAAGATTTTTTAATTCCGTTTCGTTTTCTATCAAATAATAATTCGCTTTGCTTTCTTTTGCGCTCGATATTTTTATTTCGTTATTTTTTTCTTCGTTTTTTGATTCGCCCGAAATTTTTACTTTTTCTTGTTTTTTTGAATCGCCGTTTTTAGATACATTTGAAATATAAGAATTGATTTTTTCTCTGATTTGTTTTAATTCCAAATCGTCAAGAATTTTATTAACTTTTTCAATATCTATTTTATTATTTTCAATTTCTTTATAATCTAAATTTAATTCTTCTATATTTCTTTTTATAGTCGCAAGTTCGTAGCTCATGTAGGCTTTATCTTTGTCGTTAATCAATCTTTCTTGCAATTTTCCCTGAATAGAATCTATATTTTTATAAATTCCGTCCAATGTTTTATACTCTTCCAAAAGTTTAACCGCGGTTTTTTCGCCGATTCCTTTAACGCCCGGAATATTGTCGGAAGCGTCTCCCATCAATGCGAGCAAATCTATAATTTGATTAGGATAAACTCCTCTTTTTTCTTTAACAGTTTCGGCATCGTATTCTATAAGTTCGTTATCTTTATTGCTTGCCACGACATTGACATCTTTATCTACAAGCTGAAGAATGTCTTTATCGGGAGAATAAATTATAGTTTTTATATTTTCTTTTTTATTTCTTTCGGCAATATGCCCGATAATATCGTCCGCTTCGTAATTATCCAAAACTATTTTTGAAATTCCGAGAGCGTCAATAAGTTCGTAAAGTATTGGAATTTGACTTCGCAAATCGTCTGGCATGCTTTCTCTATTTTCTTTATATTCTTTATAAATTTCGCTTCTAAAAGTTTTCCTCGAACTATCCAAAGCGATTGCCGTATATTCGGAAGGATAAGTATTTATTAAAGAAAAATAAGTTCTCAAAAAACCGTTTATAGAAGAAACATTTTGCCCTTTGGAATTCAAAAGCGGTCTTTTCAAAAAAATAAAATGATATCTATAAAGGATACCGAAAGCGTCAATAATTAGAAATCTTTTTTTCATAATTTTTATTATACTATAAAATATTTATAAGTAAAGAACGGAAATTATATTGTCATTCGCCGAAGGCGTCCCGTAGGGAACGAGCGATTGCCGAAAGGCACACAGGGTGAGCGAAGTAATCCAAATAAATTAGAATTTGATTTTAAAATTTAATTCCATTAATAGTGGATTGCTTCGCCTATAAATAGTCTCGCAATGACTAAATTTTTTTGAATTTTTTTTATTTTAAACTGTTGACAAAAAATTCTAAATATCGTATAATTCAACCATTATGTTATTAAACCTATTAAATAATATTTACGGCTCGACCGCGAACCGCGAACCGCGAACCGCGAACCGCGAACCGCGAACCGCGAACAAAGTAGTTTAAACTTTTTTAATTCTTTTAAAGACAAACTTTTATTTATTCAATCTTTTTTAAGTTCAATTAATTTTTTAAATGTATTTATTCGTTTTGCAAAACTTTGTCATTACGAGGCTATTTATAGCCGAAGTAATCTATTCTGTGTGGATTGCTTCGCTCACGCTCGCAATGACAAATTTAAAATATGCAATGACAATAAAAATAATTTTGCAAATATAAATTTAGTTAAATCTTTTTTAACTTCAATTAATTTCGATAGCTTATCGGAGAAAATTAAAAATCTCCGTTTAGTTATAAAAAAAATTCAAACAAGGAGGATATTCAAATGAGGAATATCACAAAAATTTTTATCGTAGTATTTTCGTTAATACTATTATTTGCCGTGAGTTGCAGTAATGACGACAAAACGGGAGTCCCAAACAATCCGCCTGAAAACGATACGGAAATCACGGACGGCGGAACGGGAAGCGGTTCTGGTAGCGGAAGCGAAACTGGAGGAAGTGGAACGGAAACAGGCGGTGGTTCTGGAACAGGAACTGGTGGCTCTGGAGAAGGAGGAACAGGAACGGGAGGCGATAGCGGTTCTGGAAGCGGAAGTGGAAGCGGCTCTGGTGAAGGCGGTGGTGGAACGGAAACTCCTCCAAGCGAACCTGAAACTGTAACTGAAATAGAAGCAAAAGATTTTCCTGCAGATTTACTAGGATACTATGCTCATTCGACTACTGGATGTCATGATATTCGAGTTTATACTGAAACAGAAGGAGGAATTCAAAAAACTAGGATTTATGTAATGTTTATTAGAGACGATGATAATAATTCGAAACCGTGGCATGATGTTGGGATTGAAAAATGGAAGAAAACAACCAAAGGCGAAAAAATTATTAAACTTGAAGGTGAAAACACCCTCGGTTATACAATTACTTTTGATTACGAAACTAAAACTTTAAGCGGGACATTTATATCTGGTGAGCTAAAATACTCATTTAAAAGCGGAGCAAAAAGGTAAATAGCCTTAACATTAAAATATAAAGGAGAATATTCAAATGAGAAATATCAAAACAATTTTTATTTTAGTGTTATCGTTAATACTATTACTTGCCGTAAGTTGCAGTAATGACGACAAAACGGGCGGCGAAACTGAAACCACTGTAACTATTGACGCAAAAGATTTTCCTGAAGGTTTAAAAGGAAGATATAAAGATGATAAACTTGCTTCGTCTGGATTTAGTGGATATAATTTTGAAACAGAAGTTTCTTATTATGTAACAACTAAAAAAACTAAAATAGAAGGAAGTT
>NZ_JBNMIZ010000185.1:0-5293 GCF_050873525.1 Brachyspira sp. | reverse complement strand
TCTTAAAAATGCATTTTCCAAATAAATTCTTTTTGAAAATTTTATTATATTGTCTTTCGATTTTTTATTAATCGTTTCAAGCATTGGAATAATTAAATTTCTTATTTTATTTCTCGCGTATTTATTTTTTTTATTTGAAGAATCCTCTCTATATTCCAAATTATTTTCTCTCGCATAATTTTCAATATCCGTTCTATAAAAATCGAGCATCGGTCTTAAAATATAATTATTCTTTTTTTTCAGGCAGTTATAAATATCCGTTCCCGTTCCTTTAATCATTCTATAAATTATTGTTTCCGCAAAATCGTCTCTATTATGAGCGATAATCAAATAATCGAAAATATTTTTATTATAAAGTTCTCCAAAAAATTCGTATCTGTCTTTTCGCGCTTCGTTTTGAATATTTTTTTTATCATAGCTTCCTTCTTTTATTTCTTTTATATAAATATTTAAATTATATTTTTTTGCAATATTTCGGGCAAATGATTCATCTTCTTTTGATTCTTCTCCTCTCAAATTATAATTGATATGAATAATTATAAGGTTAAATCCGAGTTCTTTTTTTAATTTGTAAATTATATGAAGCGCAGTTTGGGAATCGATTCCTCCAGAATATGCGACAGCTAAAGTTTTTTTATTTAAATCTTTTATATTTTCTACTAAAAAATTTTTAATTTCATTTAGCATATTTTTAATTAAAATTTATAAAACATTAGCGGCAAGTTCGGCAAGTTTTGAACGTTCGCCTTTTTCCAAAGTCACAGTTCCGCTTAAAACTTCCGCTTTCATTCTGTCAATCAAATAAGTAAGTCCGTTATTTCTTTCATCCAAATAAGGAGTGTCAATTTGATGAATATCTCCCGTAAATACGATTTTAGTTCCTTCTCCCGCTCTCGTTATAATAGTTTTTATTTCATGCGGGGTAAGATTTTGAGCCTCGTCAACTATGAAATAAATTTTATTCAAACTTCTTCCTCTTATATAAGCCAAAGGAGAGATTACTATTTTTTCATTTTCAAGCATTTTTCTTATATTTTTACTTTCATCGCTATCGTCAGAATGCAAATGCTGTATAACGGATAAATTATCAAATAAAGGCTGCATATAAGGTTCTAATTTGCTATTAACATCGCCGGGCAAAAATCCCAAATCTTTATTCGACAAAGCGACAATAGGACGAGCGAGCAATATTTGTCTGTATTCTCTTCTCTTTTCCAATGCCGCCGCCAAAGCCAAAAGAGTTTTTCCCGTTCCAGCTTTTCCCATAACGGTAACCAAAGGAACGCTATTATCAAGCAAAATATCCAAAGCCATAGCCTGCTCTTCGTTTCGAGGTTTTACTCCATAAGCGCTTATATCGGTATTTACATGAATAATGCTGTTTGTATCTTCTTTATATTTTCCAATTATCGCTTCATCTTCTTCGTTTATTCTGTAGCATAAATAAGTATTCGGATAAATGGAATATTCGCTTTTAATTCCGATTTCGTGATTATTTTTAAGTTCGTCAATATATACTTTAGCGTTATCGCCCGAGATATTTTCAATTCCTGTGAATAACGAAGATAATTTTTCTATTTTATCGGTATTATAATCTTGAGTATTTATTCCCAAACTTCTCGCTTTCATTCTCATATTAATATCTTTAGTTATAAGAACGACTCTTAAATTTTTGCATTTAATATTATAAGCGGATAAAAGAATTTTATGGTCGGGAATATTTCCAAAAAATATTCTGCCAAAATCTTCTCTCTCTTTATCGCTCAAATCTTCGTTATTTACATCTATAAACACTTTACTTTTATTTGGAAGAATTACTCCATTTGTAAATATGTCTTTATCTTCGCTATTTTCCGAAAGCGTATCAAGTTCTCTTATAAATTCTCTCGCGTTGAAGTTAATCGTGTCGCTTCCTTTTTTGAATTTATCGACTTCTTCAAGCACTATAATCGGTATAACAATATTTGTCTCTTCAAACGAAAATATCGATTTAAAATCATGCAGTATAACATTTGTGTCGAAAACGAATACTTTTTTATTAGGAAGAAAATTTTCAGTCATTATTAATCCTTTATAAATATTATAATATAATTTATTTCTTTATTTCCGCAATTTTTACTTCTTTCACTTCTTCGCCCGCAACTTTTTTTAGAATGAATTTTTCTCTGTCTTTTTCGGCTATATAATAATCGTTTCTTAATTTTAAAACTATATCTTTTGCCGCGTTTATTCCGCCGTATTTTTTATAAGCGCAAATCATTATTTGAATTAGCGAAAGAGTCGCTGGAAGTCCTATATAAAGTATCGCCACGCTTGCCGAAGGAATTGCCGCTATTGAAGAAATTAAAACCGTTTTTCCTTTGCTTAATTTTTTTGACGAAACTATCGCCGTCACCGCGACTATGATTCCGCCGATAAGGACGCCCCAAGCTATTTTTCCCGTATTTTTTATATTAGCGATTTTTTTGCCAAAAGAAGCTTCCGCGTATATAATATCCTCGTCAGAATATAAAGCTTCTACAAGTTCTTCTTCGTTCATGCATACTTTTATAATATTATCAGTTTCATTCATTAGACTATAAACCTCGATAAATAATTGTCTATATATAATAAATTCATTAGTAAAAAAGTCAATCGTTTTAATTACGGTTTTATATTATAAAAAATTATAAAAAATAAGAATAGCCATACATTAAATAATGCATGACTATTCTATATATGAAAAGAGTATTGAAGTAAAAGCTTATTCGTTATTTGCGTTCTGCTGTTCCCTCATTAACTGCATAGCTTCGTCATAAGTTATATAATCGGATTGAGGGTCATACTGTCCGCTTCTTTGCTCTCCGTTAAGACTTGGAATAATCAATCTCTGTCCCGGTAGTATCAAATCTGGATTGTCGGGGTCTCTCAATATATTTCTATTCGCTTCGTATATTCTATACCATTGAATAGGATTATTATAAATATAACTGTAGCCAGCGATTCTCCATAAGGCGTCCGTTAAAGGAACTCTTCTAACGACTATATAATATTGAGGAAGAACGGTTATTTTTCCTTCCGTATTGACTGGTTGATTAGCGGTAGTTCCTCCATCTATTATTTGTCCCGTTTGGTTATTTCTTCCTCTGTCGCCTATAACCACATCGCCGTCTCCCGCTCTTTGCGGTCCTCTTTCCTGTATGGCGTTTAGAGATTGATTCGCCTGCTGCATTTTATCTCTTGCCAAAGCGCTATTATTTTTATTCAAAGCGTCTTCAGCTTCGGCTATAAGTTGAGAGAGATTTTTATCCTCATCGCTGTCTCTAGTTATATATCCTTCGTTAATTAATCTTTCCCGTCTATCTTTCAATTCCTGCAAGTTTCTTAAATCTTCTTCTCTTCCGATAGCGGAACTTCTATCCGAAACGATTTTATCCATATTATTTGACGCCGTTAATGCTCTGGCGCTTGCCGTTTTAGGGTCGTTTTGTAATACTCTATTTGCTTCGTTTAATAGCGCCGAAATACTTTTATCGTTATCATCGCCTTTTACTATCGTATTATCTCTTACTAACGCGTCATATTTCTTTTGAGCGTTGTCTATATCGCTTTTGGCTTTCGCTATCGCATCCGACTTTGCTTTTGCTTCCGCTCTCGCTTTAGCTTCCGCGTCAGCTTTTGCCTTCGCGGCTGCTGCGGCTCTCGCTTTTGCTTCCGCTTCGGCTTTTGCCTTAGCGGCGGCTTCCGCTTTACTCAATGCGGCTAACGCGGCGGCTACATTTTGCTGAACGCTTGCAAAATTATCGGCTTTTAAAGCTTCGTCCGCTTTACCTAAAAAACCCGCTACGGCTTTTCCATTCGCATCTCCCGCGGTTAATACTTTAGCGTTTAATGCGGCGTTATATTTTGCTTTTGCGTCCGCTACGGTTTTTGTGGCGGTTGTTCTCTCTCTTGTCAAATAACCTTCCTTTACCGTATTTGCGGAGGCGAGCGCGTTACTATAAGATAAATAAACCGTATTAAAATCGTTGGATGCGATTATAAATTCTTCTTCGTTTTGAGCCGTATTGTCGGCGGAAGGCAAAGAATCTATAGAATTATTGCCTTCGTTGAAATATCTAACCGCTTCTTCGTATTTTGCCTTAAATTGATTGTCTTTTGACGCGCCTAATTGATTAATTTCGTTTATCGATTTTTCCGCATCGTTTTTCGCTTTATTTATTCTTAAATTCATTAATCTATAAAATAAATCCGTTGTCGTTTGGTCTATCGAATCCGCCGCTTCCTGCGATTTATCGTAAGATTTTTGATATTCTCCGTCATTTTGCAAAGTTTCCGCTTCTTCCGTTATTCTTGCAGAATCTTCATAAGTTTGAGCGAATAAAACGGACCAGCTGAAAGATATTAAAGCTATAAATGATATTAATTTTTTTATATTCATTTTAATTTCTCCTTGAAAAAATTATTAAATAATTTATTGTTCTTTTTCTAACGCTTCTATTTCTTTAATCATACTTTCCAAATTTGCCAATCTTTCTTTTACTTTGGTTAAAGCTTCATCGCTTTTATCAAAATCTTCTTTAGCCTTATTATACAAAGTCAAATAAGCTTCTTTGGTATTATATAATTTTTCTACTAAAACCTTATAATCTTTATTTCCATTTTCGGCATTATAAAGAGAATTTGCTTCCTGATACATAGTTTCGGCTTTATTATATTCGTCCGCATACATAATATTGGCTTTTATCTCTTGAGCCTTCGTAAAAGATTCGTCCATTTGTTTTTTTACGATTTCCGAATAAGGTTCGAGTCCTTTATCCATTACCAAATTATAATTGGTTTCCGCTTCCAATAATAACTGCTTCGCTTTTTTTGCCTCGTCTTTATTTTCCTCTTTCATTATAATATCCGCTTCGGCATAACCTTGTTCGGCTATATCGTAGTCGCTTTGAGCAAAAGTTTTAATTTCGGTATATTTATTAACCGTATCTCTTAAAGCCGTTACTCTTTGATATTCTTTTTTAGGAAGTCCGCATGAGACAACCGACAAAACAAATATCATGATAAGAATCGTTTTGAATTTAAAATTTTTAGAATTCATAATGAGATTAATCCTCCGTTTTTTATATTAAATTAAAACCATAAATTATATCAATAAATAAAAAATCAAATTATTTTTATCGTTTCATAAATTTTATTTTTTATAATTTATACAATTTATAATATGTTAACAGTATTATAATAATAAAAAAAGTCAAGCGATTTATTTAAAATTATTAAAAAAAATTTTAAAAATTTTTAAAAAAATTAACAT
>NZ_JBNMIZ010000184.1:0-5294 GCF_050873525.1 Brachyspira sp. | reverse complement strand
GTTCTTTATTATAAAAAATCGGGAGATAAAGTTAATATTGAAAACGATATAATTGGAAAATATTTGGAAAAACTTTTATCGTTTAATGATTTTAATTTTAATAATGAAACAAATAATAAAAATTCAAATATAAACATGGAATTTTTAATTAAAAATGGATTTTAATTTTGGAAATAATTAATTAAAAAATTTAGATAAAAATTGGAGAAACAAAAATGAAAAATATTTATAATACGATAGAAGAAGCTTTGGACGATTTGAAAAAAGGCAAAATAATAATAGTAACCGATGACGAGGACAGAGAAAACGAAGGAGATTTAATTTGCGCCGCGGAATTTGCCACTACGGAAAATGTTAATTTTATGGCGACTTACGCGAAAGGTTTAATCTGTATGCCAATGAGTAAAGAAATAACCGAAAAACTTTCTCTCAGTCAAATGGTTCAAAAAAATACGGATAATCATGAAACGGCTTTTACCGTGTCGATAGACCATATTGAAACTACTACGGGAATATCGGCGATTGAAAGGTCCATAACCGCTTTGAAAGTAGTTGACGATAAATCGAAGCCCGAAGATTTTAGAAGACCAGGACATATGTTTCCGCTGCTTTCAAAAGACGGCGGTGTTTTGACAAGAAAAGGACATACGGAAGCGACAGTCGATTTAATGAAACTTGCGGGACTTAAAGAATGCGGTTTATGTTGCGAGATAATGAAAGATAACGGAGATATGATGCGAAGAGACGATTTGATAGAATTCGCAAAAAAACATGATTTAAAAATAATAACGGTTGCAGATTTAATATTTTATAGAAAGAAAAACGAAGATTTGATGGAACTTTACGCAAGCGCCAAAATGCCGACTAAATACGGAGATTTTAAAATATTTACTTTTGTCAATAAAATAACTAAAAACCATCATATAGTATTGACTAAAGGCGATATAGAAGACGGCGAAGATATTTTATGCAGAATACATTCTGAATGTTTGACGGGAGACGCTTTGGGTTCTAAAAGATGCGACTGCGGAGAGCAATACGGTTATGCAATGAGAAAAATTGCCGAAGAAGGAAACGGAATAATGGTTTATATGAGGCAGGAAGGACGCGGAATAGGACTCGTTAATAAATTGAGAGCTTATCAGCTTCAAGATACGGGACTCGATACTGTGGATGCAAATTTGGTTTTGGGATTCAAAGAAGATATGCGTGAATATTACGAGGCTTATCAAATGCTTAAAAATCTCGGAGTTAAAAGCATAAGATTAATGACGAATAATCCCGATAAAATTAAACATTTGACAAATTACGGTTTGAAAGTGAACGAAAGAATTCCAATACAAATAGAGGCTTCTGAGTATGACGCTTTTTATTTGGAAACTAAAAAAAATAAAATGGGACATTTATTAAATTAAATGATATAATAAAAAAATATAAAGAATAAAAAATATTTAAATTAATAAAGGAGAATTAAAATGAAAATTTTTGAAGGCAAATTAACTTCCGAAAAAGAAATTAAAATTGGCATAGTATGCGCGAGGTTTAACGAATTTATCGTTTCAAAATTATTGTCGGGCGCTTTGGACGCTTTGCATCGACATAATATTAAAGACGATAATATTCATGTAGCTTGGGTTCCAGGTTCTTTTGAGATTCCATTAATAGCTTCCAAAATGGCAAGTTCGGGCAAATATGACGCCGTTATATGTTTGGGAGCGGTAATAAGAGGTTCGACTTCGCATTACGATTATGTTTGCGCCGAAGTTTCAAAAGGAATCGCTTCAGTTTCTTTGAAATCGGATATTCCCGTAATGTTCGGAGTTCTCACTACTGAAAATATAGAGCAGGCTATTGAGCGAGCGGGAACAAAATCTGGCAATAAAGGATTCGACAGCGCTATGGGAGCGATAGAGATGGTAAATTTGATAAGAGAGCTTGATAAAAAATAATTTATAAATTAATCTGTTAATTTCTTTACCCAGCGCTCTTTTTTAAGCATTATAATCGCTATGGCTATTTTTACAAAGTCGGTTAATTTCGCTATTCCAAACATTCCGACTGGACCGACCGAAGTAAATTTTGCCAAAATCAAAGCCGCTGGAGCAAATAATAATAACGATACGGGAACATCTACCGCAAAACCGAATAAAGTGTCTCCGCCTGCCCTCGAAATCGCAAATTGCGCGTTTAGATAAGTCCATATAGGCATATAGCATGAAATTAATATTACCAAATTCCTTGTAATAACTTGAGCGTCCGCCGTGAGTTTTGAAAATATAAGCGGAATTAAAACTATTGAAGACATTTCTATCAAACCTACTATAGAACCCGCTATTATAGAACCGTTCATTATCCATTTTGCCTTATTCTTCGCATCTTCGAGTTCGCCTCGTCCCAAAGTCCCGCCGACAATAACCATCGTGGCGACATGAACTCCTTGAAAAACCAAATAAAATATATTCGCTATAGTAAATCCCGAAGCCATTCCAGCGACCGTTTCCGCTCCGCCTCTGCTGTTATAAAGCGCCGTCATAAACATTTCGCTTAATCCCCAGCTTATTTCGCTTAAAAATATTAGGCTCGATTTATTAATCATATCCAAAAAAACGCCGATTTTGACTTTCAATATTTCTCTCGTTCGGACATAAAATTTTTCTTTATGCAGTTTGATATATATTATAAAAAGCGCCATTTCCAATATTCTCGCTATTAGAGTCGCAATCGCCGCTCCCGTTTCTTCGAGTCTCGGCGCGCCCAAATTTCCGTAGATTAAAATCCAGTTTCCGAAAGTATTGCAGGATGTCGCTATTACGGAAATTACCAAAGGAATATGAGGTTTTCCTATTTCTCTATATGAACTTCCTATTGCCCCAGAAATTGAAATTGGAATAAATGTAAACGCGATTATTTTCATGTATTTTGAACTCGATTCCAATATTTCTTTTTGAGCGTGATTTCCTTGAGTAAGAAGTCGCATAAAAATTTCTGGATTTATTAGCATCAAAATCATATATATAATCGAAATAGTAAGAGGAAGAATAACTTTGAATCTGAAAGCTTGTTGCATTCCCTCTTGATTATTCGCTCCGTTATTTTGAGCCATATAGATTCCGCCCGCTCCGTAAAAAGTGTATAGCAAAACCAAATATATAAAATTTAACTGATTTGCCACATTAACTGCCGCCATTTTTATATCGCCGAGTCCCGCCACCATAAAATTGTCTATAAGCGAAACCAAACCCATTATTAACTGCTGCGTCATAACGGGAACTGCAATTGATATGCATAATTTGTAGAAATCCCAATTTCCGAATATTTTATTTTTTGAATAATTTAAACTATCGTCCATAATAATATTTTAACCAAATCAAATATAATATAAAATTTAAAATTTTGAATTTATAAACATAATATTATTTTTATATTTGTCAAGCGTTTAATTATATCTATATGCATTTTATACGATTAAAAAATCTTGTTTTTTATAATATTAATTATAGAATATATTTATAATTTTTGATTTTTACGGGATTTATAATGATACTTGACGGAAGAGAACTTTCTAAAGAGATAAAAGAGAATATAAAATCGAAAGTCGAATTGCTTGAAAAAAAACCGAGAATAGATTTTTTATATTTTGAAGACGATAAATCTACCGAAGTATATTTTAACAGAGCGAAAAAATCGGCGGAAAGTGTGGGAATTATTGGCAAACTCCATAATCTTTCAGCGAATACGAGCGAAAAAGATTTTTTAACTTTAATCGAATATCTAAACGAAGAAAAAGAAACCAACGGAATAATGATTCAAATGCCTTTGCCGAATCATATAGACAAAAAAAAAGTTTATGAAACAATTTCTGCGGATAAAGATGTGGACGCAATTTCAAATATCAATCTTGGAAAAATATTTCTTGGAGAAGATAAATTAATTCCCTGCACGGTAAAAAGCGTCCTTGCCTTGCTTGAAAAAACTAAAATAAAAATAGAGGGAGCGAACGCCGTAGTCGTTGGAAGAAGCGATATTGTGGGAAAACCTTTGGCTCATTTGCTTCTTCAAAAATCGGCAACCGTTACAATAGCGCATTCAAAAACGAAAAATTTAAAAGAAATTTGCAAACAAGCGGATATATTATGCGTATCTATCGGAAAAGCGGAATTTATAACGGAAGAATATATTAAAGAAGGAGCGGTTGTTATCGATATTGGAATAAATGTTTTGTCAGACGGTTCTATAAAAGGCGATGTGAAATTTGACGAGATTTCAAAATTTGCTTCTTTTATAACTCCCGTTCCAAACGGTGTGGGAAGCGTTACGGTTGCAATGCTTTTGGATAATTTGCTTTATCTTTACAATCTTCAAAATAACAAAATGCCAGCGAATAGACGGAAAATATAGGAAAATACAGGAAAATAGCGGAAAAAATTGCCAAAAATCTATTCCGTTAGTATTATTAAAAATAAATAATTTTACATTTTAAGATTAACATTGTTATAAATTAATGCTATAATGAATATTATAAAAATTATAAAAAATATAAATTAAGGAGATTAAAAATGATTGAAGGATATTTAGAATATTATTTTGGATATATATGGATTTTAATTCCCGGCATAATACTCGGATTTTGGGCGCAGATTAAAGTTCAAGGGACTTACGCTAAATACAGCAGAGTCCAAAATAAAAGAGGAATAACGGGAGAGCAGACGGCAAAACATATATTAAACGCTTACGGGATAGATATTCCAGTAGAAAGAATAAACGGAAATTTAACCGACCATTATGACCCGAGGGCGAAAGTATTACGATTATCTACTGGAGTTTATGACGGAACGGATGTGGCGGCTTTGGGAATAGCGGCTCATGAAGTTGGACATGCGATACAGCATGACAGAGGATATATTCCTTTAACTTTAAGAAACGGTTTTTATCCTTTATGCGCGCTTGGAGACAAGTTGGGAATTTACTTGTTTGTAATTGGAATAGGGATTGGAGCATTGGGAAGTATTTCGCAAACTATTATGATAATTGGGATAATATTATTTTCATTTGCGGTTTTCTTTTCGTTAATAACTTTACCCGTTGAATTTGACGCTTCAAACAGAGCGATAAAAATTTTGGATAAAGGCGGTTTTTTGGATTCGGAAGAACTTAATGGAGCAAAGAAAGTATTGAAAGCGGCGGCTTTAACTTATGTTGCTGCTGCGGTTACTTCGGTTTTATCTCTCGTGCGATTAATATTGCTTGCAAATAGAAGAAGAAATTAAATATTAAAATTAAAAATAAATTTAAAG
>NZ_JBNMIZ010000183.1:0-5301 GCF_050873525.1 Brachyspira sp. | reverse complement strand
ATTTCTAATAAAATAAAAAATAGAATAAAGCGAAAAATTGATATGATTTCCTTTTATCAAATACAAAATAATATTTAAAAGTAAAATAAACAAAAGCAAAACGAAAGCTGTTGCAATCAAAGAACTTCTATGAATTCCCGCCGCATATCCCATTTCCAAAGCTATATTTATTGTCATCGTTCTAAAATAAGAAAATAAATCTTTCGGAATAAACGGCGCGTTTCCAGCAATCATCATAACCGCCATTGTCTCTCCTATTGCTCTTCCCATTCCCAAAACCATTGCCGAAAATATTCCCGACTTTGCCGCTTTAACTATTACTCCGAAAACCGCCTGCGAATGAGTGCTTCCAAGCGCAACCGCTCCGTCATAATAATATTTATAAACTGCTTCCAAATTATATCTGCTTATGGATGTTATAGTCGGAAGTATCATTATTCCCAAAATAATAGAACTTGCCAAAACGCCTTCGCCGACTCCGTTTGGAGAAATATTTTTTAATAAAGGAACTAAAACTATCATGCCGAAAAATCCGTAAACTATAGAAGGAATTCCCGCAAGCAAATCTATTATTTGAGATAAAACTATTTTTAATTTTTTAGGACAGAACATCGAAATATAAATCGCCGTAAATAATCCGAATCCTCCTCCGATTAAAGTCGAAAGAATAGTAACATAGAGAGAGCCTACTATCATTGGAAATATTCCGAATTTATTATTGGAAGGCTGCCAATCCGTCCCAAATACGAATTCTAAAAATCCGACTTCTCTAAATAGAGGAACGCTATAAATAAAAATGAATATGCATATTGAAAATACCACGATAACCGCAAATATCGAACATATAAAAAATATATATTTCATGACATTGTCGATTATAGAATTAAATAAATGTTTATTATAATTTTCTTTCATAATTTTCTTTTAATTTTTTAATCTTTCAAACTATTGCTAAACAAATCGATTAAAAAAGTCGGCATACAAAATTAATTGTAATACCGACTTAATCGTTTTCTAATTTGCCACATACCCATTTTCATTAATAACCTGCTTTCCGACATCGCTATCAATGAAGTCCAAAAAGGCTCTCGCTCCCTCGCTCATCTCTTTTCCCTTTTTAGTGAAAATATAAAACGGACGATAAAGTTTGTAAGTGTCGCTTTTTATATTCTCTACAGAAGGCGCCGCGTATTGATTTTGAGATTTCGCTTTATACAAAAGCGGTTTAATCGTGTCGTCAACCGAACCCAAAGAAATATAACCGAGTTTTGAAGAGTCGCTATTAACGGCTGTTTTAACTTTTCCCGTTCCGTCCAGTATTTCGACTGTGGCTGGAAGAGGAGTTTCTTTTCCTATCAAAGTTAAATCCGTGAAAGCGCTTCTCGTTCCCGAACCGTCTTCTCTCGATATGGCTTTTGAAATAGAACCTATAGCCGTATTGTTTATATAAAGATTGTATAACTCTTCTTCACTTATTTGAGTTATGCTCGAATCTTTATTGGCTATTATTACTATTCCGTCTTGGCATAAAAGATAAGCGTCCAATTCTGGAGCTTCGTTTTCTTTCAAATTTCTTGATGCCATGCCTATATCGTTGTTTCCGTTTATAGTGTCGCTCACTCCGATAGTCGAGTCGGAAGTTTCAACCGTGACGCTATAATTGGAATTTTCTTCTTCGAATTTTTCAGCCAACTTAAACATTAAAGGCGATACCGAAGAAGAACCCGAAACGATTATACTTTTTGAGCTGTCGGAATTAGAACCGACTCCGCAGCTTACAAACAAGAAAGAGTTTATAAGCAGTAAAGAAATAATTAATTTGTTCATTTTTTTCTCCTTTGTTGAATTAATTTTACGCAGACTTTATATAACAAATTTAAATTTAAATCAATACAAATTTCAAAAAAAATTTAAAAAAATTCGAATTTTTTTTAAAGATTTAAGTTGGAATAATACATTTGATACATATTTTTGGGCGAATTAAATAAAAATAAAAAGCGAATCGTTAAAAATCTGATTTACTATACAAGTTTTAACTTTATCAATGTAATAAAAAAGAAATTGTTTCGGCTATTGTCACACTAAACGAATTAATGACGACATAGCTTATTTCTTTTTTTACAAAAAATAATATATAATAAACGATAAGCTTTTAAATAATATTTTAATTTCTAAAGAGCGAATTCCATGTAATAATAATTTCGTTTTGCAATATTAAATCAATCATAAAATCGTTGAACTCTGAAGCGACTTTCAATATTGGAAACAACAAAACCGTTCTTTATATTTATGTTTACGGAATACTCGCGTTTGCAGTTTGTTTTATAATTCCGATTATTTTTCATGCTTGATTAAATATAACTTTTATTTTATACTAAAAATATGAAACTTGAAAATTTTTATTATACCGAAGAATATAAAAATCATTGGCTAAAATACGGCGGTTTATTTGACAAACAATATTTTACCAAAGAAAAAGAAAATAAAATTAATAGCGAATGGACTATTAAACATAAAAAATATTTCGGCAATATTCATGGTAAAGATATAATCGGATACGAAAGAGAACTTTTTAATTTTAACAAAAAAATTTTTTATTATAAAAGCGATGATGCAAAAATTTTCAAAATCTTAAAACATAAAAACGAAAATAATTATTTTATCTTTAATAGAGATTTATCTGGTTTTTCTATTTTGAATTTAGAAAACCTTAAAGAAGAAATTAATTTTTATAATAATAAATTTGTAGAAAATAAAGGAATATTGGTATTTGTAGATTTGGAACATTATTTTATTGAAAACGGCAGAATTATTTTTTATGCATTCTATTTTTCGGAAGAAAAAAATAACGCTTTCAAAAGAATATTCAGCTATTTAATATACGATTTTTCAAACCCGAATAAACTTGACAATAAAGATATAATTTTAACGGATATTAGAGATATTGTATTAAAAAATTATAATAAAGAATTAGATTTTACTTATAAGGCTTATTTCGATGGTAGCGATATAATTGTCGAAGATTTTAATAATAAATATAAATTCATTATTAAAGAAAAAGATTATATTAAATAAATAATAAATTTTTACTATTGCAATAATAAAAATATATAATAAGAAATCGGAGCGGTTAATATCACGCTGTCGAATATATCAAAAATTCCGCCATGTCCTGGAAATATCTTTGAAGAATCTTTAGTATCATACATTCTCTTTATCAAACTCTCTCCCATGTCTCCCAAAAAACTTGTAAGAATAAATATCGAAGTTAAAAGAACGATTTGACATAATGAAAAATTAGGAATATTTTTTCCAAGTAAAGAAACTAAATAATTTTTTGAATATAAATAATAATAAAGCGCTATCAAAGGAACGGTAAATATAAACATTCCGATAAAACCTTCAACGCTTTTATTTGGAGACGCCGTATTTGAAAGTTTATGTTTTCCCAATTTTCGCCCAACGACATAACCTCCCGTATCGCTAAGCCACGCGCATAAAAATATAAAAACGATATAATATTTTCCGCTAGGCATAAATCTCATTAAAGATATATGCCAAATTCCAAGTCCGACATATATAAAACAAAAAACCGCAGTCAATATCGCCCTTCCTTTTTCCTCGAACGAAGAAACATTAACCTTAAAAATATTTATCAAAAATAAAACGGCAATCAAAGCGAAAACCATAATCAAAGACAAATCCATCGAAGGATTTTTCGTTTCCACTATTTTATATAAAGAAGAAAAATCGCCTACAAAAACTTTAGTTCCGCAAATAGTTATAATATATCCCAAAGCCATCGCAATCATTGTGGTTATTACCGTTCTTAAATTTTTTTGTCTATGCACTTTCGCCATATAAAAAATTTCAAGCGCGCTGAAAATCGAAATCGACAATATAAGCAAATGAAATAAAAATATAACTTTATCGTAAAATATTATAACCGTAAATAACGGCAAAGTTAGAATAACGGATATAAGCCTCTTTCTCATTATAAGCCTCCAAATCTTCTCGTTCTATTTGAATATTCTTCTATAGAAATTTTGAAATCTTCTTTTGAAAAATCGGGCCACAAAATTTTTGTAAAATATAATTCGCTGTAGGACGCTTGATACATTAAAAAATTACTCAATCGTTTTTCTCCCGAAGTTCTTATAATAAAATCGGGGTCGGGAATATTTTTTGTATATAAATAATTCGATATTAAAGTTTCGTCAATATCTTCTATATTTATAATTTCTTCTTTTATATCGGTGCATATATTTTTTATCGCGTTTTTAAGTTCGTCTCTAAAACCGTAATTTAAAGCGAGTATAATCGTCAATATAGGTTCTTTACATTTTTCCGCAGTTTCTCTTTCCGTTTCTTTAATCGTTTTTACCGTATCTTTCGGAAAAGCGTCAATATCTCCAATATGTTTAACCAAAATATTATTCGATACTAATCTTTTAATTTCTTTTTTATAGAATTCTTTTAATAATTTGAAAAGCGCTTTTTTTTCTTCTTCGGGACGCTTCCAGTTTTCCGTTGAAAAAGCGTATAGAGTCAAATATTTAATATTGAGTTCGCAGCAGGCTTCCGCTATTTTTATCACATTTTCGCTTCCGCTTCTATGTCCGTAACTTCTGCTTTTATTATGAGCCTTTGCCCATCTTCCGTTTCCGTCCATTATTATAGCCACATGCTTTGGAATATTCTCGTTTATCATATAGTGTCTAATTCTTTTTCTTTGGCATTTATCAATTCGTCTATTTTCTTTATAAACGAATCGGTTTCATTTTGTATTTTTTTCTCTTGATTTTTTGATTCGTCTTCCGTTATATTTTTATCTTTCAATTCTTTTTTTATTTTATCGTTTTCGTCTCTTCTTATATTTCGGATTGATATTTTTGCCTCTTCTCCTCTATGCCTCACGCCTTTTTTCAATTCTTCTCTTCTTTCTTTTGTTAGTTCTGGAACTACAATTCTAATATTTCCCGCTTCGTTGAAAGGATTGAATCCTAAATCGGATTTTAATATCGCTTTTTCTATATCGCCGATTAAACTTTTATCGAAAGGCTGAATCATAATAGTTTTCGCATCGGGCGTTGATACATTTCCGACTTGTTTCAAAGGCATATTGCTTCCGTAGGCTTCCACTTTTATTCCGTCCAATATTGAAGCGTTTGCCCTTCCCGTTCTTATTCCTTTTAAATCGTTTTGCAAACTATTAATAGTTTTTTCCATTCTTTCTTTATAAGATTCTTTTGACATAGACAATCCTTAAATTTTAAAATAAATTATGTTTATATAGATTAT
>NZ_JBNMIZ010000182.1:0-5381 GCF_050873525.1 Brachyspira sp. | reverse complement strand
GTGTTGCGAACGGAGGACGCTGTTTTTTATTATTTTCAATATATACTAAAAATATATAATATAAACAAATAAAATTAAGAAGACTTATAAAAAATTTCGATATAAAATCATTTTGACATTTTTTACAATTTATTTATAATTTAATTTATATTATTAATTTTGGAGTATTAATCATGGCAGTTTTAATTTGCGGAGGAGCGGGTTATATAGGCTCGCATGTTTTTAATGAACTCTCAAAACAAAATATAGAAACGGTTATTATAGATTCGCTCGAATGCGGACATAAAGAAGCGATAAAAGAATGCAAGAATTTTTATCAGGGAAGCATTGGAGATGCGGACTTACTTCAGAGTATTTTCAAAAAACATGATATAGATTCCGTTATGCATCTATGCGCGTATATTGAGGTTGGAGAGAGTGTTATTAATCCAGCTAAATATTATACGAATAATCTTGTCAATTCTATTACTTTATTAAATTGTATGATTAAGGCAAATATTAAAAATTTTATTTTCTCCTCTACTGCGGCGGTTTACGGAGAGCCTGAAAAAATTCCGCTAAAAGAAGAATATAGAAAAGAGCCAACAAATCCATACGGAGACAGCAAATTAGCTTTGGAAAAAATACTAGCTTGGTATCGGAAAGCTTATGATTTTAATTATGTCGCTTTAAGATATTTTAACGCATCTGGCGCTCATCCAGACGGACATATCGGAGAAGACCATAATCCAGAAACTCATTTAATACCGCTTATACTTCAAGTGCCTTTGGGAAAAAGGGAAAATATAAAAGTATTCGGGGACGATTATAACACTCCAGACGGAACTTGTTTGAGAGATTATATTCATGTATGCGATTTGGCTTTAGCTCATGTAGACGCTATGAATTATCTTAAAAACGGAGGAAAAAGCGATTCTTTTAATCTGGGAAACGGAGACGGATTCAGCGTAAAAGAAGTTATAGAAGTGGCAAGAAAAGTGACGGGACATCCTATACCTGTGGAAATTTGCCCAAGAAGAGCGGGAGATTCTTCGGAACTTATAGCGAGCAGCACTTTAGCCCAAACGATGTTAGGATGGACTCCGAAAATAAACTCTTTGGAAACTATAATTGAAACAGCTTGGAATTGGCATAAAAATCATCCAAACGGCTATAACGATAAATAGGTTTAATTATTTTATTATTTATTAATTAGCGATACTGTCATAATAATTTACGATATACCAATATTGTCCCATTTGTCTTAAAATAAATACTCTTTTTATAACGGGGTCGTATATATTTCCGTTATTCATATTAAAGAATCTATGGAATAATCTCGTCTCAACTTCCGCCCTCGGCAAACCGTATTCTTCCGTTATCGTAATTTTATCTATTTTATAATCAAGTAAAGTATATACCGTTGCGGGGTCGTATTCCTGCTGAATCATATCCAAAATATTTCTATAATGATTTCTTCTTTGAACATCTTCCGTAGTCGCTATATCTCTTTGAAGTTCCGCTATGAATTGATTTCTAACCTGTCTGTCGTATGCCGAAGCCATATATTTTTTAAACTCTTCGAATAAAACTTTTCTATCTTCTGGCAAAGAAGTTCTATATAAAATATCGAATCTTATTGCAAGCTCTCTTATATTGCTCGATTTATAAGCGTCTTCCAAATTATTTAAAAAGTTATTTCCAAAATTCGTTCTTATCATTTCGGCGCTCACATTATCCGAAAATTGATTTCTTAAAAAAGCCTGAAAACTTAAATTTCCCGCTTTTTGACTCACTCCAAAATCGGTAAAATCTTCAAGATAAGTATTGCTGAAATTATTTCTGTAAGCCTCGCTGTATCTTTGGCTAATGCTGATAATAGAAGGCAAATGCATATAATTAAAATAATTGCTCCAGCTTTTATTCTTCATTGAAATCAAAGTATTTGAAACGACTTCCGAAGGATGATAAAAAGGCAAATTATTATTATTCGTATTAAAATTATTGGAATTATTAACCAAACGGATATTTTGCTCGTTATATTGTCTTGGAGAATCTACTAAAAAATATGAAGTATCCGCAACCATAGAAAAATTACCGCTTATATCGGGCATCGGATTAAAACTTCCTTCGATTCTATATCTTCCCGTTTTATCGAATTGAAACCAGTTATTTAAATCTATAAAATAAGAATAGCTTTCGCCTTCCGCAAGAGAGATTATTCTATTATTGCTTTCGGTATTTCTTTCGTTTTTATATTTCCAAAGAGTATAATTATCGGAGGATGTCACTTCGTTATTATAATTATCGTAAACTTTAAATCTATAATTATTGAAAGGATTAATCGAATTTGTAAAACTTACCGAGCCTTTTTTTGCGTATATTTTTATCTCCATCGTTATCGGTTCGTTTAATCTATATCTATTCAAATCAAAATGCATACTTATAACATAAGACGAAGGATTAACAACATCATCGTTTGGATATATTCTCTCTATTTGGTCGAGCATAATCGTATCCACAAAATTATCCTGAAAATTTCCTTGCGCAAATAAAATCGAAAAAGTCAATATAAAAAGTATTATATATTTCATGTCTCATTACCTTAAAATACTATTATAATAATTTATCGGAAAAACGGCTAAATAATATAATATAAAATTATTTCAATTCTTTATCTATTTTTATCAAAGCTCTTTTTATTATATAACGGTTAAAATCAACGCTTTCTTTCATAGCTTCGTAAAGTTTGTAGGAATTAACGATTGATTTATCATATTTTTCATCTTCAAAAATAAATCCTTCCGTTATCGCTTTAATGGTTTTTTGCATTGTTATTCCCAAAAATTCATTAACTTTGCTTATATTCAAAATTTTTATATCGTATTCGTTCAAATTTTCCAAAAGCTTATCGACTTTTCTATGTCTTTTCAAATCTTCGTTTATTTTGTCGCATAATCCTAAAGCGTTTATAACATAAGGTTTTATTTTCGATATTTCGCTTTCTATTTTTATTAAACCGTTTTTTATATTAGTTAGGATTTCATTTTTTCTTTCAATATTTCTGTCGTCTTTATCAATATTTATTTCAATATCGTCAAATTTTTTAATAAGCTCTTCCAATTTTATATTTTCCATTCCGTTTATTATTATTCCGCCTTCAGTCGCGTTATAGAATTTGATTTCATTATTTTTTTCGCATTGTTCTTCATACCAATTTTTATACATATCGAATCTTGAATCTGTCCAAACTTTTTCATTATAAATATTTTTTTCTTCTCTCAAATTTCCCGCAATTAAAACTTTGTATATTCTGCTGTCGTAAGAATCGAGTTTATATATTTCGGTAAAAAAGTTTTCTTCGTGATAACTTCCTTTTATGTGAGTTTGATAATTTGGAAAAGACAAATCGAGTCCAACCATTATAATCGGATTTGCTCCAATTCTTATTGCGAAATCGTAAGCGGCGGTGGATACGCTCCCGCCTGTCGTAATATCTCCTCTGTTTCCCAATTCTTCCATAAAATATTTTGCCAAAGGGAATATTGAACTTATAAAATAAATCGCTCCGTTAAAAGAATCTATTGCCTCTTTATCTACCGAAGACTCGGCTATTAAAACTGAGTCTTTAAAATCAACATTTCTAAAATATTTTGAATTTTTCTTTTGCGGGTCAATCGTTATGACAAAATGCGGAGATATATTATGAGAAAATAAAGGTTTCATCGCGGTATCAACGGCTATTATCAAAGCCTTATTTTTCATTTCTTTCAATTTTCTTATATTTTTTTCCAAAGAAGGTCCCGCCGAAACTATAACCGCTGGAATATTTTTATATTTATCGAAAAATCTATTAACTCCGTAATGAGTTGAAATTTTTGCGACATTTGACGCAATATTATAAGCCCATAATTTATCGAATCTTGAAATCGTATTTATATTAATTATTTTTTTATCGACTATTGACAAAACTTTTGATTGATAAAATAAAGCTTCTTCGCCAAATAAATTTGCGTAAGAACGAGTTATCAAGAATTTTACTTTTTTTGTATTTGTAAGTGAAATGAATTTTTCTATATCTTCTATATCGTCTTTGCCTATAAAAAATGTTATATTGTCTTCGAGTATTTTATCCAATTTGAAATTATCTATAAGCAAATTAAAAAATTTTATCGAAGGCTCTATAATCGCCATGCTCACATTTAATTTTTTCACGGCGTTAATCAAATAGCCCGCTCCGATTCCAAATATAAATATTAAATCTGTATCTTTTTCAATTTCTTTTATTAATGCGTTCGCTTCTTTTTCTGGTTCATAAGCGCTGTGAAGAAAAATTGATTTTCCGTCTTTAAAAACTTTAGCGGAATATTTTTTTGATTTCGTTTCGATTACTTCAAGCGAAATATCTAAATTATCGTTTTTATCTTTTAATAAATTCAAAAAATCAATCGGATAAGCTTTTATATTTTTTTTTATCGCCTCTAAATTCTTTATCCTAATTTCGTTATCATTCACGATTTTCTCTCTATTATATATTTGGCAAGTTCGACTAATAATAATTTTGCTTGATTATCTTTATAATTTTTCAAATAATCTATCGCTTTATCAATAGTTTCTTTAGCTTTTTCTTTAGCTCCTTCGATTCCAAATTGTTTGACATAAGTTAATTTTCCTTCTTTGGCGTCTTTTCCTACGGTTTTTCCCAATGTTTCGTTATCTGATATTACATCCAAAACATCGTCCCATATTTGAAAAGCAAGCCCAATCGCTTCTCCGTATTTGGTTATATTTTCAATGTCTATATTTTTTTTCTCGGATGATAACGCTCCGACTCTCGCCGCTCCTCTAATCATAGCGCCCGTTTTTTTTGCATGAAGAATTTTAAGAGTTTCAAAATCAATATTTTTTTCTTCGTAATATAAATCTATAAACTGCCCCATAACCATTCCTTGATATCCCGCCGCGTAGCTTATTTCAAAAAGCAGATTTCTTAAAGTTTCGTTCGACACTTCGGATTTTGAAAGTATTTGAAATGCATGAGTTAAGAGTCCGTCTCCAATAAGTATCGCGTTCGCCTCTCCAAATTTTACATGAGCGGTAGGTTTTCCTCTTCTCAAATTATCGTTATCCATTGAAGGCAAATCATCATGAACCAAAGAATAAGTATGAATTAATTCCAAAGAAATTGCGGGAATTATTGCCTTTTTGTAATCTCCTTCAAATAATTCGCAAACCAGACAAGTAAGAATAGGTCTTAATCTTTTGCCTCCAGCCTCGAGCGGATATTTGAGCGCTTCTATAAAAACATTTTCTATATAAATATCGCTTTTTTCAAAAATTTCATCTATATTTTTATTAATTTCTTTTAATCTTAAATCGATATATTCTTTTAGATTTAATTC
>NZ_JBNMIZ010000181.1:0-5437 GCF_050873525.1 Brachyspira sp. | reverse complement strand
TCCTAAAATCAATTCTTTTTTCTTAAATTATTTAATTTTTAATATCTTTATATAATTTTTCTATTATATCGTTATCAATCTTCTCGTCAAATTTTCGGGCAAACAGATTTACCCCCCCCGTATGAAATTATCATAGTCGTTTGATTTAAAAACTATCGGAGCGCCGCCCTGCCAAATAAGATATCTTAAACAATCATTTTCGCATTTATTTTTTAATTCGCTTTGCATGAGTATCGATTGAAAAAAGAATTCATCGCTTCCCCAAGTATATTTAAACCTTTCCAAATAATTTTGATTTTCTCCGACAAATTTTAAAATATAAGAAACGGCATTTTTCGTCAAATTCCACCATTGCGAACCGTAATAAATATTTTCTGGAGTCTGCCTCTTTATAAAAGGAATTTTAGAAACAATATCTCTAATTTTTCTGCTTAATAATTTTCTATACCAAAATCCAAAATTATAAGCATTGAGCCGAAAAGACATTTCTTTATAAAGCCCTTCGTTATTTCTAATATTTTCGTAGCTTAAATATTCTCTATCGTTATTTTCAAAAAAATTTTTTATCTCAAAATTATTTTTAAGCGGAATATCTTGAGCGCTTATAAAAATATATCTGTCGTAATCGTTTTTTATAGCTTCTCCCATCAAAAATAAAGTCGCTACAATTTGACTAAATCCGCCATGATGAACTTTAATTTTTTTATAGATTTGAACATTGTCGAAACTGTCGATTTTCAATTTGCTTTTTTTGTCGATATGAACATATAAATCAAAATCTTTTTTCAAATGATTTAATAATCTCATAGTTTGATTATAATTTTTATGCGCCAAAACTAAAATACAAATCTTACTCATTTTCAAATTAACCTGATTTTTAAATTAACAAAAATTAAAATTTGGATTTAAACTCTTCCAAAGCTTTATTAAGTTCGTCCATATTCGTTATATCTTTTTTTTCTTTTATCTCGTCAAGTATATATTGTTTGTCGGCTTTCATATATTGAAGAAGTCGCCATTCAAATTCATGCACTCTTTCTATTTCAATATTATCTAAAAATCCTTTCGTTGCGGCAAATAATATAACTATCTGCTCTTCTACGGGAATCGGACTGTATTGTTTTTGTTTTAATAATTCAACCATTTTAGCGCCTCTATCGAGCTGCGATAAAGTCGCTTTGTCGAGTCCAATTCCTAATTGAGAGAAAGCTTCCAGTGACCTATATGAAGCCAAATCGAGTCTCAGAGTTCCCGAAACTTTTTTCATAGCTTTTATTTGAGCGTTTCCTCCCACTCTTGAAACCGAAATCCCTACATCAATCGCGGGACGAACTCCGCTCATAAATAAACTTGGAAGCAAATATATCTGTCCATCCGTAATAGATATAACATTTGTTGGAATATATGCCGACACTTCGTTATCTTGAGTTTCGATTATAGGAAGCGCAGTCAAAGAACCTCCGCCCAAATCATCGCTTAATTTTGCGGCTCTTTCAAGAAGGCGCGAATGCAAATAAAATACATCGCCGGGAAAAGCCTCTCGTCCTGGAGGGCGTCTCAATAAAAGAGAAATTTGTCTGTAAGCGTTAGCCTGTTTCGATAAATCATCGTAAACAACCAAAGTGTCTTTTTTTTCTTCATACATGAAATATTCAGCCATAGCGCATCCAGAGTATGGGGCTATATATTGTAAAGGCGCGGAGTCCGAAGCCGTTGCCGCCACAACTATAGTATAATCTAAAGCTCCGTAATGTCTTAAAGTATTAACGACTCCAGCTACTGTGGAAGCCTTTTGTCCTATCGCCACATATACGCATATAACATCTTTTCCTTTTTGATTTATAATCGTATCCAAAGCTATTGAAGTTTTTCCCGTGCTTCTGTCTCCAATTATTAACTGCCTCTGTCCTCTTCCGATTGGCGTCATCGAATCTATCGCTTTAATTCCAGTTTGCAAAGGCTCTTTTACCGACTGTCTATCCGCTATGCCGGGCGCTGGA
Organism: Brachyspira sp.; assembly: GCF_050873525.1. Classification (GTDB taxonomy): domain Bacteria; phylum Spirochaetota; class Brachyspiria; order Brachyspirales; family Brachyspiraceae; genus Brachyspira. Next base: position 3,437 of record NZ_JBNMIZ010000181.1, on the reverse strand, counting down.
AATTCAATAACTCTTTTTTTATCCGAATTAATCTCTCCTCTTCCGTCTATAGGAACTCCCAAAGGATTAACGACTCTTCCCAAAAGCGCTTCGCCGACTGGAACTTCCAATATTCTTTTTAGCCGACTTACTTTGCTTCCTTCTTTTATCGCCGTATAATCTCCAAGAACTATCGCTCCTATCGTTTCTTCTTCCAAATTAAAAGCTATTCCGATAGAACCGCATTCGAATGTTATCATTTCGTTAGCCATTATATGAGGAAGTCCCATAACTCTTGCAATTCCGTCTCCGACTTCTACTACGACTCCAACCTCGTTTGGAGAAAAATCCGCCTTATAATTTTTAATCTCTTCTTTTAAGATAGCCGCAATTTCGTTAGCTTTTATATTCATAAATATTCCTCTTTTATAAACTAATTATTTTCCGCAAAAAGCGAATCCTTTACATTATCCAATAACCTTCGGACGCTGTAATCGTAAATCACATCGTCAATTTGAACTATTATTCCTCCCATTATCGACTCGTCTATTTCAACGGTAAAATGAACATCCTTATCAACCATACTTCTTATTGACGATTTTAATTCTTCTATATTTTCTATTTCCGAAGAAGCTATAATTTTAGTCGATAAAATATTATAATATTCGTTGCATAAATTTTCGTATTCCACAATTATTGCAAATAAAATATTAATCAAATCTCTTTCAATCAAAATAGACAGAAGATTAAAAGTTTCTTCTGCGATGCGCTCTCCGTAAACTTTTTTCAATATCCGAATCTTTATATTTCCGTCAACGAAAGAGGAAGTAAAAAATGAAACGACATCTTTATCGATAAGCATAGAAGAATAAACTGTATTAAAATCGTTTTTTATAGTTTCTATTTTTCCAAGTTCCTGCGCCGCATCGAACATCGCTTTCGCGTAATTTTTTGCGCTCGCTTCGTTTTTGACTATGCGGGTAAATCTGCTCGCTTTTTCTTTAGTGATTTCTTTAAGTATTTCTTTTTTCAATTTACTTAAAATATTATCCGTAATAGAATCCATATTTTCTTAAAGCCTTTTTAAAAGTTTAAAATATTTTAAATATTTTATTTCCGCCGCTGTTAATAAATTTATCCTGCAGACGATTCACCTGATTTTTCACGCTGTAATCGTAAACGACAGAATCGACATGAACGATTATTCCGCCGATAATATCCTTATCCGTTTCGGTAGTATAAACTATATCGCCTTTTGAAAAACATTTTACGGTTTTGATTATATTGTCTACGGTTTCTTTATCGATTTCGTCCGCCGTTATTATTCTTACTCGAACGATATTATAATATTCGTCCGATATTTCTTTATAAAAACTCAATATATCGGGCAGAATATCCATAACCTCATGTTCCATTAGTATAGATATAAAAACAAAAGTCGCTTTGGAAAAAATAGGTTTAAGTTTATTTTCTATTATTTCCATTTTCTTTTTTTTAGGAACGCTTTTGTCGACAAAATATTTTTTTATATCTTCGTCTTGAAACAATTTTGAACATTCGACAAGCTCTTTATAGATTTTATCAACCATATTTAATTCTCTGGCTATTTCAAAAATGGATTTAGCCGTAGGTTTCAACAGTTTTATTTTATCAATCTCTTTCATTTCCGCCAAATCCTTATTTTTTAAAGTTTATTTTCTTTTTCCACATTGTTAATAAACTCGTCAATCAAAGCCTGATTATCTTCTTTGGTTATATTTCTTTTGAGTATTTTTTCCGCCATAACCACCGCAATGTCTACCGTCTGCTTTCTCATGTTATTCGTCACTTCTTCTTTCGCTCTGTCTATTTCAAGCATGATTTTATTTTTATTCGCTTCCGCTTCCTCTCTCGCGTTGCTTATGATTTTTTCTCTCACTCTTTGCGCTTCGATTCGCGCGTTTTCTATGATAGAACTCGCCTCGTTTTTAGCGTTGTCTATCTGCTCTCTATAAGCCGCAAGAGATTTTTTAGCCGTCTCTCTGATTTTTCCCGCTTCTTTCAAATCATCTTGAATTTTTTCGGCGCGGGCGTTCAAGCCTTTTATGATTATTTTCCAAGTGGATTTTCCCAATACTATAAGAACGAGTATAAAGGCAACCCATGTCCATATAACAACGCCAGGGTCTATTCTAAAAAGCGCCATATCGCATCTCCCGATAAATTATTTTTTAGTTATTAAACTATTGTCTCATTAAAGCAAGAATGCAGATAACCAAAGCGAAAAGACATACTCCTTCGATTAGGGCGGCAGCTATAAACATCGCCGCTTGAATTTTTCCCGACATTTCGGGCTGTCTCGCAACTCCGTCAACGGCTCCAGCGCCTATTATCCCTATTCCTATTCCCGCTCCTATTGCGGCAAGTCCCGCTCCTATTGTAGCTCCCAATATAGCAAGTTCCATTTTATTTCTCCTTAAACTTTAAATTTTTTTATTTTAATTTTTATTTTATTTATTAATATTTATTTAATATCCTTTTAATTAATGCTCGTCCTCAATGGCAATTCCAATATAAATCGCCGATAATAACGAAAATATATAAGCCTGCAAAACCGCCACAAACATTTCAAGAACATATATAAAACTTAAAAATAATATGGCAAAAGGCGAAATTAATAAAGTCCCCGACATAATAATCAAATAGGGAATAACTATAAGCATTATATGTCCGCCCGTCATATTGGCGAGCAAACGAATCGCCAAAGCAAAAGCTCTATTGAATAAAGTTACAAATTCCAAAACCCAAATCAAAGGAACTAAAATAAACGGCAAACCTTTTGGAACTAAACCAATCCAATATTTTATTATTCCTTTTTTTCTTATTCCCGCGATTACATAGCATATAAAAACTAAAATCGCTATTCCTCCCGTGAAACCGATATTCGCTCCAACCGCTCCTGCCAAATACGCGTAATGTCCGTCTTCTGTTCTAAATTTCAATAAAGGCGGAATTACTCCAATTAAATTTGCAAATAAAACGAATAAAAAAACCGTGAGACAAAATGAAGTGTATCTTTTTCCTTCTTCGCCCAAAGTTGGAGAGATAACATCTTTATGCATATAATCAATAATAATTTCAAGTATATTTTGCAAATAAGTCGGTTTATTGAAAGGTCTTTTTAATTTATGCGCCAAATATTTCATGCTTGCAATACATAAAACGGCGGCTAATGTTATTAATATAATATGTTTTGTTATGCGAAAATCAAAATTCAAATAATTTCCTAACCTAACGGGAATAGTATAATAAGGATGGTCCGTATTGTCGGCAATTTCTTCCATAATGTAATCGTTAATATTTTCGGAGGCAAAAATTTTAGCGCAATTAAAATTAAAAGCCGTAAAGATAAATACTGCGATTATCAAAATTCTTTTTATAAAATTTAATTTATTTAAAATATTCAATCTATTCATAAT
>NZ_JBNMIZ010000180.1:0-5456 GCF_050873525.1 Brachyspira sp. | reverse complement strand
TAATAATAATATAATTGAAAAACATACAGATTTTAATAAAAAAATTAAGGATGTGTTTATTGAGGCAATAGGGGGAAAATTATAAATTTTAGGCTACTGACAATATTTGAATTTAGAAAAACCGCCTTTTAATTTTCCCAAACCTATTTTAATTATTAAAGAAGATAATCAAGCCCCAGCGCTAGATAAATACATGGGAATGTGGGAGATTAGCGGGTTGTAAAATAGTTTCAATAAATATGCATCGGAAATATCTTTTTTAATTAAAATAATCGATAGGAAAATATTCATATAAAAATAACGGAAAGCTGTTTAAAATTGATATTTCATTTTTAGAGTAAACATATTTTGATAGCTGATTTTCAAAAATCGCTTGCTGGTTTATAGAGTTTTTTTCAGATGGTAATTCATTTAATCCCGAACAAATATAATTTGCTTTTTTAATATTTAGATTTATTATATGTCTCCAATTTGATTGTTGATTTTCATCTTTGCTTGTGATAAAGTCCAAATTTTTGTAATGCGAAAAATTATTAGTATCTTCTTTAAACTTTCTTCCGACAAATAAATTTGTAGTATAAGTATAGTAATCTTCATCTGGTAATCCTTTTCTAAAATACCTGATTGATTCAACCATAGGGTAATTTATATATAGTTTACCATTTGCTGTTTCATTGTTAAAAAATTCTAACATTTCTTTTATTTTTTCATTTTGAGTTTCTAAATTGTCTTTATTATATTCATCGATTTTTTTTATGTCATAATCAAAGAAGAGATATATCTCAGAAAAATCGTCTGATTTATAGTTTTCCAATTTTTTTTCAAGTTTTGGATGTTTTATTTCATTTTCTTTTAATAATCCTACTAAATCCAAAGCTCTATCTTCATTTAACTAATTAAAAAGTGATTGTATATTGCTACAATACGGGACAAAAACATGTTTATTATTATTTTTAAAATATAGCTCTTTTATTATTTGCATTATATTAGGTTCTCTTTTTTTACCTTCAAAAACAAATAAAATCATAATCCAAATGTTCCCCCACGATATAGCTTTTCAAGATTATGCCCTTGTCTAAGCTCTTTTTCGGTTGCATTGTTTACATTCAAAATTTTTTTCTTAGAACATATGTAATAGCAATCTGGACGCAGAATATCGTTTGTTAGTAGAGCTGTATTATGCGTAGTAAGCAAAACTTGACAATTGCATTTTTTTAGTTTTTCTATAATAAAACGAGAAAGTTCAAAATGATAAAAAGCATCAAATTCGTCAATGCATATAAAAGATGGACTTTTATCATTATTTGAATTATTGAGTAAGTCTTGCAACCAAAAATATACAAGTAGAAGCGAACTCATACCAGATGAACTTACTCTTTCAAATTGTAAACTATTCTTTGCTCCATATTTTACTAAAAGCTGAGGCTCCCCATTAAATACCTGATATTCAAATTCATCCTCTATTCCCGCCTCTTTAAAAAAAGATTTAAAATCCTCAAAATGTCCAAGTTTTATAATCTCTTTAATAAGAGTCTGTCTACCTGCAGCATATCCTACAAAAGACCTATATTCAAGCGACCAAAAAAGTAGCATTCTATCTACAAAATTAATGAATTCTTTAAAAATTTCATTCTCTTTCGTCTCTTCAAGAACGCTATTACTATTAACCCACTTAACCGCTGAAATTTGAAGTTGTTTCAAATCCTTTTGCAAATTTTCTGTTCCTTTTAAAGACACATCAAAACTAGTATCTGATTTTTTTCTATCATAATAAATTACAATATTACTATCTATTGATAATGATTCTGATAAAAATGTCTTGAAATCCGACTTCTCATATATATATATTTGACTTCTTTATCTCTGAACTTAAAATTATATTCAAATGTAACTGGCTTATCAATATTAAATTCATTTTTATAATTTTCATCATGAGATATGCCCATAAATTTATCTGTCAAATTTGAAACTATATCAAATATTGCATATGCAATTGATGACTTACCGCCAGCATTCTTACCATACATTATTGCAGTTTTTACAAGACCATTTTTTATGGCTTCAGGATTAAAATCGTATTTGCCAACTTGTGAAAAATCAAGAGTAACTTTTTCACTAAAAGCCCTAAAATTACCCACCGTAATTGATTTAAACATATTGAAATCTCCAAATTATTAAACTATATTATTATCGGTTATTATGATAAAAAGTCAAGCCTTTCCGTAAAAAAATTACGGCAATATTTAAAAATATATAAAGACGATACTGTTATATTTGGCGGCGGCGGTATGATAGACTGCCAAGATTTATGGAATAATTATATAAATACTATTCTAAATAAATCTAAAAATGTTATCTTTTGGGCTTTAGGACATAACAAACATTATAATCAAAATATTAATATAAAAATAGATTTTGATAAAGTCAATATGCTCTCAATTAGAGATTATAAACATGAAAGCGGTTTTAGACATGTTCCCTGCGCAAGTTGTATGATACCATATTTGAATATGAAAGAATATATAAAAAGAGAAATAGGAATTATTAGCCACAAAGATTATATTATAGAAAATAACGAATACGATATAATAACTAATTCTCAAAATATATACGAAATCATAGATTTTATAAGAACTTCAAAAATTATTATAACAAATTCTTATCATGGAATATATTGGGCTACTTTAATGAAAAGAAAAGTTATAACTATGGTAATATTGTATTCCAATAAATTTAATTATTTTAAATATCTGCCACAAAAATACTCGGGAGATATAATTAACAATATAAATAAATCTAAAATATATGAACATGCATTAGACGAAACTATAGATTTAATGCTTAATTATTTTAATGAAATAAAAAATTATTTGAAAGAAACGCAAAGTAATTTATTTAATATTAACTATGATTGGAATGAAAAATATTATAATGATTTTCAAATTTACGAGTCGTTTAATAATTATATTGGAAATCTGAATATTGATAATAAATTAGAAAATATATATAAAGAATTGAATGATAAATATAATAATTTGGCGTCAGTTTTTAATGAGATTATAAATAGTGTTGCTTGGTGGATACAGATTAGGAAGTGGAGAGATGGTTTTAGGAATAAATTTAGGATAGTTATATGATAAAAATTATAAATTAAATATTAAAGTTTTTTGATTTCGTCAATAGGTAAACCAGTGTTTTCGCTTATGAATTTTATATCCAAACCTGATTTTTTTAGATTTTTGGCTATTGAATATTTTTCATCTCTTATACCTTCAAGTTTTCCTTCTTTTCTTCCCTCTTTTCTACCAATTCGTCTTTCCTCCGCGAGCATTATTTGTTTTCCATATTGATAGATTTCTTTCTTCTCGTATTCAGACATCATTAATTGGCTTCTTATAAAATTATTGTATCTCTTATGTGCTTCTTCCATTATTGGTTTCTCTTTTACTATTTCAGACATATAAGCCTCCATATTTTTTGTAGTGAAAAATCCAAGCCAACAATTTAAATCTTTTGGCAGGTTATTATCTTTAAATTTAAATTTCTTTAATTCTATCATATGTATTTGCAAGTGGTCTGTTAATAATCTTGCATTTTTTGTATCGTAAATCATGTAACAGCTATGCACATTGTTTTCTTTTTTATTCAAATTAAAATTAAGCAAATTAATACTTATAACGGGATTTAATTCCTCATACTGTTCGCCTTTCTTTAAAAGTTTACTATAATTCGTAGCCCAATAATATAATATTCTTTCGGAAAATCTAGAATTACCCGACAACTGAACTTCTATTATAACAACTGTTCCATTTTTTGTAATACATTTTACATCAACTATTGTCTCTTTATCTTTATAATTTCTCTTCAAATTAAACGGGTTCAATATTTCAACGGCTTTAAAAGTTTTCATGTCCGCACTAATCATAACGGCATTGATAAAATCAAGAAGGACTTTTTCACCTCCTTCATCGGTAAAGAAATACCGAACAAAACAATCGTTTAGTGGATTAAAAGGTTTATTCTTCATAATAATATTATAACAGAATAATTTTATTTGTCAAATAATAATTAAATTATTTATACAATAAAGGATTATAACGGGCAGTTTATGGGTTATATTTTGAAGGTTATTAAGGAGTGATTATGTTTTTTAATTCTAAAAAAGTTATCGATAAAATTTATATGGGTTGCGGAGATGATTATAAAGAAGGTTATATAGGTTGCGATATACGAAAGACGAAAACCGCTAAAATTATTTGCAAGGCTTGGGAATTATCAAAATATTGTGAAAATGTCGGCGAAATATATTCAAGGCATATAGTTGAACATTTGACTTACACAGAATTTAATGAAACTCTAAAGTATTGGCATAAAGCATTAAAATCGGGCTATAATAAACTGCTTATGTATTTTTATTTGAATAGGAACGGGTTTTGTGATATAGATATAAATACTGTGGATAAGTGGCATTTAGTGGCTGTAGGCTATAAAATTTGATTTTTTTATAAAAATAACATATAATTTAGGTTATATTAATTTAATTAGGAAAATATTTTATGATAAAAGAAGAATATTTTGATGCTGGATTAAAAGCATATAATAATAAAAATTATAGCAAGGCAATAGATTATTTCAATCAACTTATAGATACATTTTCAAATTCAATCGGTGAAGAAAAATTAAGTGAAACATATTATATGCGTGGAATTTGTTATGCTCAAGAATATTCTATTAACGAGGCTTTGGAAGATTTTAATGAAGCGGAAAAATTAGGATTTGATAAATCTAAAATATATTGTGGTATAGGCATTGCTTATGCTCATTGTGGTAAAAATAAAGTTGCTATAAATTATTTTACTAAAGCTATAGAGTTAAATAAAATATATGACGAGGCATACTATCGTAGGGGGATTTCTTATAATTTTATGTTAGATTTTAACAGTGCAATAATTAATTTTAATAAAGCCATAGAATTGAAAGACGATTATTATAAGTATTATTACTATAGAGGTATTGCATTTAATCATAAAATAAAATACGATAAAGCTCTTAAAGATTTAAATAAAACTATAAGATTAAATGATAAATTTGTTCTTGCTTTTAATTATATAGGTTTAGTATACTATAATATAGAAGATTATGATAAAGCCTTATATAATTTTAATAAAGCTATAGAATTGGATGAAAATTTTAATCCCGCTTATAATAATAGAGGGCTAGTTTATTATAGAATGGGGAAAGAAAAATATGATAAAGCTTTTAATGATTTCGATAAAGCCATAGAATTAAACGATGAATTTTCATTCGCTTATAGTAATAGAGGATTAATATATTACCATAAAGAAGATTATGATAAAGCTTTTAATGATTTTACTGAAGCTATAAAATTAAATGATAAATTGACAGTTGCTTATAATAATAGAGGGTTAATATATTACCATAAAGAAGATTATGAT
>NZ_JBNMIZ010000179.1:0-5512 GCF_050873525.1 Brachyspira sp. | reverse complement strand
ATATGGTGGTATAGATAAATTAGCATATATGTATTTTTGGAATTATCATGCTTATTCAATGATGCATATAAGTTTAGAACTTTTTCAAAATAGTCTTGCAACACTATATGGTCAACGATATGCAATAAGCCAAGATATAGAAGACAAAAATAAACATAAAAAATTATTAGAAGAAAGTATCAAAAATTACTCTGAAGTAAATAAGGACTTACTAAAAGACCCTATTATTAATTTATATAATATTTACTATGCTGATAAAGATTATGAAAAGTGTGAAAAATTATTATTTGAACATTCAACTTCATTAAAAAAAGACTGTGATTATAATATTATGCTTGGTAAAGTAATATATCAAAAAGATAAAAATAAAGATACGGCAAAGAAGTCGCTTGAATATTTTAGAAAAGCTATAGAGCAATTAAAATCTATTGATACTGCCTCATTTGAATATGCTATGGAAGATATACTCGACAATGTAATTCCTATAATATATGAAATGGAGGAAAAAGAGTATATTTTTGAAAATAATTCAAAAGTATTATTACAAAATATGTATTTCTACCATCGTAGCAAAGAATTATTTATGGCTAAAGCATATATAGTTGCATATAATATAAAAGCTTATGAACTTTGTAAAGAAATAATATTAGATTATTTGGAAAATAGCAAAACTATTGATAGCAAAATATTAATATACTTTATAAAATCATTGCACTATTTAAATATTGATAATAACAAAGAAATACACAATATAATAAATAAAATAGATTTCAATATTTATAAGGACACTTTAGTAGATTTAATAAACGAAATAGCTGGTAATATAGTAATAGATAATTCTATAGAAATAAAAAATAAAAAAGTTTTAATTTCTTTATATGAGATTATGTCAATTTCAAGAAAAGAACTTATAGTAATGCGTTTATTTGACTATATTAGAAATGCGGATGCTTTTATTAATCCTAAAATAAATAAAAAAACAGGTAAGAAAAGTAAATTTGCAGAATGGGAAGGAAACCCAAAAATAACTAATTATAAAGAAAATGAATATACATTATGTTATCATTTTCACACTTCAAGTAAAAAAGAAGTTGATGAAAACAATAATCCTATTAAAGATAATGATGGAAAATATATATGGCGACTTCCCGCTGAAAATTGGATAGCCGTTAATCAAATAAGAGATACTTTGGCGCATAGAATTAATGAAAACGATACGGATGTAAACGAAGCCATAAGAACTACTAAAAATGCAAGAGAATTTATCGAAGCAAATTTTACTTCAATAATAGAATGTTTATTTAATGTTATAAAAGAAAATAATTTGCTTTCCGATTCAAAATTCGATAGCGAAGATTTTTGATTAAATCGATTAGATTTTATAAATAATAAAGAATAGACATAAATTAATGCCTATTCTTTTTATTTTAAATCTTTTTAATTATTAAAAAAATAATTTAATGCTGATGTCCGCAGTCGCAATTAGTTATTTTTATATCGCAAGTTTCTTTCAAATCTTTAATATCCTCTTCTTTTTCTCCTATCGGATATAAAAGTCTCAAAGCGTTAAGAACTACTATAACCGTTACTCCCGTATCTGCAAATATTGCAAGCCACATAGTAGCGAGTCCCAAAGCGCCTAAAGTTATTGCAGCAAATTTTATAACCAAAGCGAGCAAAATATTTTGAACGACAACAATATGATTCTTTTTTGCAAGTTTAATTACAGTCGCGACTTTTGAAGGTTTATCGTCCATTATAACGACATCGGCATTTTCGATTGCCGCATCCGAACCCAAACCTCCCATCGCTATTCCAATATCCGCTCTCGCCAAAGAAGGCGCATCATTTATTCCGTCTCCAACGAATATTGAAGCTTTAGAATCTTTCATCATTTCTTCCAAAGAACTAACTTTATCGTCAGGCAAGCATCCGCCTTTGAAAACCGATATATTCATTTCTTTAGCGAAACTTTCGACTCTATCTACATTGTCTCCGCTTATGAGTCCCGTTTTTATATTCATTTTATTTAACGATATTATTGCCTCTTTTGAATCTTCTTTTACGCTGTCGTCAATGAAAAATCCGCCCGCATATTTTCCGTCTATCGCTATATGAACATTGATATTTTTCTTAACGGTTTCTTGGATTTCTACATTATTTTGTTTCAATAATTCTTTCCCACCGATTATAATATTTTTATTTTCTACAGTAGTCATCGCTCCTTTTCCGCTAATATCTTTATGGCTTGAAATTAAATTATCTTCTATATTTCCGCCGTTCTTTTTATAATATTCCACTATTGATATTGCAATCGGATGCGAAGAACCAGATTCTGCATAAGCAGCGTATTTTAAAAGATTTTCATTATCGAATAGTCCGCTATTAAAAATCTCTTTTATTGAAAATTCGCCTTTTGTGAGAGTTCCCGTTTTATCGAAAACTACCGTTTGAACTTTTGAAAGCAAATCTAAAAATACTCCGCCTTTTACCATTATTCCCAATTTTGAAGCTCTTCCAATCGAAGAAAAATAAGTTAATGGAATTCCAACCATAAACGCGCATGGACAAGAAACTACCAAAAGAGTAAGCGAGCGCTGAAACCAATTATTAAAAACTTCTCTTCCGTAAATTAAAGTTGGAATTATAGTCAAAGCTATTGCTCCGAATACTACAATAGGGGTATAGATTCCTGCAAATCTGCTTATTAGCTGTTCGATATTTGCCTTTCTATTTTGCGAATCTTGAACCAGTTTCAATATTTTAGCGACTGAAGACTCGGCATATTCTCTTATGACTTTTGCCCTTATTGAAGCGTCACCGTTTATAGTTCCCGCCAAAACTTCGTCTCCGATTTTAACCGCTCTCGGCATACTTTCGCCAGTTAATGCTTTAGTGTCAAGCCAGCTTTCGCCTTCGTAAATTATCGAATCCAGAGGAACTTTTTCAAAAGGATTTATTATTATATTGTCGTTAATCTTAACTTGAGATATATCGACTTTTTCTATACTTCCGTTTTCTCTTATTATATTTGCCGAATCGGGACGAATAGACATCAAAGCGGAAATCGTTCTTTTTGATTTATTAACCGCCATATCTTCAAAATAATCTCCGACTCGATAAAATATTAAAACGGCTAAAGCTTCGGGAAATTCATGAAGTATAATCGCGCCGACTGTGGCGATACTCATAAGAAAACTTTCGCGCATGAATTTTCCTTTGATAAAATCAATAGCGGCGTTTTTGAATACTTCTCTTCCCAAAATTAAATATGGAATAAAAAATATTATATATTCCGCAATTCCATGAATTCTGCCATGAAGACTGTATAGCAAAATTAACGCTATAACTCCGAGTATCATTTCCGATACAAATAAAATTTTTTCTTTATTCTTTAACATGTTCATACCCCCAAGTATAAATTTTTTCTATATGCTCATCGTCAAGTCTATAAAATACATGAAGCCCAACCTTTCGTTTTTTGACTACTCTCGCCTGCCATAAAGTTTTTAAATGCTGCGAGATTGAAGGCTGTTTCATTTTTAGAAGAGATGATAATTCATGCACGCATAATTCTTTTTCGCTTAAAGCCGAAATAATTTTTAATCTTGTCGAATCGGAAAATACGGAAAAAAAATCTGCAAGAATCGTAAATTCTTCATCATTAGGAAGTTTAGGAATCAAAGAAGCTATATTTTCATTTGTAGTATTAACTTCGCAATCGTCCTCATTTTTTGAATTGCTAAAAATATCTTCTTTATTTTCTTCTTCCAATTTTTCTTTTTTGTCAATTCTTTTCCTCATTTCCATTCTCTCCTAAAATTATAAATTATAAACCCTATATTAGTATATTATAATATAATTATATAACGATATATAAAACAAGTCAATAGGGTTAAAGTAAAAAAGGACGACAAAATTAATGCCGTCCTTATAAAAAATATCAATAAACAAGGAAAATAATTTATGAGAATTTGCTTATATAATTTATAATGAAAAATGCGAATAAAATTAACGGAAGTATATAAGTCACATAAATCCTAGAAGATTTTGGAAATTTTATTCCCGTGCCAGAATCAACTTCATTAATAAAATTATCCCATCCCCAGCCGTATTTTGAAACGCAGAAAATAACTATATAAATTCCGCCGAGTTCCAAAAGATTATAACTCAAAATAAAATCATACAAATCTAAAAAACTCGTTCCTTCGCCCATAGGCTGAATGAAAGATAAAACATTGAAGCCAAGCGAGGTAGTCAAAGCCAATACGAAGACGACTATTCCGACTATTACCGAAGCTAAACTTCTTTTCATTTTGAATTCCGACATCGTGAACGCTATTAAATTTTCAAATACGGCGACTACGGTTGTGAGAGAAGCCATTGATAAAAATATGAAAAATAAAGTTCCCCATAATCTTGGAAGCGGCATAGAATTAAATATATTTGGCAAAGTGACAAAAGCCAATCCAGCGCCTTCGCCGGGATTTACTCCGAAAGCGAAACAAGCGGGAAATATTATTAAACCAGCAAGAAAAGCGATTGAAGTGTCGAGTATAACTATTATTATAGATTCGTTTGTAATTGATTTTTCTTTTCCAATATAACTTCCAAAAATAGTCATACTTCCGACTCCCAAACCTAAAGTAAAGAAAGCCTGTCCCATAGCCGCGTATATTACCTCCAAAAAGCTTTTAGCTCCGCCTTCGTTAAATATTTTTCCCAAATCTGGAAGCAGATAAAATTTTATTCCTTCTATAGCTCCGTCTAAAGTTATCGCTCTTATTATAAGAATTATCATTATAATAAAAAGAAGCGACATCATAAATTTCGTAGATTTTTCTACTCCGCTTTGAAGCCCTTTAAAACAAATTAAACTTCCCAAGAAAACAGTTATAAATAAACTTAAAACCATAACTTGAGGATTACCAAGCATAGAACCAAAAAAATTTCCTACGCCTTCGGGGGAGAGTCCTTCCATCGCTCCCGTAACCATATAAAAAGCGTAAGTTATACTCCAACCTGTAACGCTAGTATAAAACATCATTAAAATTAAACATCCGAGCATTTGAATATAACCGATTAAATGCCATTTATGTCCTTCTTTTTCCAAAGCCTTATAAGAGCCGACAATATCTTTTTGTCCTCCTCTCCCGATGCTGAATTCCATTATTAAAATCGGAAGTCCTATTATAAGCAAGCATATCAAATAAATCAAAACGAAAGCGGCGCCTCCGTATTTTCCAGTTATATAAGGGAATCGCCATATATTTCCGAGTCCTATAGCGCATCCCGCCGAGACTAATAAAAATCCCAGCCTGCTTGAAAGTCTTTCCCTTTTGTGATTTTGATTATCGTTTTGCATATAGCAACTCCTTAAATTTAATTTTTAATCTTTTAATTATACATTATAATAATAATTACTTCAAGTAGTATTTTTTTATTACAATTATTTCTTTAAAATTTAAGAAATAAAACTATAGAAAAAGAATAAGAATTTAAAAATTATTTT
>NZ_JBNMIZ010000178.1:0-5527 GCF_050873525.1 Brachyspira sp. | reverse complement strand
ATATTTTTATTAATGTTTAACAAGGAGTATTTAATATGTCTTTAATAGATAATATAGTAGCGAGAGAAATTTTAGACTCGAGAGGAAATCCTACCGTTGAGGTGGATGTTTATTTGGACAGCGGAGCGATGGGAAGAGCGGCAGTGCCTTCTGGAGCTTCCACTGGAGAGCATGAAGCCGTTGAATTAAGAGACGGAGACAAAAGCAGATATTTGGGAAAAGGCGTTCAAAAAGCCGTTGAAAATGTAAATGAAATTATTTGCAACGAATTAATCGATATGGACGCTTTAGAACAAGTTGAAATCGACAGAACAATGATAGAACTTGACGGCACGGAAAACAAAGGAAAACTTGGAGCAAACGCTATATTGGGAGTATCTCTTGCGGTTGCGAAAGCTGCGGCTAACGAACTTGACATTCCTCTATACAGATATATCGGAGGAACTAACGCCAAAACTTTACCCGTTCCTATGGCTAATATTCTAAACGGCGGCGCGCACTCGAGCGCTCCAATAGACTTTCAAGAGTATATGGTTATGCCTGTCGGTTCTCCTACTTTCAAAGAAGGAATTCGATGCGTAGCGGAAGTTTTTCACAATTTGAAAAATATTCTTCATGATAAAGGTTTAAGCACGACAGTTGGAGACGAAGGCGGATTTGCTCCAGATTTGAAAGATAACGAAGAACCTTTAAAAGTTATCATGCAGGCAATTGAAAAAGCGGGCTATAAACCTGGGGACGATGTATGCATTGCGATGGACCCAGCTTCGAGCGAATTCTACGATAAAAACAAAAAGAAATATGTTTTCAAAAAGTCGGACAAAAGAGAACTTTCTTCTGCAGAAATGGTTGATTTTTACGCTCATTTGGTTAATAATTATCCTATCATATCAATCGAAGACGCCACAGCGGAAGACGACTGGGAAGGATGGAAAATCTTAACCGAAAAATTGGGTAAAAAAGTTCAATTAGTCGGAGACGATTTATTTGTTACAAATGTTAAAAGACTTCAAATGGGACTCGATAAAGGCGTGGCAAATTCCATACTTATAAAAGTTAATCAAATAGGTTCTTTAACCGAAACTTTGGATTCAATCGAACTTGCAAAAACTCATAATTATACTTCCGTTGTTTCTCATCGTTCGGGCGAAACCGAAGACACTACGATAGCCGATATAGTTGTCGCTACAAATGCGGGACAGATAAAAACGGGAAGCGCATCAAGAAGCGATAGAATAGCGAAATATAATCAGCTTTTGAGAATAGAAGAAGAGTTGGGAAATAGAGCCGTTTATTTGGGTAAAAAAGCTTTCTTTAATTTAAAATAATTTATTTATTTAATTTAAGATTAAAAATAAAAATTATAGACGAACCTATTTCAAATTATAAAATATTTGAGATAGGTTTTATTTTTATTATTATTTAGTTTAATTTTATTTTTATCAGTAAGAGGAAATAACTATGGAAAATAAGTGGATAATATGGAGCGAAAAATTTGAAGTCGGCTATAAAAGAATTGACGACCAGCATAGAGAACTTATTAATATAATAAACGATTTGCATGCCTCCGCGGAAAAAGGGAACTTGTTGATTCCAGAAGTTAAAGATAAATTTAAAATTATTCTAAAAAGAACCGTGGATTACGCGACTTATCATTTTGCAACCGAAGAAAAAATAATGAAAGCTGTTCATTATAAATCTTTTAAAGAGCATATTTCAAAACATAGAGAATTTTCAAGCAAGGTTTTGGAAGAAGTTATAAAATATACAAACGGCGAAAATGTCGATATGGAAGATTTTATAGTCTATTTGAGAGACTGGCTTTTTAGTCATATTTTGGGAGACGATAAAGCCTTTGTTGACGAACTTAAATTAATACTCGAAAAAATGAAAGAGGAAGAAAATCAAAAGAAATAAACTTCCTCTAATTATATTTTTATTAATTATATATCCTAAAATCCATCTCTGGAAATATATCGTCTCGCCACTCCAATTTGCTTAACCATTCTTCGTTTAAATCTCTGTTTTTAATTGCATAATACAAATCGGTAAATCTTTTCAAATATAATTTTGTAGTATTAACGGCGTATTCAACCATAGTTCCCGTATGCATTATAAAAGCCCAGTCGCTGCTTTGAGCGAGCAAAAGTTCTCTTGCCGCTTGATTTAAGGCTCTTTCATAGAGTCCCGTTTCGTTATAATAATCGTGCGCAAGTTCAATCATTCTTTCCGCCGCTTTATGCAAATGTCTGTATATCCATCCGTTAGTTCCGTTAAGCCAAACTTCGCCGTATCCGTTCGCTCCCCAGCTTGACATCGAAGGCATTGATATTTGATTTACGGGATGCCTTTCCAAATATTCTTTAGGAGTTATCGTTTCAATCGTGCTTTGGTCGAAGTGAATTTTCCTCATTAAAAATTCTATAAACATAGGTCCTTCATACCACCAATGTCCGAATAATTCAGCGTCATAAGGCGACACGACTATCGGAGGACGGTCCATAACGGAATCCAAATATTCTATCTGTTTTTCTCTATTAAACATAAAATTGCCCGAATGTTCTCCCGCCGCATCCATAGCCGCTTCGGGATTATAAGGTTCTTTCGGACAATCTTTACCCGTGATTCTATAATATTTGATTCCCGTATTTTTTCTTAAACCGTTGCTTTGAATAAAATCTTTAATATATTCAAAAGGCAAATCGTATCCTATATCTCTATAAAATTCTCTATATCTAAAATCGCCGGGATAACCTACTTCCGCACTCCAAACGCTTCTCGAACTTTCTATATCTCGCCCGAACGCCGCGACTCTGCTCTCTCTCGAACAATATAAAGGCGCATAAACTCCGTATTTCGGCACTTTATCGGCATGCATTATTCCGTGAGTGTCTACAAAGAAATATTTAATTCCGTTATTTGCCAGATGTTTTTCAAGTCCCGGAAAAAATCCGCATTCTCCAAGCCATATTCCAGTCGGTTTTCTTCCCATATGTCTTTCATAAGTTTTAACCGCCATTCTTAACTGCGCTTCTATCGCGTTAGGATATTCCTGCATAAAAGGAAAAAATCCATGCGTAGCTCCGCATGTTATTATTTCCAAATTTCCTCTTTCCAAAAAATATCTAAATCCGTTTAAAAGATTTTTGCCGTATTTATAAACGAATATATCTCTTATTCTATAAAATTTATCTCTATAAACTTCCGCCGTATGATGAAAATTCGGGTCTAGTGAAGTTCTTTCGCATTCCATTTCCGCCAATTTTATTAACTTCTCTATATATTCTACATATCGGTTTTGCAGAAGTTCGTTTGCAAACATATTCATAAGCGGAGGAGTAACGCTCATTGTGATTTTAAAATTGACGCCGTCATTTACAAGTCTATCGTAAGCGTCAAGCAAAGGGATATAAGTTTCGGTAATGGCTTCGTATAACCATTCTTCCTCTAAAAAATTTTCATGCTCGGGATGCCTCACATATGGCAAATGAGCATGCAATACTAAAGCTAAATAACCTTTTGACATATAATTTTCCTTTATTTATTCCTTAAATTATTAAACTATTTATATTATATAAAAAATATTAGTTAAATCAAGACTTTTAAAATAAATTTCATATATTTTATACGGATTTTATTATGCAAAACTTTAAGATTTGCAGGACGGACAGATTCCTAAAAAAACGATATCATGCTTTATTATTTCCATATTATTTTCTTTTGAGGCGATTTCGTCTAAAGATTTTTGATATTTCATCGGCATATCGAATAATTTTTTACATTTATCGCATTGAAAATGATAATGTTCTTCCGTTTTATGGTCGAATCTCACTGCATCGTCTATTACGGATATTTTTTGTATATCTTTATTTTCCGAAAGCAAATTTAAATTTCTATAAACCGTTCCCAAACTTATTGATGGAAAATTCGGCTTTATATGATTATAAACTTCTTCCGAAGTTGGATGATTCTTCAATTCTCTAACCGCATTCAAAATAACCTGCTTTTGTATGGTGTTTCTCGTGTTATTCATAATAACCCCATAATTATTAAATAATAATTTATAATTGATAATTAATATTATTTAGTAATATATTATATTTTATAATATTTGTCAATATGGGATTTTATAGCACTTTTAAATTAATATAATCTATCGATAAAACTTGATTATCGTTCGATTTTGTGATTATAAATTTATAATTATCTTTTTCAAAATAATATATTTCTGCTAAAATATTTCCGTCAATATCGTCTATTATTTCGCTATTCAGATTAATATTATTTGAAACTAAATTTTTTAAAATATTTTCCAAAGCCTCCTCGAGATTATTATTTATATTAACCGTTATCTGCTCTATTATATTATCTCCGACAAATACTACAATCTCTCCGTCATTTTCTTTCACTTTTATATTTTTTCTTAAAATATTATTTCTAATCAAATTTTTATCAATTTCAAAAATTTTTGATAAATTATCAAACGAAGTCGTAAAAGAAATTGAAAATAAAGATTTTATATCGTTAGCGTTTATATAAATAAAATCCGAATATATAAGACTCTCGGACAAATCCACGCCTCTATTGGCGGTTCTGTTTTTATGAATCAAATTTGCAAAAACTATGCATAAAACAAACAGACATGAAAACAGTATAAATTTTATAGCTCGCATTTTTATTTATAAATAATTAAAAATCAAAAAATAAATTATAAGAACCAAATAATTAAATAATTAGTCTTCCGTTAGCAATATATCGTTAACTTCTTCTATAGAAAATAAAGGCATATCGTTCGCGTTATAAAAAGCGGGAGTAACAGTAAAATTTAAAACTCCTTTATACTGCTTATAATTTTCCGCTTCTATGACTATATCCAAATCTATATCCATACTTTCGTTTGAATCGACTTTTTTCGGCATAAAGCAGAACATAAATTTTCCCGGAACATTTTTTGAAACTACGGCTGGATTAGGAAAATTCGCTCCGTATCCTTCTATAAGTTTATCTTTATAATACATATAAACCATAGCGCTTTCCACTTTTTTAGAACCGTTTGCCGAACATATATTTCCCATTATACTCGGATATGCTAAATAATAGCCGCTCTCTTCTATAATTGGAATAGATTCTATCGGAGTATTTTCTTTTCTTCTTCTTATAACTTCGCATGCTTTTTCTATCGTATTCAATATTTCAATATTTTCTTCCGTGTCGCTTCTATCGTAGCTATGCAAAACTCCTCTTGCGCTCGTCACATATTGGGGCTGCACTCTATTCAAAGTATAGGCTATTATATCCATGCGCATATTTGTATTTGCGGGTATATTTCTTTCTTTAAAATAAGAATCCGCCAATTTGGAAATTTTTTGTTCCATAAGATTTACTAAATACATAATATTCTCCTTAAAAAAATTCAGAGTTAATAATTATAATATTATACAAAATAAAATATTATTTGTCAAAACGATTTTGTATTAATAATATAATAAAAAAATAAAAATTTTGCTGAATTTTTTTATTTAATGTT
>NZ_JBNMIZ010000177.1:0-5538 GCF_050873525.1 Brachyspira sp. | reverse complement strand
ATTTAGTAATTTAATAAAATAATTTATTTTTTATTAAGAATTAAAAAAATTATTTCTTTAAAATATCCAGTTCTTTTTTTATTTTTGCGTAAACTTCTTCTGGAGTTCCAACGCTTTCTATTTTTATTATCTTTACTTTATCTTTATAGAAATCCAAAACGGGCTTACTCTGACTTTCAAATACTTTTATTCTGTTTTTTATAGTTTCTTCGTTATCGTCCGCTCTTCCTCTATTCAATAATCTTTTTATGATAATTTCGTCCGAAGCGTAAATATCTATAATCGCGTCTATTTTATGATTCAATTTTGCAAGAATTTTATCAAGTTCTTTTGCCTGTTCCATCGTTCTTGGAAAACCGTCAAGCATAAAACCGTTTTTACAATCGTCTTTTTGTATTCTTTCGCTCAACATATCTATAACCAAACTATCTGGAACTAATTCGCCTTTATCCATATAAGATTTTGCGGTTTTGCCGAGATTCGTTCCGTCTTCTATATTCTTTCTCAACATATCGCCAGTCGCAATATGAGCGATAGAATAATCTTTTTCTATAAATGCCGATTGAGTTCCTTTTCCGACTCCCGGCGCTCCGATAAAAATGATATTAAACATATTATGCCTCCGAAATTAAATTAATAAGCTAATAAATAGTATAATTAAAATAAAGAAGTTTGTCAAATATTAAATATAATTTTTTTATTAAATTTTTTGTTAATTATTAAAAAATAAACTACCAGCTATACGAATAAGTTAAATTAGCTCCGCTAAATCCCGAATTGAAAGTCAGTTTTTCAACCGCAAAATTACTTTCGTTTATCCAAAGCATATAATATATTCCCGTAGTCAAAGCTAACGCGCTCGTTATTACCATGCCCGCTATATACATGTTATTAGCCATGTTATAAACGCTCAAATCCATAGCCGCTCCGCTTCCTCTTGACTGCTCGTAATAATTAACCATAGTTTTATCCAAAGTTTCCTGAGCGAAAATATAACTTCCAATAGTAAATATTCCCGAGACGATGGTAAGCCCTAAAAAAACTTTTGTATTTCTTTCATAATTTTTAAATATTCTGTCGGCTAAAGTCGGAGGTTTAAAGGGTTTCATTGTGGGAGTTAAATATAAAGAGTTCGTGCTGTCTACAGTGAAAATTCCATAATAATCCATATAATTTAAATTCGTTATTTTCATGGAATAAGTTCCAAATCCCAAATATTTGTCTATAATCGCCGCTGGTTCTTCCTTTATTCCGTTAATAACTACGGCGCTTTCCACGTCGCCCGGAACTTCTATTTGAACTCTCGCCCAATTCGTCATTTCGTTTAATGAAAAATTTAATTCCACATCTTTATTCGCTCTTTCAAATGTAAGCATCGTATCTATGGTTTCATACATATCTTTTTTTATAGTAAATCTATGGCTGTTTGTTGTTAGCGCTGGAATATATAAAGTGCTTCCGCTCGTTCCCATTAAAATATTATCTATATATATAAAAGAATTCTCGGGTTCTACATTAATCGCTATTACTCCCGTTTTATCCAAATGACTTATTCTATTTGCAATATCCAAAGCGTATAACGGAATCTGCTCGTCTATTCTCGCTTCCGAAATTGTCAATTTATAAGAATCGATTCTTCTTTCTTTCGTATACGCGACATAAGTGACTATTTCAATATTCGGTCTTTTATATTCTACCGTTCCGAAAATGGAAATATCTGAGTCTCTCGTGAAAACATATTTTTTTATATCTTCTCCAAAATATTCGTAATAAGAACCGCCCGTATCAATTTCCTGCAAAAAATCGTTGGTATTTTTAACTATAACATTGCTGCCTTTATATTCCATAATAATTTCATCGTCTTCCAAAAAGAAATATTTTGTTTCGGGACCGATATATTTTACATTACTGCGAACTCCTCCCCAATTCGTATAATAAGTGCGTTCGTAATTTGTAGTTATTCTTGTATTGCTTCCGTTGGTTGCAGTATAAACGATATTCGTAAATTGAAATACTTTATAATCTAAAGCTCTTTCAAAATCTACTGGAATAAGAGTTAAATTCGATTCGTTTTGAAGTTTCAAAGTTCCGTTATAATCGAGTTGATTTGCAATCGCATCCGCAATGGTAAAAGTTAAATAATTATAATTTGAATTTCCGCTTAAATTACTATAAATATAAATGTCTATTCTAATTCTATCGGAAATTGTATAATATGGACGAACTTCTTCCATAGTGATTGGTCTTCCGCCGAAAGAATGCAGGAAACTATAAGAAATAAATAAAAGCACGATTATAAAATATTTAGTATACATAACTACGATTTTATATCAAAAATTATATTATATCAATATAAACATAATAAAACGAAATTAATAAAATCTAAATTTTTAACATTGACAATTTATTTACTTTCATATATTATATACAATCAAAATATTTAATTTAAAAATTAGACGATAAGCTAAAAATTGGGAGGATAAAAATGGAACTATCTAATAGAATTCAAAGATTAAAAACTTCGCCCACGAGAAAATTAAATCCTTACTCTGAAGAAGCGGAAAGAAAAGGAATTAAAATTTACCATCTTAATATAGGACAGCCCGATATTGAAACGCCTAAATTATTTTTTGAAGCGATAGAAAAATTTAACGGAAAAACTCTCGGATACGCTCATTCGAGGGGAATTAAACCGCTAATTCAAAAGATACAGGAATATTATGATAAAATGGGAATTCATTACGAGGAAGACGAAATAGTAATAACCTACGGAGGAAGCGAAGCCGTTCTATTCACTATGCTTGCGATATTTGACGAAGGAGACGAAATATTGGTAGCAGAACCTTATTACGCTAATTATAACAGTTTCTGCGATGTATTAAATGTAAAAAGAAACGCCGTTAGAACCTATGCCGAAAACGGTTTTCATCTTCCAAATAGAGACGAAATAGAAAAATATATTACTCCTAAAACCAAAGCTTATATGTTTTCAAATCCGAGCAATCCTACGGGAGTCGTTTCCACAAAACAGGAACTTGACGATATAGCCTATTTATCGAAAAAGCATAATATGTATATCATAAGCGATGAAGTTTATAGAGAATTCGTATATGGAGATAGAAAAGCGATTAGTTTCGGAACTTATAAAGATTTGGCGGAAAATGTTATTATAATAGATTCCATTTCAAAAAGATTTTCAGCCTGCGGAGCGAGAATCGGATGCATAATAAGTAAGAATAAAAATTTTATGAACGCGGTATTTAGAGAATGTCAAATGAGATTATCAGCACCGACTCTTGAAATGATTGGAGCTGCGGCTTTATACGATTTGCCTTCAGAATATTTTGAAATAGCGAGAAAAGAATATGACAACAGAAGAAAAATATTATTTGAAGAACTTACAAAAATGGACGGCGTGATTGTCAAAGAACCCGAAGGCGCTTTTTATGTATTGGCGAAACTTCCCGTAAAAAATGCGGAAAATTTTGCAATATGGCTACTCAAAGATTTTAATATTAACGGCGAGACGGTTATGTTTGCTCCTGGCGAAGGTTTTTACGCTACGGCGGGATTGGGCGTAGACGAAGTGAGAATTTGCTATTCTTTGGATTCTGAAGATTTGAAAAGCGCTATGAATATACTTAAAGAAGGTTTGATTAAGTATAGGAAAGAAGTTGAGAGATAATATTCAATAATCAAAATATTTAAGGCTATTATTATTTTTTTAATAATAGCCTTTTTATAAATAACTCAATTAAAGGTCAGATAAATTTTGACTTATTTCATTAAGATGCCTTAAAACTTTATTAAAATTATTGATTGTTTCATCTTCCAATTCTTTCTATAAATCAAATATTATATTTTTGAATAAAGAAGAAATTTCAAAGCTTTTATTTTTTATAATATATTTAAATTTTTCTTTATCATTTTCAGAAAATAAATATTCTATCTCTTTAAAATTCTCATCTATCTCGGTTAATTTAATTACTTTCATTTTTTCTTTAAATTCATTTGCCTTTTCATCTTCATCGGTTAATTGAATGACATCTTTAAATTTAGATAGTATTTTAATCTTATTTTTTGATTCTTCTTTATTTTGTCCAAGTCCCGCAATTGGTAGAAACGACAAATTTAATTTTTCATTATCATTTTTTCCTCGATTATATAACAATTTGAATGCAGTCAAATAATTATAATCCGTAATTCCTTCAACAAATATAACTTTATTATCGGGGTTGGTTATTATATCTCTGTTTAAATTTCCTAAACCGAAAGCGTCTATTATTTCTTTAAGAGTATCGGCTTCGGTATGAGTATCTATATCTCCAAATCTTACTATTTCAACTCCATCTCCGTCTTTTTTCTTTTTAACTATTCTTATTTCATCAAAATAATCTATATCTACAAAAAACGGATTATGAGTTGTTGTTACAAATGTTACTCCCATTTCTTTTGCAATTTTTTTTATTATATTCCTCAAACCTTTTACAGACGGTATGGATAAATGCGCATCGGGTTCGTCAATTAGAATTATATCCCCAGCTTGCAAATCATATATAAAATAAAATTGAAAAAAGAATTCAAAAAACCATCTAAAACCTTCGGATTGCTGTAATAAAGTTGTAGCCTCGTTATTTATTTTCATTGATAACTTGATTTTTTCCTTATCAAGTTCTATTTTAAAATCATATTCATTTTTACCAAATACTTTAGTAGCTAATTCGTTAATTTGTTCAAAAATAGGTTTTATGGCGTTATTTATACTGGTTTCAAAACTTTTTATTTGGTTTTCATTAAGAGAGTGTATATTTTTTATCTTTTCTATTCCTACTTTTATTTTATTTAGTAAAGGAGTAAAAAATTTAGTTTCATTATCAACTTGAGTATTTAAAATTATCAAATCCTCAGCCAATAAATTAATTCTTTTATAAAATACAATATTTGGAATTTTTGATGATATATCTATTCCTTCTGGTATAGTTTGTTTTAAGTCGATAAAATTTTCTTCTGGTATATCAGAATACTCCTCTGGTATATTATCTATATCATAAAAATCTTCTTCTGGTATTTCTTTGCCTTCATCTACTCTTCTATTATAGAAATGTATAAATTGTGTTATTTGTGTTTGCAGCTTACCATATTCAGTTTCTAATTCTGTAAAATCATCAATTTCATCTATTGAGTTAAGTTTTCCATAAAAGCTATTTTTATATTTTTCAGCTTCATTTTCATCACAAATTGATATAGCATTAATAGCTAAATTATAATACTTTTTTAATAACTCTTTTATATTTTCTTTTTTTATATTTATTTTTATATTTTCTCTGTATTTAACTACTCTATTATTATAGAAATGTATAAATTGTGTTATTTGTGTTTGCAGCTTACTATATTCAGTTTCCAATTCTGTAAAGTCATCAATTTCATCTATTGAGTTAAGTTTTCTATAAAAACTATTTTTATATTTTTCAGCTTCTTTTTTATCTTCATCTTCAGAAATTTTTTTAATTATACTTTCAGATAAATTATAATACTTTT
>NZ_JBNMIZ010000176.1:0-5555 GCF_050873525.1 Brachyspira sp. | reverse complement strand
TATTTGTATAATTTGTATTATTTTTTATATGATTTGTATAGAAATATGATATATTCAGTAAATTTTTTTTGAAAATCGGGAACTTTTTTAAGTTTAATTCGTCTAATATATTAAATTTAAAAACAAAGGAGAAAATTATGATAAGAAAAATATTAATCATAATAACTGTATCTATATTAGCTCTTGCTTGCAAAAGCAATACAAGTTCATCGGGAAAACCAACCACAAAAAATATTCCGAGTGTAAATCACGCGGTAAAACAAGGCACTTTAAGTTTGAACGCGAGTAAAACGGCTTTATTTAGTTTAGCCTCGCAAAGTTCGTCCTCTACTTCGGGAGATACGATTACTACAGTTACTCCAGCGCAAGATACTTCAAACAACGATAGTAAAGCTGCAGACCAAAGAGAATATTCCGTATTAACGAGATTGTATAATACGGTTTGGTTTCAAACTGAAGAAGAATATGACCATGGGCAAGTGGAAACCGAATCAACTTTTCTTTTCTTTAATGAAAATTCTGAAATGGAAGAAAGAGAATTGGAAACGGGCGAACCTGCCGAAAGCGATTATTCCACTGTAGAGATAGTTGACGGTATTGAGTTGGTAACGAGCCAAAATAATAACGATACAAGCCGAGATAGAAATGCCTGCATTGTTAAAAATACGGAAATTGGCGATGACGACACTGAATATCAATTATATTATCTTAAAGACGAAAATACTTTATATGTAATAGAATTAACCGAAAGATTTACATCTAAAAACGCGCTTAAAACTAAAGCCGATTCGGTAATTAAAGAGCTTGAAGGAAATAATGCAAGAAAATATAACGAAGATAAATATGCATTATCAACCATATAAACATATAAAATAAAAAAATAATTTTTAAGCTTTCATAGATACAAAATGGTTTAACTAAAAAAGTTAAACCATTTATTTTTGTATGGAAGAGAAAAATATAAAAAATTATGAATTATAAACTAATTATTAAAGTTCCCGCGAATATAAGAACGATTCCTATAATCATTTTTAAACTTATAGTTTCTTTTAAGAATATAAACGCAAGAATAATCGTAAAAACTATCGAGAGTTTATCTATTACGGTAACTTTTGCAACATCTCCGATTTGAAGCGCCTTAAAATAAAATATCCAAGATAAACCCGTAGTGATTCCCGAAACTATTAAAAAAATTAAATTTTTTGAATTAATAGATTTTATATTTTCAAAAGAATTCGTATAAAAAACTATAATCCAAGACATAATCAAAATTATTATAGTTCTTATAGCTGTCGCCAAATTTGAATTAATATCAGATAATCCTAATTTTATAAAAATCGCCGTCAAAGAAGCGAATATTGACGACATTAAAGCGTAGATTAAATACATAAAAAATCAATAATCCAATTTGATTAAATAATCTATTTTATCAACTAATCTTTTAAAAGGTCTTTGAACATTAATCATAGAATGCTCGGTATCGTTTCCGTTTTCGTCAACGACATATATATCGTAATAGATTTCTTTATGGTCGAACTCGTTTTGAACTATTAATCTGATAAATATAAAATTATTGATATTTATTCTGTCCATTTTAGGTTCGTATTCCATATGATTAATTTCCACATTCAATAATTCCTTTCCCAAATTTTCGACTACCACTTTATATATAGTCTCAAGCTCTTTCATTACATAATGAACATTATTGTCAAACATTAAAATTCTCCTTAAAAAATATTAATTAAAATTATTTTATATAATATATTATTTTAGGTTAAATTTCAATTACTATTTTTGAAAATAATCTCTTTTGATATGAATATCGTAAAAAATATTAATATTGCGGCGCTTATTCCCGCACTTATATAAGGAGATAATCCAAATAATAAAGAAATCATTGCGGTTGTCACTATCGCAAGTATTATTATAATAATTTCAAATATTATAAATAAAGCGACTTTTTTTTTGTTTATCTTTTTTTTCTCTTCGGGATTTTTATAAGGGATTGGTTTTCGCATATTTTTTCCTCTTTTCAATTTTTTAATTTTTTTTATTAAGTTTTTTAATTAAATTTTTTTAATCAAATTTTTATCAGTAAAAAGTATCAATATCAAGAGAAGCTCTCGATATCCAAATATCTTCGTTATCGTTTATTTCAACTTTCAAATATCCTTCTTCGGTTATATCTTTGACGAAAGCCTCGATTTCTTTTCCGTCTTTTTTCGCTTTGATTTTCTTTCCAATTATTTCGCTATTTTCTTTAAATAATTCGATTAAATTTTTTTCGCCCAAATAAATTTCTTCAAAATAACAAATAAATTCTTTAAAAAATTCTTTAAGTTCTACTTTTATTCCCGTTTCCAAAAATAAAGAAGTCGCCTTATTTCTTATCTCCAAATCAAAATCATTTTCATTATGATATAAATTGATTCCCGTTCCGATTATGCATGCTTTTTTATCGTTTAAAGTCGTAATTTGAATCAAAGTTCCAGATATTTTTTTATGTCCGATAAGAACATCGTTGGGCCACTTTATATGAGCGCTAATATTATATTTTTCTTTGAGTAATTTAGTTAAAGCTATGCATGGCAAAAAAGTTAAAACATCTTTTTTAAATGGAGAATACAACAAAACACTTAACCATAATCCCAAATCGTTATCGGAGTCCCAAGAATTTCCGTAGCTTCCTTTTCCCGAAGTCTGCTTCAATGCAATATAAACAGTTCCTTCCTCTAAATTATTATTTGAATTTAAATCTTCGAGCATTTTTTTATTTGTGCTTTCTATACTTTCAAACAGTTTTAAGTTTCTGCCGTATATTTTAGTTTTTAAATTTTCTGTCCAATTATTCTGTAATATGTTAACTTGCATGATTTTATTATATATTAAAAATTTATTATATCAATACTACTTAATTATTAATTTAATGAAATATTAAACGCTTGACATTCTTATCGTTTATAATATATTTTTTAATCATTATTAATATTTAAAAAATGGAGAATGAAAATGAAAAAAATAATAGCGATTTTTATGATTATATTTAGTTTAATATTATCTTTATCTTGCAATAATAAAACAAATTCTTCCGAAAGTATGGAAAATACGGAAGATAAAATAATATATGTCGGAATAGACGCCGCTTTTCCGCCCTTCGGTTATTTAGATAACGGAAATATCGCGGGATTCGATTACGATATAATGAACGAAATAGCAAAATTGACGGACATGAAAGTGGAATTTAATCAAATGCAATTTGCGGGACTTTTGCCAGCGCTACAAACAAAAAAGATAGATGTAATTATAGCGGGAATGACGGTAACCGAAGAGAGAAAAGAGTTCGTTAATTTTTCGGAAACTTATTATGTGTCAAGTCAGGTTATTTTAGTTCATAGAGACAATAACGATATCACTAATTTTGATAATCTCGAAGGAAAAAATGTCGGAACGGTTATAGGAACTACGGGCGATGTTGTAATGACGGAAAACGAAAAAGTAAACACTAAAAAATTCGATACGGGAGCGCAGGCGGTTTTATCGTTAAAAGAAAAAAAGATTGACGCGATAGTATTCGATAAAGAGCCATGCAAGAATTTCGCAAAATATAACGAAGAAATTAAACTTATAGACAGCGATTCCGTTCAGGAAGATTATGCGATAGCCGTTAGAAAAGAAGATATTTCTCTGCTTGAAAATATAAATAGAGGAATTTCAATAATTATGACAAACGGAACTTACGAAAATCTTATAGAAAAGAATTTTAAATAAATAATATCCAAAAAAAATGTTTAATTAATTTTAGCGTATTTAATGAAAGCGGAAAAAATTTCGGCGATATTAAAATTTATTTCAATAGTATTTCTTATACTTTTTTTATTGTTAATCGTATTTTCCATAATCAATTTTGAAGACAAAAAAATTTTTATAACTTTGTTTGCATTATTTTTATTGTTTCTTATTCCGTTTTTAGCTTTTTATAAATACACGATTAAGAATTATTCAAATAAAATAATAAAAGACAAAATAAATTATGAGGAAGAAAAATCTTCGGATATTTTAAATCTCAAAACCGTAAACGATTCCATAATGAAAGATTATCAGAAAGCGATTATAGATTTGAAAGAAAAAAACACTTTTATACTCGGCAGATTCGATGTTATATCTTCTTTAAATAAAGTTTATAAAAAAGATATTTCAACGGCAAGAAAACTTCAAGAGACAATGTTAAATAAAAAAACCGTGAATAATCAATTTATATCTTCGGCATGCTTTTATCAGCCTTTTGAAAATATAGGCGGAGATTTTTTCGATTATATTTATATTAATAAAACGAAAATTTTATTTATTATGTCGGATATAAGCGGACATGGAATTGGAGCTGCAATAGTAACTTCGATGCTCAAAACTGTTTTTAGAACTTTATCCACTTCTTTCGATTCGGTAAGTTCTTTATTAAAAAATATTAATAATTATTTAGTCGACACATTGCCCGCGTATTTTTATTTGACTATGATAATCGCCGAAATAGATTTGGCTCAAAAAAAAATTACTTATTCCAACGCTTCGCATACTCCTTTATTGATTCTTAAAGACGGAGAAATTAAGGAATATACGATTGGCGGAACTATAGTCGGACTTTTCCCAAACGCTTTTTACGAAGAGGAAACCGTAGAACTTTCGACTAACGATATATTTTTATTTTTCACGGACGGAATGATCGAAGCTTCGAAATCAAAAAGCAAATACGATATTTACGGCATAGACAGACTTAAAAAAATTATTTCGGAAAATAAAAAATTGAGTGCGAACGATTTGACGCTTTCGATAAAAAACGATTTCTACGAATATCTTTCATACAGAAGTCCCGATGACGATTATTCTATGTTTTTATTTAAGGTTAAATAATAAGACGCCCTTTTTGGAGAGCGCCTTAAACAGTTTAATTAAATGAAGGTTATAAAATATTGTATCGATTTAGGATACAAAGTCGTTCGCAAAAATAATACAATCTCTTTTATTGTTAGCTAATTCTAACATATTGTTTGTATTTTGTCAATACTTAAATCAAATTTTTTTAAAATTTTTTTTTGAAAAGTTAATAATAGCGGATTGCCATGCCTCACGCTGTGTGCCTTTGACATCGTTTGCAATGACATTAAATAACGCAGTCATTACGAGCATTTGTAAAAATGCGAAGTAATCCAGAACAAAAAAAATTATTATTTTGGATTGCCACGCTTTCTTACGAAAGCTCGCAATGACGGTGTTTTTGTAGTCATTACGAGGCATTGGAAATGCCGAAGTAATCCAAAATTAATTAAATTTGATTTTGAAAATTTAACTTTATTAATAGTGGATTGCTCGCCAACGGCGGGCTTTAGACTCGGACTTCGTCCTCGCAATGACAATAAAGATAATGCTTGCAATGACGGAATTATTAAAAATATTTGCAATGACGATAAAAATTAAAGTTTGCAATTAATGAATTTAATAAAAAATTAAGGTTTATAATATCAAAAAATTTTATTTGGAAAAATAAAAAATTCACTTAATTA
>NZ_JBNMIZ010000175.1:0-5575 GCF_050873525.1 Brachyspira sp. | reverse complement strand
TATTAATATAGATTATTTTGAAAAAGCATGCGAAATCAAATATTTAAAAAAAATATTTGAAATAATAGAAATAAATTTTATACTATAATAAACTAAAATAATTTGGAGAAAATATGTTCTACTATTATAAAAACATTAAAATACATTACCAAACCGTAGGAAGCGGCAAACCCGTTTTAATGCTGCATGGACTTAATTGCGATTTGAATTTAATGAAAGGATGCATGGAAAATATTTTCAAAAATAAAAAAGGCTATAAAAGAGTTTATATAGATTTGCTCGGAATGGGAAAATCGGAATCTTCGCCCGAATACGCGTCTTCCGATAAAATTCTTAATATATTGCTTTCTTTTATAAATGATACAATTTCGGACAATTTTTTGATTATGGGAGAATCTTACGGCGGATATTTGGCGAGAGGAATTTTGTCAAAGATGCATTCAAAAATAGACGGAATGGTTTTATTATGTCCCGTGGTTATTCCAATTCATGCGAAAAGAGATGTCGATAAAAATATTATAAAATTTGAAGATAAAAAATTTATGAATTCTATTAATGATAAGGAAAGAAAAATATTCTCAAAGTATAGCGTTATCGAAAATAAAAAAGTTTTTCAAAGATATAAAAATGAAATTCTTTCGGGAATTAAAAAATGCGATTATAATTTTATCGATTTGCTTTGGAAAAAATATTCTTTTTCTTTCGATGTCGATAAAAAAATAAAAAAAATTAAATTCGACAAACCCGTTTTATTTATGGCAGGCAGGCAGGATATATGCGTTGGTTATAGAGATTTATTGAAACTGCTTGAAGATTATCCGAGAGCAACTTTTAGCGTTATAGATATGGCGGGGCATAATTTACAAATAGAACAGCCCGAATTATTTAATTCTTTAATCGAAAATTTTTTGATAAGAATTAAAATTAATAAAATATAATTTTTTAATTTTTATTAGTAGAAAAAACTTGACAAAGGCTAAAAAATTTACTATAATATAAACGGATAAATTAATTTTAGGAGGAGTTAAAATGCGATACTGTATAAACATTATCAAATCAAATCAAATCAAATCAAATCAAATCAAATCAAATCAAATCAAATCAAATCAAATCAAATCGGGAATTATATACTTTAAACAATATTTTCTAAAAATATTTTTAATCGCTTTATTATCGTTTATAGCGCTATTTTCTATAAGCTGCAATAATACCTATGTGCCATTCGGTTATGATATTCCGACTACTTCAGGCGAACTTGTTACGGCTGGTTCTAGCTATAATTATTATAGCGGCGACAATTTTACACGCGCAAAGTTAGAAGTTATCCCCGAAACCGCAAAAAATATAGCGGAGGCGGAAACAATTTTTCCTTCAATTTATATACCAGCTGGAGTAAATATGCATTATGATAAGATTTCGGTAGAAGCGCCTTATTCAACGATAAAAGATGCTCCATTTTATCAATATGGCGATTATTATGACACTGGCGCCGTTTATAATGCAAGAGTCGATAATGGAAATATGAAATCTTATATAAAATTTATTATGTTATATCAACATATGAGTGTTGATCGCGTGACCGCAGAATATGTAGTTGCAATGACAACGAACGGCATGGGCATTCGAGCCACTTATACGGCTATTTTATCATACAACGGTCCGATATACTAATCAACCCAAACGGGCTAGATTAAACATCCTCAAACATTAAAATATAATTTTTACACACTTTGAAACGGGCGAGTGAAAAAACTTCGTCCGTTTTTTAATTCGTCATTGCGAGCGAATGTAATGAGCGTGGCAATCAACTATTAATGAAGTGAAACTTTTAAATAAAATTTTATTTTAATTGGATTACTTCGGCTATAAATAGCCTCGTAATGACGATTATAAACCTGACAACAATGTGGCTTTAGCCCATTGTGTTAACAATACAGAGAAAAGCATGCAAGGGGTTTCCCGAAGGGACGCAGAGCGAAAACCCATTGTTATTAAGAGTTGAGGATTTGTCATTGCGAATGAAATGAAGCAATCCACTATTAATAAAGTTAAATTTTAAAATAAAAAATTTGGATTACTTCGGTTTTTTGCCAAAGGCACGCCTACGGCGACAAAACCTCGTAATGACTATAGATAACAGCGTCATTGCGAGACTTCGTAGAAGTCGTGGCAATCCAAATAAAATAAAATATTTGTCAGTTATTTTTTCAATTATTCAAAGCCTTAATCAAAGCGTTTGCAAATTCTTTAGCCGACTTCGGTCCATCAGCCGTGATAATATTTCCCGATATGACGACATTTCCGCCGACTATATCGGCTTCGCCGTGTCGAACATGAGATTCGTCCGAGTCTAAACAAGTGGCTTTAATATTTTTTAGTATTCCAGCGTTAGCCATAATAACTACTCCGCTTCCGATTCCTGCAACGATTTTTTTATTTTCCAAAAATAATTTTGAAAGTCCATGCGCCCGCCAATCGTCCCATAATGTGATGCATCCCAATCCGCCGATAAATACTATCGCGTCAAAATTAACGGCATCGACTTCGCTAAATAAAAGTTCTATATTTACCGAACTTCCCAATTTTCCTTGTCCTTCTCCGATTATTGAAGAGGAAATTTTTGTTTTATATCCGCTATTTTCAAATATTTTTTTCGTTTCAAAATATTCTTCATCTTGAAAATTTTTATAAGCCATCACATATAAAATATTATTCGTTTTTTCCATTTTTAATTACTCCAAAAACTTCTGCGATTATAAACTGCACATATCGTCATAATTTCTTTTATTGGCTATTGCAAGTTCGTAGGCTTTGATATATTCCTTTGCGCTTTTTTCCCAAGAATTATCTATTTTCATTCCTCTTAATTGCATCGTCTTAAATCTATCGGGATGGTCATAATAAACGCTTATCGCCCATCCGATAGTATTATATAATGCCGAAGAAGTGGCGTCATAAAATTTGAATCCCGTGCCTTCGCCCGTTTCTTCATTATAATTTTCAACCGTATCTTCGAGTCCGCCAGTCGCATGAACAATAGGAATCGTTCCGTATTTTAAAGAATACATTTGATTGAGTCCGCATGGCTCGAATAAAGAAGGCATTACGAACATATCAACTCCCGCCTCTATTAAATGCGAAAGTTCGTTATTGTAGCCGATATAAGAACCGACTCGTCCTGGGTATCTTTTTGGCAAATCTCCAAAGAAACTTTCGAGTCCTTTATCTCCCGTTCCTAATATTACAAATTGCATTTTCATGTTATTCATTAAATAATCTATTATAGAAGCTATAAAATGATAACCTTTCTGGTCGACAAATCTTCCAATCGCTCCGATTAAAGCGACATTTTCATCTTCTTCGAGCAGGAAACTTTTTTGCAATTCTTTCTTGCATATTTTTTTACCGCCCATATATTTTGCCGAAAAATTAGCCGATAAAAATTTGTCTTTTTCAGGATTCCAAACATCTTCGTCTATTCCGTTAAGTATTCCAAAGAAACTTGTCGTTTTATTTTGTAGATAAGGTGCCATTCCATGCCCGCCGTAAGGAGAGGCTATTTCTCCAGCGTAAGTAGGACTAACAGTCGTCACCACATCCGAAAAGAATATTCCGCCTTTAAGCAAATTGATATTTCCATGGTCTTCAAAAGTATCGGGGCTATAATTATTCCATCCCAAACCCAAATAATCGTAAGTTGTTGCAGCGTTATAAATTCCCTGATAATTAGCGTTATGAATTGTAAGCAAACTTGCAGCGCGTCCAAGCTCGTTGCTCCAATGCCAAGTTTTTATATAAGCTGGAATTGCCGCCGTCTGCCAGTCGTTTACATGAACTACATCGACATCCAATTGCAAATCTCTGCATAATTGTAAAGCCGCCATTGAAAAAAATCCGAATCTCCAAGCGTTATCCTGATAATCGTTAAACGCGTTATCATGATAAAGTCCTTCTCTGCTGAAAAAATTATGATGTTCTATAAAATAAAAATCGACTCCTTTATAAACGGTTTTGAATACTGAACACCATTCCTCGCCGTTTCCCATACGAACGCACATAGTTGGAAGAACATTTTCCAAATAACATTCCTTAAAATCAATATCTCTATATTTTGGAATAACCACGAAAGCCTCGACTCCGAATTTTTTCAAATATATAGGCAAAGAACCCGCGACATCGGCAAGCCCTCCCGTTTTTATGAAAGGTATCGCTTCCGAAGACGCTATCATTACTTTAAGTTTAGGCATAAAAAAACTCCTTTTAATATATTGTTCTTATACTATACAATTTTATTTAAAAACTTTCAAGATAAAATTATATATTTGTATTAATATTAATAGAATTGAATTTATTGTTTAATCTGTAGAATCAGTCGCTATGCTTAATCTTGTAAATCCCGCATTCTTTACGCTGTCTATAACCGATATTAAAATCTGCGTTCTCACATCCTCGTCCGACCTTATTTCAACGGGTTTTTCAAGTTCGCCTTCTATAGTAGCGAGATTTGAAAGATGAGCGTCAATATCGTCAATCAATTCGCCGTTCGCATATATTTGCCCTTCTTTGGAAATAGTTATTATTATATTTTGATTTAAATCTTTTCCGACAGCCGAGCTTGATTTTGGCAAACTAATTTCTATTTGAGGAGTTTCTATTATAGTCGTTCCTACCATAAAGAATATTAGCAAATTAAATACTATGTCTATCATTGGCGTTAAATCTATACCGCTTTTTATTTCAAATCTTCTGCGAAATTTCATTATATTTTTTCTTAATTATTTTTTCTTAAATTTTATTTTAATTTTATTTTTAAATTATTTTACCGTTATAGTTTTTATATTGCTTTCGTATCGTTCGCCTTTATAAAGAAGAGATATTTTATAATCGCCTCTTCCGTATTCCGCTTTGAAAGTTCTGCTTAAAACATTATTTCCCGCATCGTTTACATCATATATGACGACTCCTATATAAGTTTTTCCGTCATCGCCGAGTATTCTTGCATTTTTATCGGCGGTTTCTACGGCAATTTTGAAATCTGTAAACGGAGCTTTATTTAAGATTCTATATTTTATCGTAATATCGTCTCCGAACTTCGCTTCCGATTTGAAATCAACTTCTTCGGCAATTATATTCGCGTAAGTTATCGTGGCATATAATCCAATTCCTCTTTTTGAAGCTCCGATTCCTATTCCGTTAAAATCTTTTGACATTATATATTTTTTATCGTCTGGAGTTTCCATTAATTTTTTTACTATGCTTGAAGCGGCGTTTTTATCGGTAAGAGGAATAACATCCAATTTGGCGAAACTTTCCGTTATATTTCCAACCATTTCGGGATATAATTTTATTTGCCTTCCTTTTGAATCGAGTCCGTCCAAATCGGTATTTCCAAAAAATTTATTATTTGCCATATTGTCGCTATGATATAAAGCTATAGAATGCAGTCTTTCGTTATTTGCGATAGGCGGAAGGGACGCTTTGCTTCTTTCCAAATTGATAAGCCTTAATATTTCGTCCTCTATAACATTTGCGTTTAATATTAAAGTAGATATAAACATAAAAATTATTATTAAAT
>NZ_JBNMIZ010000174.1:0-5601 GCF_050873525.1 Brachyspira sp. | reverse complement strand
TGGAATATTGCTCGCTTTTTTTCATTAAAATAAATTTATTTCGATTCGACAAATTTTTTAACTATTTAAATCTTTAAATTTCTAAAAATTTAGATTGAATATGAAATTTATTATAAAAATAATCATAATTCTATAAAGTTATTTAAATTTTATAGAATTTTTTTAAAAAAAATTTATTTAAAGTATTGACTTATTTTTTAAAGATGTTATAATTTAATCCATAAATTAAAAAATAGCCGAAAGAAAAAATTCGGATTAAGGATGTTTAACACATGACTAGAACAGAACAGAACAGAACAGAACAGAACAGAACAGAACAGAACAGAACAGAACCATTATTGTCTTCTAAACAATAATTCCTTTCAATTTTCTTCATCCAACAAATTATACGACATATTTAATTTTTTAAGTGTCTTTATTCGTTTTGCAAAAATAATTTCTTTTATAAAAGAAAAACAAAATATATGTTCTTTTTTCTACCGAGAAAAAAGAACCAAAAAAGCTCCTTCTTTTGTCAAAAGAAGCAAAACAACTCCGTTTAGAATTCGCAATTCGTTAGTAAAAACATTTTTGCAATATTCGGAAAGTCCGTCATTACGAGGCGATAGCCGAAGTAATCTATTCTGTGTGGATTGCCACGACTTCTTACGAAGTCTCGCAATGACGATTTTATCGCTCCCACTAATGGCAATGACGATAAAAAATAATTTTGCAATTCTAAATTTAGTTAAAACCTTTTTAACTTCAATAACTTTCGATAGCTTATCAAGGAAAATAAAAAATCCTTGTTTAGTTATAAATAAAATTTATTTAAAAGGAGTGTGCAAAATGACTCACACAAAAAACATTCTTAAATCTTTATTGATAACGGTAATGGCTTTATCGTTATTGGCGGTTAGCTGTAAAAAGGACGAAAACGGCGGGGGAACTCCTACTAATCCGACTACGACTACAATCAGTGCTTCGGATTTAACGGGAGTTTTGCAATCTATTGTTATTGAGAAAACAATAGACTTTTCTGGAGTAAATCCTGCAAGCGGAAAAGCTTCTGTAACTGCATTAACTGCAAAATTTGGAGATTTAAAAACAGCATTAGACCAAGTTTTAGCAGTTGAACAAGAAGGAGTTACTGTAGCAGGAAAATACAGCAGTGAAACTAAACCAAGCGCTAGCACAGCTTTGGATTTAACTTTGACTATTACTGCAAAATCGGGTTATGTATTAGACGATAAAATGACTGAATACACTTACAATGAAGCAGATAAAACAGCTTCCGTAGTAATAAGTATAACGCCTTCAGCAGCTTGGGAAGATTAATACTCTAAATTAATTCCGCAAAAATAAAGATTTAAGCCAACAACCTCTATGTTCGATAAGGGCATAGGGGTTTTTAATGCGTAATTAACCGTAATTATTTTTTATCTTCTATTTATATCAAAATCGCCTCTTGCTCCAGTAAGAATATAACCTATTTTATCTATACTCTCTCTTAAAAGTTCCACTCCTTCGGCGGATTCCGTTCCAGTGGATATTTTATTATTATAAAGCAAATATTTTTTCCTCACATTCATTGGAGAGAGATTCGGCATAACCACATTAGCGCCATGCAATATTCCGAGTTCCCTTCCGCCTTCTTTTATAGTGCCGAGCGCCGTAGTCGCGGGAATTAAAGATAACGGAAATATTAAACGAAGAACGCTTATAAGAATCAAAGTAAGTTCCAATTCTCCGATTTTTTCGTTTGCAAAAGGCGTGTCTTTATGCGGTAAAAACGGACCGATTCCTATCATTTCTGGTTTAATTTCCTGCATAAATATCAAATCTCCCGCGATATTTTCCAATTTTTGAAAAGGGCTTCCAATCATCATTCCCGTTCCAGTTTGAAAGCCGAGATTTTTTAAATATCTTAAACATTCCTTTCTATTTTCCAAACTCATATATTTCGGATGCAATTTTGAATAATGTTCGTTTTCGGAAGTTTCATGCCTCAAAAGAAATCTATTTGCTCCGTTATTTTTTAATTCTTTATAATATTCTTCTTCTTTTTCGCCTATCGACAAAGTCAAAGCGCAGTCGGGAAATTCTTTTTTTATCGCTTTCACAATATTCGTCATTCTTTCAATATTAAAAAAATTATCCTCTCCGCCTTGCAAAACAAAAGTTCTAAAACCTATATCGTAGCCGATTTTACAACATTCTAAAATTTCTTTTTTATTTAATCTATATCTTTCGGCGTTTTTATTGCTCTTTCTTATTCCGCAGTAAATACAATCGTTTTTGCAATAATTCGTAAATTCTATAAGTCCGCGCATAAAAATATATTTTCCAAAAATTTTATCCGCTTTTTCTCTCGCTTTTTCTTTCAGATATTTTTTTAATTCTTTTATTTCCGCTTTTTCTTTTTTATTAAGTTTCTTTTTATTCAAATTATTATCGTATTCAAAAGAAGATAAAAGAGTCAAAGCGTCCTTATAAGAAATTTTTTCTTTTTTATCGATTTTATCTATTATTTTTTTAGCTTTATTAATATCAATAATATCGTTCATTAACATTAAATATAATTAACTCCGTTTATTTTAGCTATTGCCATTCCGTAATTCGTTATCGGTTTATTTTGTTTTTCGCATAATTTT
The DNA here is from genome assembly GCF_050873525.1 of Brachyspira sp. Lineage (GTDB taxonomy): Bacteria > Spirochaetota > Brachyspiria > Brachyspirales > Brachyspiraceae > Brachyspira. Next base: position 2,968 of record NZ_JBNMIZ010000174.1, on the reverse strand, counting down.
ATTCTGTTTAATATCTGCCTTCTCGTTCCCATACATCCTCCGCAGTGAATAATCAAATCATATTTCGACAAATCGCTTGGAAAATCCGCCCCCGCCGTATAATCAATATCGAACGCGAAACCGAATTTATTTTTAAGCATATTTGGAATTTTTACTCTTCCTATATCTCCTTCCAACGGAATATGAGTGCAGCTTTCGGCAATAAGTATTTTGCTTTTTTTATTTAGGCTGTCTATAAAATCCGCTCCTTTTTTATATATTTTTTCGTTGCCTTTATATCGAGCGAATAGAACTGAAAAAGATGTTAACGCGCTTTCTTTAGGTTTTAATTTTTCAACTTCTTTAAAAACCTGCGAATCGGTTATTATGACTTTAGGAGGCTTATTCAAACTTTTTAAAGCATTTTCAAGTTTATCAAATGTCGCTCCAATCACTATCGCTTTATTGTCGAGTATATCTCTTATAGTTTGAACTTGAGGCAAAATCAATCTTCCTTTCGGCGCTTGTATATCTTGAGGCATTACGAGTAAAACTATATCGTCTTCTCCGACTATATGCCCGACTATGCTTATTTCGTCCTCTTTTGAAATATTATTTTTTATAGTTTCGATAATAATGTCTATATTTATTTTTTTACTTGCGCTTATTGGCACGCAGTCAATATCGAAAATATCTTTTATATTTTGTTCGACTATTTTATAATTTTTATTCAAATCGATTTTATTTATAACGGCAATAATTGGAATTCCAAATTCGGATAATTCATTTTTCCATTTCAATTCTAAAAGATAATCTTCGTTTTCAATATTTTTAGTTCCGCAGTCAAAAACAAGCAGCGCGATATCCGTTGATTCCGATATTTTTTTAGTTTTTTCTATTCTTAATAAACCAAGTTCTCCCTCATCGTCAAATCCCGCCGTATCGACTATAACGCATGCTCCGATTTTATTTATTTCAATAGCTTTTTTCACAGGGTCGGTAGTCGTTCCAGCATTGTCCGAAACTATGGCGACATCTTGATTTGCCATCGCGTTTATTATACTCGATTTGCCCGCGTTTCTTCTTCCGAAAATCGCTATATGAGTTCTATTTGAATTTGGAGTATCGTTCATTTTAATATCCGATTAAAATTTGAAATCTCTTCTTCCTTCGTCAATTCCGTCCAAAGCGCTTACAAGTTTATTTTTCACTTTTTCGTTTGGGATTTTTTCTATTTCGTTAATCATTACTCTATCAATTTCTTTTTCGGTGTTATCGGAAGCGTAATCGTTGGAATATTCTTTTAAAGTTATTATCGCGTTAGCCTGACAGAAATTTTTTATTTGTCCGCTTTTTGCAAAACTCATGAATCTGTCTCCCGTTCTTCCTTCTCTATAACATGCCGTGCAGAAACTTGGCAAATAATCTATTTTGCATAACCATTCTATTATATCGTCCAATGAGCGCGTATCGTTAACCTCAAATTGTTTTGAATTTTCTTCTTCCTCTTCGACATATCCTCCAACGCTTGTTCTCGAGCCTCCGCTTATTTGCGAAACTCCGACTTCCAAAACTTCTTCTCTCGATTTTTGACTCTCTCTTGTGGAAACTATTATTCCCGTATAAGGAACGGCTATTCTTAAAACGGCTACAATTTTTTTGAATAAATTATCCGTTATCGCGTTTGGAAAAGAAGATAAATCGACATCGTCCGCTGGTCTTATTCTCGGAACGCTTATCGTATGAGGTCCGCATCCGAAAGTATCTTCCAAATGTTTTGCATGATAAAGCATCGCCGTAAAATCGTATTTGTAATTATAGAGTCCGAATAAAACTCCGATTCCAACATCGTCAATTCCGCCTTCCATAGCTCTGTCCATAGCTTTCGTATGATATTCGTAATCGCTTTTTGGTCCCGTAGGATGAAGTTTTTGATAAGTCGGCTTATGATAAGTTTCTTGAAATAAAACATAAGTGCCTATTCCCGCGTCTTTTAATTTTTTATAATTTTCAACCGTTGTAGCCGCGATATTTACATTTACTCTTCTTATAGCGCCGTTTTTATGTTTGATTCCGTAAATAGTTTTTATAGATTCGAGTAAATAATCCATACTCGCATATTCTGGGTCCTCTCCCGTTTCGAGAGCAAGTCTTTTATGTCCCATATCCTGCAAAGCTATTACTTCCGCTTTTATCTCTTCCTGCGTTAATTTTTTTCTTGCTATATTTTTATTTTTTGAATGATAAGGACAATATACGCAGCCGTTGATGCAGTAATTTGATAAATATAAAGGAGCGAATAAAACTATTCTTCTTCCGTATATTTCAAGTTTAATTTTCTTTGCAATTTCGTATATTTCGTTTTCTATATTTTTATCATTGCATAATAATAAAGCCAAAGCTTCGGTGGGTTCGAGTCCTTTCATTTCTTTTGATTTATTCAATATTTTTTCAATATCGTAATTCCCGCTTTCTACTTCAAATATAGTTTCTAAAATTTTTTTGTCGTTTATAAATTCGTTTGCATTTTTAGATTTTGAATCGTAATTAAACATAATAGCGTCTCCAAATAAAAAACTGTTTAAAATATTACTGGTTTTTATTGGAATAGAGAGCTTTTGCCGAAACTCCTTCCAACATACCAAGTTTGCCTGTTAAACTATTAATTTTATCCGAAGGAGCATTTAAAACGATACTGATTATATTTATATTTTTTTCTCTGTAAGGAATTCCCATCCTTCCTATTATAAAATCGCCGTTTTCATGCAAAATTTCATTAACCTTTGAAACTATATCTTTATTTTCAATGATTATTCCTATAACGGCAATTCTATTTTCCATAAATCAAAAAATCAAATTAAATATAATCGTAAATAATTCCTTTATGATAAACCTTAATAGTTATTCATTTAGGCATTTTTATTATATAATAAATCGTCATTTTGTAAATAGTTTTTAGCAAATGTTTTTATGAAATTATATTAAATAG
>NZ_JBNMIZ010000173.1:0-5613 GCF_050873525.1 Brachyspira sp. | reverse complement strand
TTGCAGAATAGCGAAAATGAAAAATATCGAAGCAGAACTTTAAAATTTATAAACGGAAATAACGCTAACGCTCAAAACTTGAAACTACTCGAACAAAATATATTATTAGATTTAAATTGGTTTATAGAAGAAAATATTGCTGATACGGTAGAAGTCGACTGCGCTATTCCCGCGTTTAACGAGCTTAAAATAGACATTCGACTTTTAAGAGACAGTAAATTGCTTTCTAATTCAAATTATAGACTGAATTGGCAAGCGTAAAAAATTTTTAAAAATAATAAGAAGGAGTTTTAAAAATGGCATTACAACAAAAAACGACTAAAGAAATATACGATTTAATAATAGCTCAAATGAAAAGCGAACTCGGAAAAGAGATAAGCGTTCTTCCAAAATCTTTTATAAGTATTCTTGCGACAGTTTTGGCAGGCGTATTCATGATTTTATATAAATCGTGCAATTGGATTTTCTTGCAAATATTCGTATCGACTGCGAGCTACGAAGAAGTGTCGATACTCGGAAAAACAATAAGCCCGCTCTCCGAGTGGGGAAGGCTTATCGGAGTAGGCGACCCTAACCCTGCGACACAGTCTATAGTGAGCGCAAGAGTTAAAGTAGTTCAAAAAAATAATTCAATTTTTAGCGGAACTCAATTTACTTCAAACTTGAACGGACTTACTTATATAACTACTGAAAGTTATACTTTTACAAAAGACGAAGAAACGATTTTTTTGACATGCGCGGAAGCGGGAGCGAAAGGCAATTTGCATGAAGATGATATTTTAAATATCGTAAATCCGCTTTCGTTTATAGAAGATACAGTAGAAGTAATTTCTTTAATTCAAGTCGGAATAGATAAAGAAAGCGAAAGCAGTTATAGAAAAAAAATAAAAGAGCGTTTTCAGTTGCAACCAGAAGGCGGAGCGCTTTCGGATTATCGAACTTGGGCGAACGAAACCGCGGGCGTGATTAATTCTTATATCTATACAGGAGACCCTGGCAATGTTTTAGTTTATGTTTTAGCCGACCCCGCGATTTATACCGACCGCGTTCCCGACCGCGCTTTATTAAAAAAAGTCGGACAGAATATAGATGTAGACCCTGCGACAGGGCTTGCGACAAGACGACCTGTCACGGCAATCATAGACCCAGACGCGGACGAAAGTTATAAAAATATTCGTGCCGTTAAAGTTGTAGAATTCGATGTAGAAATACTAAAATTAGAAGTGTCGTCAGAAGCGGAAGTAATAAAATTAATTAAAGAAGCGATAGAAGATTATTTTTTAGAGCGAGAACCTTATTTAAAAGGTTTGTCTCTGCCTCCCGCAAAAAATATTATTAACGAAACGAATATTATCGCTATAGTTGACGACATAGTCAAAAATTATAACGGAAATTTTGTCGGAGTAAAAAATATTTTAAACGATGTAGTGACGACTAAATACTCTTTAAAAGAAGGCGAGGTTGCAAAATTAAAAAGTCTAACAGTGAACGAGGTTGTAATTTAAAAAATGGCTTATAATAAAAAATATTTTGAACTTATAAAAAAACTTCTTCCAAAATCGAAGTTATGGAAATTGCTTGACACTAAATATTTGAATAAGTTTTTTAGAGCTTTGACTTCTCTTTTTGACGATGTTCGCAAATATATCGACAGTATCTATTTAGATTTATTTCCAGACTCGACAAGAAGTTTGGAATTATGGGAAGAGCAATATGCGATAATCAATCCTGACAAGAGCGAAGAAATAAGAAGAAATACTATTGCGATGAGATGGAAAGATAAAGGCGGGCAGTCGGCTTATTATATGCAAAAAATACTTCAAGAAAACGGTTTTGATGTTTTTGTTTACGAAAATAATCCGATTACGGACCCTAACTCTTTTTTAGATAACGATGACGACCAAAATCAAGTTATCGTTAACGGCTTTGTTCCGCGCGTTACTGAAATAAGAAATGTATTGATATGCTGTCAAGATGTGCCTCGCGAGGCTTTAGTATATTGCAGCGCGGACGGAAAATGGTTTTGCGGAAACGAAGAAGCGATAAGCGGATATTACAAAAATGACGCGGGCGCGAAATGGTTTTGCGGAAACGACAGAGCGGTATGCGGATACTTTGAAAATTATATTGAGTTTGAAAGCGAAGACGATATTCCGACTAACGAAAAATATTTTCCTTTTTGTTTTTTTGTCGGCGGAAAAGTCGAACGAGACGCAAGCGGAAGAATTACAAAAATGCTGGCGGCTTCGATACCGTTCGAGCGATTAGATTATTTTAGAAGACTTATTTTATCGTTAAAGCCAGCGCAGACTTGGTGTATAATTAGAATGAGAATAAATTAATTTTACCAGCTCGATTTAGTGCCGCCGTCATATTCTTTAGCGAAACCGTTTTTTATCATATATTCTTTTACTTCTATATTATCAGCTTTAACATCTGCAAGTATTCTAAAATATTTATCTCTATTCAAATTATATAAAGTGATAGTTCTATTTTCGAATAATTTTATTAGAGCGTCTTTTGATTTTTGAGCGAGTGCTTTTGTTTCAGCAGTTCCGCCTCGAATTTCTGCAGTATCTATTCCTCTTATCCTCACGCTTATATTACTTCCGATGAGCCAATGCAGATACGGAATATTTACAAAAAATGTATCGCCGTCATAAACTCTTATAACTTGCACATTAGTTAAAACTTTTAATTGAGTATAGTCGCTATAATTATTTTGAGCTTCAAGATTTGAATTAAAAAATCGAATTAAAAATATAAATAGAATTATTATAATTATTTTTTTCATTATAACCTCGCAAGCAATTCGTTTTTCTTTTTGTTAAATTCTTCTTCGTTTAATATTCCTTTATTTTTTAATTCCGCCAATTTTTCAATTTGAGAAGCTATATCTATATTTTGATTTTCGTTTGAACTTTTTACAGAAGCTATTTTATTATTTATTGCTTGAGTAAAATTTTGAACTTTATTTGATTTTAATTCATTAGCAGAAATTTTTAAAACAAAATTTTTATTAATCGTATTTATCTCGAGCAGATGCGGAAACGGATTAAAAATTTTTGTAGCGTCTTTAGTTAAAGAAATAGAATTGATTATATTGTAGTCAAAACTTTCAATCTGTTCTTTAAGTCCGAGTGTCATTCTTAAATAAAAAAATAGTCGTTTGTTTGTAGCTATAAGCACAGCAGGAAGAGGCATATTTATTTTATCTATGCTTGATTCGAGAAAAACATTTATATAATCTTCTACAGTTTCATTTTCGTTTAATTTAGTTTTTGCAATTTCAAATAATTTATTTACTTTTTCTTTTGACATGATTTTTACTCCTTCGATTTTATTTTAATTTTTTTATTTTTCGTTTTAAGGACGGCATACTTTACAAGCAGTATAACCGCGTCTTTTCGCTTCTTTAAGCGTGACCGCAATCGGTTTCTTTTTTAATGTTCTGCAAGTTTTTATATGATACTTAATGCCCGTTTGCGATAGATAAACTATGCGACTATCGTCAGCATTTAAACTTATTGAAGCGATAAAAAGAATTATAAATAATCTGATTAAATTAATTTTGTTCGACATGACTTTACCTCTTTTTAATTTTTATCTTGATTATAATATAGTTTATTTTTTTCTAAATTGCAATATAATACATAAAAAAATATTTAAAAAATTTTTAAAATAATTTTTAAGGAGTTCAAACAATGAAGAAGAAAGTCTCTCAAAAAAAATAACGCACAATTAAAAGAATTTGAAATTAAAGAAAGACGAAGATGTTTCGTAACTTTATCTGCTACAAAAAAAGAAAAAGAAAATATAATAGAATCAGCTAAAAAATACAATCTATCCGTAAGCGCGTATTTGAGAAAATGCCATGATTTTTACTGCGATTATATAAATAATTCTAAAATTAATTGCAAATAAAATATTGAATAAATTATTAAAAAAATTGTTAAAAAATAGAGAATTTTTGCCATTTTTCATGATTTTTAGGCATAATTTCATAGATTTTTTGGCACGAATATTGCAAGTTGTTTTAAATAATATACTAGTTGACTTTAGAAAACAACAACAACAACTTTAAATTCTGTTTTTCTTTTTGTTTTTGTTTTTTTAAAAAATTATTTAGTCCAATCGAATTTAAAATCTTAATCTAAAAATTTTAAAATTTAAAAAACTATGATTTTTAAATTTTAGATTTTTAAAATTTTATAAAAAATATTTTGGAAAATTAAAAATTTAAAAATTGCCGATTTTTTTATTTTTTTAGGGGGGGGTATAAAATATATATTCAAGCCGAAAAAGTCGCTAAAAAACGGCTCTACGCTTTAATTAGACTATTTCAAAAATAAAAATCGCTTTTAAAAAAAGACGCATTTTTAAGTTTTAAAAATCCGCAGAAATTTTTAAAATTTTATTCGTTTGCAATACTAAAAAATAAACATTCGATTTACGAAAAATATAATCATAGCGCAATTAAAAAATAAAATAAAAAATCTTATAAACCGTTTTCGCTTTATATAGAAGATTTTAATTTTTAAAAATCTCGCGTTAGGTGTATTAAAATAAACTACACTGTCTCTTATTTTTTAAGACACTGTCTCTTATTTTTTAAGACACTGTCTCTTATTTTTTAAGACACTGTCTCTTATTTTTTAAGATATTTTTAAGAGACAGTCGCTTAATTTTAGCGTCAAAAAAATCGCATAATTTTAAGCGCTTTTTTCGAGCATTTTTACAAGTTTATTCGTCTCTTCCATAAGCGAATTAATTTTTAAAATTATCTCCTCTTTTTTTAAATTATCCGAATTAGGACTTTTATTTTCTTCGCATTTTTTATCTTCGCTTTCAATTTTCGAGAGCGGATGATTTTGCATTGCAGTTTTTATTGCGCTTGAAAATACTTGAATATATCTGCTTACTGTAGTGTTAATATTTTCATGTCCGAGCATTTTACTTATTAAATATATATCTGTGTTACTCTCTGCCATGTCTGTCGCGAAACCTCTTCGCAGGCTATGACAAGTAATTTTAAAATTATATTTTTTAGAAAGTTTTTTCATTATTGCGCTTATCGTATTTATATTTAAGTCGTTGCCGTTTTGTTTTATTAAAAGCGAGTCCGATTTTTTATCATGTTTTTTGAGTATCGCCTCTCGCTCTTTCAAATAATCTATAAGCGCGTTTTTTACGCATTCGGAAAAACTAATTATGCGAGGCTTCGAGCCTTTTGTTTTGTAAATAGTTATCGTCTTGTCGTTTAAGTTAATCGCATTCGGATTTATTCCCGCCGCTTCTTTTCGTCTTATTCCCGTATTCGACATGAGCATAATCATTAATATATTTCTTCTGTCGCTAAACTTATCTCTTTTTATATTTTCTAAAAACTCCATCGCCTCTTTTGATTTTCTGCATATTTGATTTTTTACCGTCCGCTTCGGTATTTTTATGCTGTCGAAAATATCGAAGAATAAACTTGTTTTAATGATATTGTTTTTAGATAAATATTTTAAATAATCTTTTAATATCATCATTTTAGTAGCGATAAAATTATTGCTTAATTTTCTATTTAGAAGACTGATAATATAAGTTTCAAATGTTTTTATATTTATA
>NZ_JBNMIZ010000172.1:0-5638 GCF_050873525.1 Brachyspira sp. | reverse complement strand
GAGTAAGCGTGGAAATCCGATATTAATAAAATGAAATTTGAAAATAGAATTTCATTAAATTGGAATTGCTTCGGAATTTTCAATGTCTCGCAATAACAATAACAACATAAAATTTGAAAACTTGATTTTTTATTAAATGAAATTAAAATTATATTCATGCTCGATTTGAATAATAATATTTTAAATATTGAAAGAGCCGAATACGAATTAAATAAGGCTTATAAATCTAACCCAACAGCTTGGGCGGAACATTCAAAATATGTGGCAAAAGCCTGCAGAATAATTGCCGAAAAATGCGAAGATTTGGACGAAGAAAAAGCGTATATTTACGGACTTTTGCATGATATTGGCAGATACGCGGGAATAACCTCCGAAAAACATTTAATTGACGGATATAAATATTGCATAAATTACGGCTGGGAAAAACTGGCTCAAATTTGTATAAGTCATGCTTTTATGATACAAGATATTGAAACGGCGATTGGAGAATTCGATATGAGCGAAGAAGATTATAATTTCATGAAAGAATTTATAAAAAACGCGAAATATGACGATTACGATTTACTCGTTCAATTATGCGATTCGCTTGCCATGACAAACGGATTTTGTATTTTGGAAAAAAGATTTATCGATGTCGCCATAAGATACGGAACTTTTAAGCATAGTTCATTAAGATGGAAAAAAATATTCGATATAAAGAAATATTTTGAAAATAAAATAGGAATTTCAATATATAAACTGCTGCCAAATATAACGGAAAGTATATTTTATTAAAGTTAAGATTTTAAAATGAAATATTTTGACAAAGACAATAAATTAACTCTAATGCATAAAGAATTAAATAAAATAATTAGAAAAGCGGAAATGCTTGAAACTTCAAAAAATTTATTTATAAATCTTTATTTAGAATTAAAAAAACAAATCGATAATTTATTTATAGAATTCAAAAATTCCAAAAACGAAAATATAATATGGAATTTATGGCATATAATAAGAATCGAAGATTTAATCGTAAATATATTTATATGCGAAAAAGAATCGGTTTTAAATGAAAAATTAAAAAAAGAACTCAATATTTCAATTACGGATACGGGAAATTCTCTATCAAAAGAGGAAATTAAAAAATTGGCGGAAGATATTAATATCGATAAATTAAAATATTATAACGATAAAGTTAGCGAAAAAACTATTAATTTAATAAAACGACTTAAAGCGGAAGACATGAAAAGAAAAATAAATAAAATTAATTTAGAAAAAATTATAAACGATGGCGGAGTTTCAAAAGATAATTTATGGCTTATAGATTACTGGGGCAAAAAAGATATTGCAGGACTTTTATTAATGCCGTTAAGTCGTCATATAATCGTTCACTTAAATCAATGTTATAAATATATAAAACCCAATCGAATTAATTTTTTATTATAAATTAAACGAATTTTACATCTTGAAAGAATAGATTATTTAATATATCATTAATATAATTTAAATTGGTTTTTAATTATTTAAGATAAATCAAAAATTAAAATAGGATAAAATAAATGAAATATAAATTAGACGAAAACAGAATAAAAGAAGGAGTCGGCGGGCAGGCGGTTATCGAAGGAATTATGCTTAGAAATAAAACTCATTATGTGGTAGCCGTTAGAAAACCGACAGAGGAAATAGATTTTATAAAATATAGAATTCCAGAAAATAAAAATAAATTAAGCAAAATGATTTTTTTCAGGGGAATAGTCAATTTTATAGATATGATGAAATTAGGATATAAAACTTTAATGTTCTCTGCGAATACGGCGGGACTTGAAGAAGAAATGGAAAATAAAAAAGAAGAAAATTCTGAAAAAAAACAAAACGCGGCGATGACTTTGAGTATGCTTATATCTTTGGCTTTCGCAGTAGGAATATTCATAGCGCTTCCGTATTTCATAGTAAATCTTATCGGAATAGAAGAAAAAAGTCATGTGATTTCGTTTAATCTTCTTCGTGGAGCGATTAAATTATGCATATTCATAGCTTATTTGCTTGTTATTTCATTTTTCAAAGATATTAAAAGAGTTTTTCAATATCATGGAGCGGAACATATGGTTGTAAACGCCTACGAACATGGATTAAATCCGAATAAAGAAAATATAAGAGATTTTACGACAATTCACCCGAGATGCGGAACTACTTTTATGTTTTTAGTTTTAACCGTTTCGATTCTTTTGTATATGTTTACGAGTTATTTCGTTTATAATTTTATATATTCTTCTTTTATTCCGCCAAAAATCGTTGGAAATATTACCGTTTTAATTATAAATATTTTACTGCTTCCAATCGTTTCGGGAATATCTTACGAATTATTAAAATTAGGTTTCAGATTTTATAATTTTCCTTTAATGCGTTTGGCTATTTTGCCCGGGCTTTTGCTTCAAAAAATTACGACAAGAATTCCAGAAGACGATGAAATCGAAGTCGCTTTATTTTCTTTAAATAAATTATTAGACAATTCCATTGAAAGCAGAACGGAAGAAGAAGTCAGAGCGGATATTGAAAAAGAAAAAGCCTTAAACAATAAAAACGAGGAAGCTAATAATAATTAATTATGCTAAAGAAAAAACTTATAGAAAAAGACGATTATTATGAATATTCTTCAAGTTATATAAAAAAATATATTATCATAGGTTTTATTATATTTATTCTTGCCGTTATTATTTTTATTTCAATTTATGTGCCTTATAATATAGTTCCGAATAAATCTTTTATGAAAAATAATACTCCAACCGCAAACGGAGATAATATTATGAACGAGCGAGGAATTTATTATACGGGCGTTTTTACGAATATTCCAAAATCAATTCCAATAAACGAAAACATGAAAGAGACGCTATATTTATATTTATTTCATGATAATCATGTAATTTTATGGAAACTATACAAATACGGACTAAAAAGATATTTTTCTTACAACGCTTTTAATTTGATTGACGGCGATAATCAAAACTTTTATCTTAAAGAAGAAAATAAAAATTTTTTGGATTATTACGACAATTTTGTGAGAGCGCAATTTAGAAGAACGAACTCTCAATTAAATTTGGAAATTCCGAGTTTTTATAATACTTCGATTAATTTTGAAACGGCGATTACGAATTTTGTGGAATCCAAACTCAATTTTAGATTTACGAATTTTAATGCAAGTATGATTAACTGGGGAGGAAATAGAGGACTTTATTTGGCAAATTATTATTTCGGCTATCCGAGAGGCTATTTGATTGTCCCGGGAAGCGAAAATATAATTAATTTTACAAGCTCGATTTTGGCTATTAATACGATTGGAAGAATTCCGTCAAGATATAATCATAATATTATTGTCGGACTCGTTTATATCCCCTACTCTACCAAACCCGTTCCCGTTTTTATATACGATTCAAAACCGCAATCTCAAAATTCAAAAATAGCAAAATTTTTATATAATAACAGATGGTTCGTTTACGATGATTTTATTTCGCATGAATATAACGACAAGATAGATTTTTACTCGAAGGAATCGGGATTTAGTTTCGTTTATTCTATTAAGAGCGAAGAGCATGCGGATTCTTTCGGAGGTTTCGCTAAAATGAATAATAAAATCTCTCACGGAGTTCTCACGGGATATTTTACGATAAACGGAGAACAGATTAATATTAATGGAAATGCAATTAAAGAGTTCGTTCATAGCGTTTTTTAAAATAAAGTCTTACGGCAGATTACATACTTTCATAAATGCTTGACAATGGCGGATTTTAGTTAGTGGATTGCTTCGCTTTCTTACAAAAGCTCGCACACTCTGTGTGCCTCGCCGAAGGCGGACAGTAGTCTCGGCAATGACAGTGTAATTTACTTTAGTCTCGGCAATGACAGACAAAATGCACCGTCATTGCGAGCCTCGATAGAGGCGTGGCAATCCAAATAGAATAGATTACTTCGGGCGTTGCCCTCGTAATGACAGTCTAATTTAATTTTGTCATTGCGAGCCTCGATAGAGGTGTGGCAATCCAACCATTCGCAATGACAGAATTATTAAAAAAGTTCACAATGCAAATTAATCAGTCATTCGCCGAAGGCGTCCCGTAGGGAACGAGGCATTGAAAATGCCGAAGTAATCCACAATTAATGAAATTCTATTTTAAGATTTAACTTTATAAAATGACAATTAAATAAAAAAGAGCAGGCTTTAAAAACCTACTCTTTTTATAACAAAATAAAATATTCTTTTATTTTATTCCTTCGTTCCAATCTCCTACTACATGGTTTCCAGCTTTTTTAGTTAAAGTTATAGCCGCAGCATAATTACTTGGTTTATAACTAGCGCTATCGCCATTCATAGTGATAGTAATTCCCATTTTCTTTATTTTAATCGTGTTTCCTACTCTTATAGCTTCTGGATAATCTGCAGTTTGGTCTATTATTACAGCTCCGCCTGAATTAATACTAACTCTTACTTTATCGTTAGCGTCAACATAAACGGTATTTGCCAAATCTTCAACAAAGTCTTTCGTTCTTGTGAATCTTTCGCCAGTTACTTCTATATGTGAACCGTTCAAGTTAAATTCTCTGTAAACGCCTTGGTCGAATTTGAAGATAAGCTTTCGAGCAATAATATTATTATTTTGAGTTTCTATTATAGTCAATTCGTTTTCCGTTATACCTACTCTGCCGTTGGCTGCCGTTGCATTTGTATCGTAGAAATAGATATTTCCATCGCCGTCTATAGCTATAAAGTTTTCTATACCTTTAACTACATCTTTATAAGTTCCCTTATATTGAGCGAATTCTTTAATATATCCTAAATTTGGATTTGAAATAAGAACTTCATCGCTCACTTTTTGAAGAACATAAGAAGTGTAGCTAGTATAACCTTTGCCGTCAAACTTCAATACTTCTACAGTGCCTTCGGCAGCGTTTCGTATTTGCAATTTAGCTTCCGAACGAGATACTTTTTCAATAGCCACTTCTGCGCCATGTATATTTCTAACTTTTCCGTCTCTGAGTTTATAATCTGCATATCCAGCGGCTTCATAATATACGCCAGAATAATCGCTTACGAAAGAAGCTAAATCTCCGTCTGCATTGACAATTAAATCGTCAGGGTTGGTTTGGCTCGCTTCAGGTCCTAAATCGCTTGAGCAACTTACTGCAAATACGAATACCAAACTTAATAATGTTATTAATATTTTCTTTATAGTCATCTTTATATCCTCCTCTCAATTATTTAATTTCCGTGCCGTCTTTGGCATAGCAAGTAATACTTCCGTCTTCGCCGAATACTACTTTTTCGCCATTCCAATACGCGCCTCTAACCGTTAATACATTGCCTTTGAATACGCAGTTACCAGTAATGTAATCCCAGTTACCGTATTTTCCATGCATGTATTTAACTCTGCCCGTATTTTCTATAGTTACTCTAACGGATTTATTCGCGCTTGTATAATAGCCTACATATTTTTCTGGGAAATCATTCTTCGCATAATATGTAGCTAAATCGTCAAAGTCGTTTTCATAAATGTAATAGCCGTAGCCGTCAAATGTGAAAACTTTTACTACGCTTCCGTCTTCTTCTTCAACTTGCAATTTCTTAAGATTCTTATCAACTGCAATATTGAGGAATGAAGTAACTTCT